>JAGADU010000047.1 GCA_017613435.1 Lachnospiraceae bacterium | reverse complement strand
TATGTGTACAAAGATGCGCTGGCACATCTTGAGGAAAGAAACGTAATAACAAAGGATTCCGAAGAATTATATTCAATCGTTCTTTCGGATTCAAACAGGGAATCGTAATCTTTTAATCATCGGAGGGAAAATGATGCGCAGTTTTTTTAAACATTATGCATACAGAGTTATAATTTTTGCGGTAGCGGCAATAATAGCGGGAATTACCGAAGGCATAACGGAAAGCAACATTATATCGGCCGCGGTATTTACCATTTCCGTGGTATTCATGTTTGTTTTCGTGAAAATTTTCTTCGACAGAAAGGTCGAGGAGGTTTTGGATGATTTGGAGTATTCTTATTGGCCCGAAGAATCGGCAAGAACAAGGGCCGGAATCGAAAAACTGCAGAGAATTTCGAACGAATCGAATACGGGCAACGAAGTTTCGTCAAAAAGATACACACAGCCGGAAATCGTGGTTGACGAAAATGAAATATACGGCATTGTAGCGATTCCCGAAGGCGTTGAAATCAATACCGAAGAGTGGAAGATTCTCAGAATGCTCAGAACAAAAAAGCTGAAAGCCTCGGAAATTCTTTCCAAAATTCCCAGATCCGCAAATATATATATCTACAAAGATGCGCTTGTACATCTTGAGGAGTCGGGAGTAATCCGGGCAGACGAAGAAGGCTGCTTTTCGTTTGAATACAGCGAATCGTATAAGAGACAGATTGAGGAAGAGGAGAGAATCCGTCTTGCAAGGGAAGAGGCGGACCGCGAAGCCAGGGAAAGAGCCGCACAGAAAGAAATGGCGGAATTAAGCCGGGTTAACGGCATAAATAACGAAGAAAAGGCGGCACAGGCTTCGTCACATATTATGAAAATGCTTTCAAAAAGAAGCATGAAAGCACAGGAACTTTTCGGCATTCTTCCAAGAAGCGCCGATATCAAAACATATAAAGAATCCTTAGACCGTCTTGTCGAAAGCAATGTAATTGCCGCAAACGAAGACGGAACTTTGTTTCTCGTTAATAACAACGAAAATGATTAAACCCAAAACGGGGCGGGGGGTCGATGAAAAGCAATTACGACAAATATTTTGACGAAAACGGTTTCGTAAAAGAGGGAGTTTTGTCCGAAAACAAGTGGCTTAAATACCTTAGCGAAACCGACAATATATATGTTAACGCGGAGAGGGTCGAAAGCATTGATACGATTTCCGGAACGGAAACCTTAAAATACGTCATGCGTACACTCGACATTCTCGATGAAATCACCGCGGATTACGAGGATAAAAAGACTGTTTTTTTAATCGAAACGGTTCTTAAATGGTCCGAAGTATCAAAGGGCGGCTTAATCGAAGAGAGAAAAGAATGGATAAAAAAGGGTTACCCCCTGTCCATTCACAATATCGCTTCCGCAAATATTTTTGACGATGAAGTTTCGACGGAGGGCGAAACTTATTTTTCGTTTAAGGAAAATTTCGGAGAAAAAGCCGACGAATACATTGAAATCGCAAAACTTTTGATAAAAACCCACGGTCTTATCGGACAGGCCATAAGGGGCGAAAATCCGGTCAGCGACAATGCGAAACTTTTGGAACTTTCAAACCGGGGCATAAAAGAACCGTACACTCTTCTTATGATATTAAACGAATGCATAATAAGGGGCGTTTCGGATAAGCTTTGGATTGAAGTAAAGGGCGAAGTTTCAACGCTTGTCGATCGAATCCTTCATGAAGGAATCACGGAATATCCCGCAGCGTACCGTCTCGAAAAACTCTGCCCCAATGAAATGGATATTTACGACGAAGATGCGTATTTTTTTGCCAAAGAAGTATTTCCTTTTTACGAGCTTTGGTATTTTTCGGGCGCGCTTTCCGATTTTGACATGACCCAGATCAAGGAAATCCTGAAGGGCGTTTTGGGCAAAATAAGAGAGTACGAAGAAGGGTGCGGCGAAGATAAGGATGCGGTAAGACATATCAATTTCAAGCCCCTTGCCGACAATCTTTATTATGATTACGAGGGCAGCAAGCATATAAACGTATACCGCAAAAGAATCATCGAAAAATACCTTCGCGATTCGTCCGTCGAAAACGTGGAGCTTTTTGTCGCGATTGAAAACAAAACCGCTTTTGTCGATTTTAAATTTTCGAAAGTCTGCGAAAAACTCATAGATTTTTGCGTCGAAGCCGAAAGAAGCGGCCTTTTGACATTTGAAAAAAGCATCGTTGTTTTATATGACATGTTCGGTTTCAGAAGGGATGCGTTCGATCGTTTAAACAACGAGGAAAAATATCTGAAAACGATGAATAATGTCGTAACGAGCACCAAGGATTCGATTATCGATTTCGCAATAGGCGAAAAGATTGTGGATGTGGGAAGCGGCGGCGGAATTCTGCTTGACCGTCTCGAGAAAAAATATCCCGACAAAACCGTTATCGGAACCGACATTTCGACAAACGTCATCGAAGCGCTCAATCAGAAAAAGAGCAGGGAAGGGCATAAATGGAGTGTCTGCGTCCAAAATTTCGTTGACGGTCCTTTCAGGGAAAAAGTCGACAGCATCGTCTTTTCCTCGATTCTTCACGAGATTTATTCGTATACCGAGGGCGAAAACGGTCTTTTTGACAAAGAAAGCGTAAGAAAAGCCTTAAAAAACGCATTCGAAAGCCTCAATGAGGGCGGACGGATTATCATAAGGGACGGAATCAAAACCGAGGGCAGGGCTCTTCGGACAATTAAATTCAAAACTCCGGCGGGAATGGACTTTTTCAAAAATTACCTTAACGATTTTAAGGGATTGACGGAACTTTCCGAGGAAGAAAAAGTTACCTTTATCGACGAAAAAAATCTTACGGTGACGGGAGACATCAATTTCATCAGGGAATTCATGTACACATACACCTGGGGAAGCGAGAGTTATGCGCATGAGGTCAAGGAGCAGTTCGGATATTTTACGCTCTCCGAATATAAGGAGTTTTTCGAAGGAATCGGTGCAAAAATAACCGAAGCGAGGGAGTTTCTCGAACCGGGCTATCCCGCAAATCTCGAAAAATACCTCGAACTTTATGACGAGGAGGGCGAAGTCTGCGAATATCCCGCGTCAAACTGCATAATCGTCGCGCAAAAACAAAGGTCGTGAATTTGTTGATATCGACAAAGATATCGCAAACAGATATAATGTAAATGTTGTGAGTCAAGCAAAAAACAAAGATTCGGAGGGTACAAAAGTGAAAATCGGTTGCGTAAAAGAAATCAAAAACAATGAATTCCGTGTGGGCCTCACACCCGATAACGTTCGTGCGTATGTGGCAGCGGGACATCATGTTTACATAGAAAAGGAAGCCGGAGCGGGTTCGGGATTTTCGGACAGCGAATATGTCGAAGCCGGTGCTTCTTTGATAGACAATCCCGGAGACATCTGGGCGCTTGTCGATATGATGGTTAAGGTAAAAGAGCCCCTTCCCGAGGAATATCCTCTTTTCAGGGAAGGAATGATTCTTTATACATATCTTCATTTGGCTGCGGACAAAGAGCAGACCGACGCTTTGCTTTCGGGCAAAGTTAAGGCCGTAGCATACGAAACGCTGCAGGAAAAGGACCGCTCCCTTCCTCTTTTGGCGCCCATGTCGCAGATCGCGGGACGTCTTTCGATTCAGGAAGGTGCGAAATATCTTGAAAAAAGATTCGGCGGCGAAGGCATTCTTTTGGCCGGTGTTCCCGGAACTCCCAAGGCAAACGTTGTTATTCTCGGCGGCGGTACCGTAGGCATGAACGCCTGCAAAATAGCTGTCGGAATGGGTGCAAACGTAACGATTCTCGACGTAAATTTAAAGCGTCTCGAGGAACTCGACAACATGTTCGGCGCTCACATTCAGACGCTCGTGTCAAATGACAGCAATGTCGAAAGAGCATTAAAAGATGCGGATCTGGTCATCGGTTCGGTTCTTATTCCCGGCGGCTCCACACCCAAGCTTTTCAAGGCAAAATATCTTCCCGAGATGAAGAACGGTTCGGTATTTGTCGACGTTGCGATCGACCAGGGCGGATGCGGCGAATCATCGCATGTTACCACGCACGACGATCCCGTTTACATTAAGGACGGCGTTGTTCATTACTGTGTCGGAAATATGCCGGGTGCGGTTCCCCGTACAAGTACGATCGCTCTTACAAACGCTACGCTTAAATACGGTCTTGAGATAGCAAACAAGGGTCTTGAGGGCGCATGCAAGGAAAGCGAGGCAATCACATTGGGCGTCAATACGTATCTCGGAAAGCTTACAAACAAAAACGTTGCAATCGCTCACGGATACGAATATACGGCTTTATCCGATCTGATTTAATCCGAAAACAAAATCGCTTTGGGCTCCGTTAGGGGTCCGAAGCGTTTAAATAATCTAAAATTTCGTTTTCCGCGGAGGAAGGAAACGTTATTAGCGCCGGGCCCGTAAAGGGTGACGAGGTTGGCAGTTATCGAAATATTCGGCGGGTACTGTCACGGCCGAAGGGTCGTCAGAGAGAAAGCAAAAAGCAGAATCAAAACTGTAACAGAGGTTCTCTCATCAATCAAAACACATAAGGAGATTTTTATAAGATGAGAGTAGTAATACAGGACAATTATGAAAAAATGTGCAAATGGGCGGCAAATTACATTGCTGCAAAGATTAACGCACACAAGGAAGACAGACCCTTTGTTCTCGGTCTTCCCACGGGATCTTCACCCATCGGAGTATACAAAGAACTCGTAAGAATGAACAAAGCGGGCGAAGTATCTTTTGCAAACGTGGTAACATTCAATATGGACGAATACCTCGGACTTCCCAGAGAACATGACCAGAGTTACTGGTATTTCATGCACGACAATCTTTTCAACCATCTCGTTGACATGAAGCCCGAAAACATCAATATCTTAAACGGCATGACAAATAATCCCGAAGAGGAATGCGCAAATTACGAAAAGAAAATCGCTTCCTACGGCGGAATCGATCTGTTCATGGGCGGAATCGGCGTTGACGGACATCTCGCATTTAACGAGCCCTACACATCGCTTGCATCCCGCACAGGCGTAAGAGACCTTACAACCGACACGAGAATCGTAAATTCGAGATTCTTCGGAAACGATCCCGAGAAGGTTCCCGCACAGGCGCTTTCGGTAGGTATCGGAACGGTTACCGATTCCAAGGAAGTACTTGTTCTTATTTCCGGACACAACAAGGCAAGAGCGCTCGCCGCTACCGTTGAAGGCGGCGTAAGCCAGAAATGGACATGCTCCGCACTTCAGATGCACAATGCGGCTATCATTGCCTGCGACGAGGAAGCATGCGGGGAAATCACCGTGGATACATACAAATATTTCCTTGATATCGAAAAGAAGGAAAGACTGTAGGCTTGACCAAAACAGGAGCCGGCGGAGAAAGGACACTTTTTCCGCCGGTTTTTTTAATGCATTTTAACCAAAAAACAGGGTCGAAAAACGGTCGTTTTTGCCTCTAAAAAAGCCCCTTTTTTGTTGAAAAAAAGCCCTGAAAGAGATACAATAAATTATGTATGTATTTTGTACGGGGTGCGTTATGAACATCGAAGACAGAAACAGGCTGGCTGACAGCTTTCAATATATTCTTTCAATGAGACCTGTGCTCAACAAGCAGGCTCTCTTCTCGGATACCACGCAGGATTATGTCACGCCTGCGGAACCGCGTCTTAAAGAAAAAGTCACAATAAAATTCAGAACCGCAAGAAACAATGTCGATGCGGTATACGTTATTTCGGGAGACAAATCCTTCGAGATGGTCAAAACCGAAATGGATGCCATGTTCGATTATTATTCCTGCGTTATTTCCATGGACGAAAAAACATTCGGATACTGCTTTCAGATTTTTGCCGGAAAGGTAATGTGCTATTACAATTCCAGAGGTCTGACCAGAGAGATTCAGGAATATTACAATTTCCGTATCATCGCAGGTTTCAGAACTCCCACATGGGCAAAGGGCGCCGTTATGTACCAGATTTACGTGGACAGATTTTACAACGGCGACAAGAGCAACGACGTTTTGACCAACGAGTACACATATCTTGACGGATACAGCGAGCAGGTTACCGACTGGGATAAATATCCCGCGCAGATGGGTGTCCGCGAATTCTACGGCGGAGATCTGCAGGGCGTTCTCGACAAGATGGACTATCTCGAGGACCTCGGAATCGACGTTATTTATTTCAATCCTCTTTTCGTGTCGCCCTCCAACCACAAATACGATATTCAGGACTACGATTACATCGATCCCCATATCGGCAAAATCGTGGACGACGAAGGCGAACTTTTGCAAAACGGTCAGAAAGAAAACCGCTTTGCCACCAAATACATTAACCGCGTTACCAACAAAAAGAATCTTGAAGCCAGCAACGAACTTTTCGCAAAAGTTGTTGCCGAAGCTCACAAGAGGGGAATAAAAGTCATACTCGACGGCGTATTCAATCACTGCGGCTCTTTCAACAAATGGCTCGACAGGGAAAGAATATACGAAGACCAGGAGGGCTATGAAAAAGGAGCTTTTGTTTCTCCGGACAGCCCTTACAGGGATTATTTCAAATTCCACAAAGACGACTGCTGGCCTTACAATCCCAGCTATGACGGATGGTGGGGTCACGACACCCTGCCCAAACTCAATTACGAGGGCAGCAGGGAATTGACCGATTACATCATGAAAATAGGCCGCAAATGGGTGAGCGCACCCTATAATGCGGACGGCTGGAGACTCGATGTGGCCGCAGACCTCGGTCATTCGCCGGAATTTAACCACAGATTCTGGAAAGAATTCAGAAGGTCCGTCAAACTCGCCAATCCCAATGCGGTCATCATTGCGGAGCATTACGGATATTCGAGAGACTGGCTTATGGGCGACGAGTGGGATACCGTAATGAACTACGATGCTTTTATGGAGCCCGTGACGTGGTTTTTGACGGGAATGCAAAAGCACAGCGACGATTACAGGGAAGATCTGCTCGGAAACGCACAGAGTTTCTGGGGTGCCATGATGCATCACGGCACCAATTTCACAAATTCCTCGCTTCAGGTTTCGATGAACGAATTAAGCAATCACGACCATTCGAGATTCTTAACCAGAACCAACAGAAAGGTCGGAAGAATGCATACGCTCGGTTCGAAAGCCGCCGAGGAAAACATCAACAAAGCGGTATTCAGGGAAGCCGTCGTAATGCAGATGACCTGGCCCGGAGCCCCCACGATTTATTACGGAGACGAAGCGGGCCTTTGCGGATTTACCGATCCCGACAACAGAAGAACCTATCCCTGGGGCAAAGAGGACAGGGAACTTATCGAATTCCACAAGCAGATGATCCGTGTTCATAAATTAAACACCGTGCTTTTGACCGGCTCGCTCATGAACCTCGGCGAAGATTACAATTATGTCGCATACGGAAGATTCGACAGGGAAGAGCAGATCGTGGTGGTTGTTAACAACAATTCCCACGAAATCGAAAAAGAAATCGCCGTATGGCGAATCGGAGTACCCGAAAACGCCAAGATGCAGCGCATCGCCTTTACCGGAAGGGACGGTTTTTCATTTGACACGACGATTATCAATTCCGAAGAAGGAAAGATAAAAATCAAGCTTCAGCCCGAATCGGCAAGCGTGTTCAAGGCAATTATTTCCGAAAGCGACCGAAAGAGGGTAAGCATTGCGGAGGAGCCGCTTAAAGAGAATAAGATTTCGGGTACGGCATATTCCTACAACAGGATCAAAGAAGAAAACATAAAGAGCGCCAATGCCGTTGTTTCCGAACTCGAAGGCGAAGAGCCGGACGATATAAACAAAACCGCGGACAAAGATAAGAATATCAAGAATCAGACTGCCGAAAAGAAGAGCGTTTCCAAGGACGAAGCCGACAAAGACGGCAAGACCTCTCAGGCAGATAAAGAAGGAAAGACGGCAGCATCCGACAAAGACACCAAGGCGCAGTCCGATAAAGATTCCAAGGCATCCAGGTCCGATAAGGGCATAAAGGACGAGGCACAGGAAGGCAAGGGGGCACAATCCGACAAAGCAGGTCAGACCGAAAAAGAAGGTAAAGCCGCACAGTCAGACAAGCCGGCTCAGGCGGATAAAGACTCCAAGACATCTCAGTCCGACAAATCGGATAAAGATGCGAAGAGCGCACAGTCCGATAAAGACGGAAAGGGCGACAAAGAAGGAAAGAGCGGACAGACCGGGAAACTCGGTAAGGGAGATAAAGCCGACAGAGCAGAACAAACCGACAAAGAAGCCAAATCCGACAAGGACGGAAAGGCCGAAAAGAGCGGACAGACCGGAAAGCTCGGCAAGGGAGACAAGGCCGACAGAGCAGAACAATCCGACAAAGAAGCCAAATCCGACAAGGACGGAAAGGCCGAAAAGAGCGGACAGACCGGAAAGCTCGGCAAGGGAGATAAAGCTGACAGAGCAGAACAATCCGACAAAGAAACCTCATCCGAAAAGAGCGGTAAAAATGCCAAGGACGAGGATAAACTTACTTCCGTTATAGACAAGAGCGCGGGAGCGGAAGAGAGAAAAGAAGCAAAGAAATCCGCATGGGAAGTTGCGGAAGAAGTATGGGGCAAACCCGAGGACAACAAAAAGAACTGGTTCCCTTTCTTTAAGTAGAATCGCGAATAGGAGAAACCATGATTACAAAACAGGTTATTCAAACGAGCATAAACGAACTGAAAGAGATTTCCAAGACGGACTTTTACGTAGTCGACGGCCAGGGACTTTTGATGGCATCCACTGCCAAGGATGTTCCCCCGACCGACCAGATGCTTGAATTCTTTTCATCCAAGGCGGACAGCCAGATAATCGGAGACGTAACTCTTTTTAAGATAAAAGAAGAGGACGAGCCGGTCTTCGTGCTCGCCGCAAAGGGCAATCCCGCGGATTCGTACGTTTTCGGAAAGATTTGCGTAAACGAATTAAGCCATCTGCTGGTAGCTTACCGGGAGCAGTTCGACAATACGATTTATTTCCAGAATCTTTTGCTCGACAATCTTTTATCCGTGGATATTTACAACCGCGCAAGGAAGCTCGGGATCGATCACAACAGCAAAAGAATAGTTTATGTTATCGAAGTATTGAAGGATAAATCGGTCGAAGCGATGCTTGCGCTAAAGAGCGCATTTGCCGAAGAGGGCGATTACGCGGTAAGCGTCGACGATCGCAACGTGATACTCATCCACACTCTCGGAGAAGACGAGGACCTCGACAATATCGAAGATATGGCGAAATGCATCGAAGAGATTTTAAACACCGAGGTCATGATAAAGACCAGAGTCGCATACGGAGCCGTTGTCGAAGATTTGCGCCTTCTTTCGCAATCTTACAAGGAAGCCAAAATGGCGCTTGATGTCGGTGCGATCTTTTATTCGGACAAAACTATCATGGCTTACGATTCGCTCGGAATCGGCCGCCTGATATATCAGCTTCCGGTTAATCTTTGCAAAATATTCGTTGATGAAGTTTTCGGCGAAGAAATGCCCGAAGACGTGGACGAAGAAGTAATAGGAACCGTCAATGCGTTCCTCGACAACAATTTCAATGTTTCCGAAACCGCAAGACAGCTTTATATTCACAGAAACACACTCGGATACAGAATAGAAAAGTTAAAGCAGTCAACCGGTCTCGATGTCAGAGAATTTAACGATGCTTTAACTTTCAGAATAGCTCTTATGGTAGTGAATTACGTGAAATTCATGGAGGAAAAGGAAAAGATTTAAGCGATTCCCCGCAATGAGGCATTGACGTTCAAGGATGTCAAAAGATTGCAGAATTCCTTTAATTCCTCGTTTTTGTAAGGTGTGAACGATAAGGGATAATTCTTCTTAAAATCATCGTCCATCATGTGGGAGAGAATGGTTTCCGAAGGTTTGTAGGACTGAAGGTAATATGCGTTGCAGCCTTTAATCCACTGCGCTATGTCGCGAAATTCCTTTTCGCCGTGCAGTTCCCTGCAGACGGTTGTTCTGAATTCGTATTCGATACCCGAATTCATGAGAAGATTTACGGATTCTTCCACGGGAGAAATATCAAGGTTTTTGATGCCGCATGCAAGAGGATAGCCTTCTTTTGAGGATTTGATGTCCATTGCGACGTAATCGACGAGCGAAGCGTCGATAAGTTTTTTCAAAACATCGGGTTTTAAGCCGTTCGAATCCAGTTTGACCAAAAGACCGCGCTCTTTTATCTTTTTGATAAAATCCTCAAGGTCTGCGTTTACCGTGGGTTCGCCGCCCGTAATCGCAACGCCTTCAAGACGCCCCTTTCGGCTTTCGAGAAATGCGAAAAAGTCCTCTTCGGGAATCGAGGGTTCCGAGGAGGGACAAAGAACGAGTTCTCCGTTATGACAAAAAGGACATCTCAGATTGCAATGCCCCGTAAAAACGGTGCACGCGAGATGACCGGGATAATCGAGTAATGTGGTTTTGCTTAATCCGTGTATCGTCATGACAACCTCCGAACTGCGG
>JAGADU010000046.1 GCA_017613435.1 Lachnospiraceae bacterium | reverse complement strand
GGACTGAAAATCCTCGTGTCACTGGTTCGATTCCGGTCCTGGGCATTTAAAAATTCACCGAAAGGTGTTTTTTTTATGCAAAAAGCCTAAAATATCGCATTTGCAACCGCCGGTTGACAAATTGAAAAGTCGAATTGGTCGTGTGCAACCGGACTTTTTTATATGATTTCCTTGTAAAGCGGAGGGCAACACGATAAACTGTAATTGCCCGATGAAGAAATTCATAGGGCTTGGCCCGGAAAGGAAACATTATGATATTAGCTGACAAAATTATTAACGAGAGAAAAAAGAACGGTTGGTCACAGGAAGAACTTGCTGAGATGCTTTCCGTATCAAGACAATCCGTATCAAAGTGGGAGGGAGCACAGGCGGTTCCCGATCTTAACAAAATTATCAAGATGGCCGAAATTTTCGGCGTAAGCACCGATTACCTTTTAAAAGACGAAATCGAAATTTCGGACAGAATCGAAGGTATCGAGGAAAGCGAAAACAATAATAATATAAGAAAGGTTTCTCTTGAAGAAGCCACCAAGTATATCAATCTTATTAAAAAGAACACGCCGAGTGCCGTAATTGCAACGATTCTTTTGACACTTTGTCCCGTAGCTCTCATTCAACTTTCGGGGATTGCTTCGAATCCGAACAGCCTTTTGCCGGTAAATATAGCCGTGCTTATCGGACTTATTATACTATTTATCTCTGTAGCTGTAGGTTCCGTTATCTGGATCGGAATCGAACTTAAGGAAAAAGAATTCAAATATCTTGCATATGAAGAATTTGAAACGCTCTACGGCGTTGACGGAATGATCAAAGAAAAGAAGAAGGCGTTCGATATCAAAAGAATACCCTGTCTTTTCATCAGCGTTGTTTTGTTTGTATTAAGTCCTATCGGAGTTATTACCGCAGCGTTGCTTAATGCAAGCGCACTCACGGTTATCACCATGGTCAGCCTTCTTCTTATCATGGTTGCCATCGGATCGGGTTTGATTATTTACATCTACAGAATCGACAGATCGTATGACAATCTTCTTAAGGAAGGAAGAGTTTCAAAGGAACAGAAAAAAGCCAAAAAGGTAAAATCCAGATTGGGCGGTATTTATTGGTGTATCGTTGTTGCCATATACCTTATCCTCGGAAATTTATTCGATTTATGGTATTTATCAGGTGTGATTTTCCCCGTAGCGGGCGTATTGTTTGCGGCTTATATAGGAATAGTGAAGATTTTCTCCGATAAAGACTGAAAAACCGGCACAATTTAGCGATTTATTCATAAAAGAAAAGGGAAGGCCTAAAGAGGCCTTCCTTTTTTTGTCGGGAAAAATTTTCAAAAAATTTGTGAAAAAATTAAAAAAATGATGGACAAACTTTTATAATGTGATATTATAGAACATACCGACCGACCGTTCGGTCGGTTTTTGAAATCAGAATTACGGAGTTATTTTATGTCGAAATTCAGTGTCAGAAAACCATATACGGTTTTGGTGGGAGTCGTGCTTATTATAGTACTCGGTGTGGTCAGTTTGACCAGAATGACCGCCGATCTTCTTCCGGATATGAACCTGCCATACGTGGTTGTAATCACAACCTATCCCGGCGCAAGTCCCGAAGAAGTCGAGCGAAACGTTACCGCTCCGATTGAAGCCCAAATGGCTACGACTTCAAATATCAAAACAATTCAATCAATGTCGTACAATAACTATTCGATGGTTGTTCTTGAATACGAGCAGAGTTCCAATATGGATTCGATAGTTATTGAGATGCAGCAAAAACTCGATCAGGTTTCGGGTTCTTTTCCCACGGGCGTTACAAGCCCTTTAATTATGAAGCTCGACCCTTCCATGCTTCCCATCATGGTAGCGAGTGCCGACGTTGAAGGAATGACTCAGGTTGAAATATCGGATTACGTAGATTCAACCCTCGTTCCCTATCTTGAGAGTGTTGAAGGCGTGGCAAGCGTAACCACCGTCGGAAGCGTAGAAGAGAAAATTCAGATTACGCTTGACGAAGACAAAATCAAAAAAATCAATGATGACGTTATAGCCGAAATAGAAGAAGGTTTCGCCGATGCTCAGGCAGAAATCGATGATGCAAAAGAAAAAATCGAAGAGGGCGAAAAGACCCTGAAAGACGGTCAGGACAAACTTGCAAAAGAACTCGCAAACGGCGCGAACGAACTTGTAAACGGTAAGATTCAGGCTTATGTAGGCGAAGCAACGATCGAAACCAATCTTGCCACAATGAAGATGATAAAGCCCATACTCGAAGATGCCGTTAAATCCGCAAACGAGTACAACAAACTTATGGGCGTATACCAGGCTCAGCAGGCAACTTTAGCCAGATATCAGTATCTTTTGGCAAATGCTTCGGATGACGAAATTCTCGCAGAGACCGGAATGACAAGACTTCAGCTTCAGGCAGTTGTGGCGCAGATGGCGTCAGCAACACCCGCCAACATGCCTTCACAGGCGGAAATGCAGAACATGATTGCCCTTTTAAGACAAAGCGGAGTTGATACGGATGCTTTGGGAATCACCGCGGATACGGGAGATATGGCTGCCCTTTCGGCCCAGCTTTCCACGGCTTTGGCGCAGGTCAATTCTTCGATAGTGACCATGGAAGCGGCAAAAGGACCTCTTGCAGAAGGAAAGATTACGCTTGACGATGCATACAAAAAATTCAACGAAGGCCTTATTAACGGAATTCTTGAGATAAGCAAAGGAGCTACGGAAATAGCAAACGGAAAAGCCGCTCTCGAACAGGGTCAGGCTCAGCTTGACGCTGCAAAGGAAGAGGCGTTAAAATCGGCGGACATTTCGCAGATAGTTACCGCCGATATGCTCGGAAACCTGATTCTTGCACAGGATTTTTCGATGCCCGCGGGTTATATCGAAGAAGGAACGAAGCAGTATATGATTTCCGTCGGCGACAGCGTCAATACGGTAAACGATCTTGAAAACATGATTCTTCTTGACATGGGAATGGAAGACATCGAGCCCATCAGAGTAAAAGATGTGGCCAATGTCGAAGTCGTTAACAATGCAAAAGAATCATATTCGAAAATAAACGGCAATCCCGCAATCATGCTTACGATCGAAAAGCAGACAGGCTATTCGACCGGAGACGTTACGGACAGACTTCTTGAAAAGTTCGAGCAGATAGAGGCTGAAAAAGAAGGCCTTAACATGGCTGTTTTGATGAACCAGGGTGTTTACATCGACATCGTTATCAACAGCGTTTTGCAAAACATGTTAATCGGTGCGGCCCTTGCCGTTATCATTCTTATTCTTTTCCTTAAGGATTTCAAATCGACGTTCATCATTGGATGTTCGATTCCCTTAAGTGTGGTTTTTGCCATTGTTTTAATGTATTTCACGCATATTACGATGAATATTATCTCGCTTTCGGGACTTGCGCTCGGTATCGGTATGCTCGTGGATAATTCGATAGTCGTCATAGAAAATATATACCGACTGCGAAAAGAAGGGGTTACTGTCAAAAAAGCCGCAGCCGAAGGCGCAAAGGGTGTGGGAGGAGCCATCGCTTCTTCGACTCTGACAACCGTATGCGTTTTCGCACCCATTGTTTTCGCAAGGGGCATTACCAAGCAGATATTCGTCGATATGGCCTTAACCGTAACCTATACTCTCGGCGCGAGCCTTATCGTCGCACTGACTTTTGTTCCTTCGATGGCGTCGATGACGATTAAGGACGGCGAAGAAAAAGAAACAAAACTTTTTGATAAAATAAGAGATTTTTACGGTTCGGTTCTTTCCAAAATATTAAGGGTTAAACCCCTCGTAATTCTTCTTGCGGTAATTCTTCTCGCATCAAGTATTTTTGCGGGCTTTTCGAGAGGTTTTTCGTTCCTCGACATGGAGATTGAAGTCGATCAGCTTTCGATGACCGTTTCGGCTCCTGACGATGTTGAATTAACAGAAGAAGAAATGATGGAAAGATGCGATGAAGTCACGGAAAGAATTATGGACATCGAGGGTATCGACACCATCGGCGTCATGCTCGGAGGCGGAGGTGCTTTAAGCATGTTCGGAATGTCGGGCGGAAACAGTGCGACATATTATATAATTCTCGATGAAGACAACAAAAGAAAAATGAAAGACATTGAAGACGAGATTATCGCAAAGACTTCGGATATCGACTGCAAGATAGACGTTACCACGACATCGAGCGATACAATGTCGCTTCTCGGAGACGGATTAACCGTAATGGTTAAAGGCCGAGACCTCGATAAAATCAGAGAATACACCAAAGAGGTCGTGGCTGTTATGGAGGAAACGCCCGGCGTAATCGATATTCACGACGGTCTTGACGATACGACCCCCTGTCTTAAGATACATGTAGACAAATTAAAAGCGATGGAATATCAGATGACCGTTGCGCAGGTTTTCGCTGAAGTAATGAAAGCGATGATGCCGAGCAACGCGACGGCGAATTTAAGTGCCGATACAAAGGATTACGATATCTACGTAATAGCCGACGAACAAAAAGATACTACGCTTAACGACATCAAAAATCTCAAATTCGGATATACCGACAGAGAGGGCAATTACGAGGAAGTTCCTCTTTCGAAAATAGTTACTTTTGAAGAAACAGAAACACTGAATGTCATCAACAGGGATGCGCAGACCAAGTATATTTCGGTAACCGCGGGAGTTGACGACGAACACAACATAACTTTTGTCAGCAACGAACTGCAGGATAAATTCAAAAAAATAAACATGCTTGACGGATATACGATCAGCATGAGCGGCGAAGACGAAATGATTATGGATGCCATGAAACAAATCGTTTTAATGCTTGTTTTGGCGGTAATATTCATATATCTTATAATGGTAGCGCAGTTCCAGTCGCTTCTTTCGCCTTTTATCATAATGTTTACGATTCCGCTTGCCTTCACCGGCGGTTTCCTGGCACTGTTTTTCACGGGATACAATGTTTCCGTTATCGGTGCGGTCGGATTCGTAATGCTGGCCGGAATCATCGTTAACAACGGTATAGTTATGGTTGATTTCATCAATCAGTTAAGAGCCGGCGGAATGGCCAAAAAAGAAGCAATTGTTGAAGCGGGCAAAGCAAGGCTTCGTCCGATTCTCATGACTACGCTTACAACCGTTATTTCGATGTCCACACTGGCACTCGGAATAGGCGGAGGCTCTGCGATGATGCAGCCGATGGCAATAGTTATGATCGGCGGTCTTTTGTACGGAACGCTTCTTACCCTGCTCGTGGTTCCCTGTCTTTACGACATCTTCAATTCGAACAAATCGATGAAGGTCAACGAATACGGCGAACGCGAAGAGGATTTGATAAAACAGACGAAAAAGAGGGAACAGCCCCTGGAGGATCTGGTTTTGCAGACAGAGGGCAAGGCATGAAACATTATTATACGGGATTTTGGGGTTAGCGAGGAAAAAGAATGAACAACGAAGAATTGTACGGTTACATCAGAGAAATGGAAAATCTTCCGGAAAAGGAAGTAAGAATTTATATTGCGGTTGCGGATCTTATCAAAGAAGGAAAGAACATAAACGATCTTAAAGTCAGTGAGATTTCCAACCGCGCCGGCATCGGAAAAGGCACCACATACGAGTATTTTCAGAGCAAGGAAGAAATGATTTTCAAAGCCATTCATTATTATCTTTTGGAATCGACAAAAGACGTGCTTGTGAGAATGATGGCAGCAGCCTCCTTCAAAGATAAGTTTTATTCGATTATGGATTATATCTGGGACAACAGACTTAAGGAAAGCACGCTTCAGTCCATGGTAAGATTCGTAAGAAACGTGGGTCCCGTTATCAACGAAGGCGGAGAAATCGAAGATAAGTACGATCCCTGCACGGCCGTTAAATTTATCGAGTCTTTTTTGAAAACATATCTTGATTCCGGATACGAAGAAGGTCTTTTTTGCGAGACGGAAAACACTTTCAGAAAAAACGTTCTTTGCTCTCAGCTTCTTTTGTTCCTCTTCCTTATGCAGGATATAAGGGAAAACGAGCGCAAAGAAGAAATAGAAGATTATGTTTATAACGGAATGATAACCATGCTCAATTCAAGAAAAAACGGATAAAACAATCGTCTTTCGAAAGCCCAAACCCGCTCTTGCGATATTGGACAAAACGATAAAAAATGATATAATATATTATCGTATGTTAAAGGAGTGGAAGTATGGGCAAAATCGTTATAATGACAGACAGCACGGTTGACCTTTCGAAAGAATTGATCGACAAATACAGTATTGAAGTAATTCCTTTGTATATAGTAATGGACGAAAAGAGTTATTCCGACGGAATCGATATTACTCCCGAAGAAATAATCGAATGGTCCAATGCAAACAAAACCACACCCAAAACCGCAGCGGCGGGAATCGAAGAAACCATAAAATACCTTCAGCCCCACAAGGATGCAGGCGATGAGGTTATATATATCGGCATATCCGAAGATATGAGTACGACATGCAATGTTATAAGGCTTGCGGCTTCTGATTTGGAATATGACCGTGTTTTTGTAATTAATTCAATGAACCTTTCCACGGGTATCGGCCTTCAGGTTATAAGAGCCGCAGAACTGGCCGCCGAAGGAAAGAGCGCCGAAGAAATCTACGAAGCCGTTAATTCGGTAAGAGACAAAGTAAGAGCCAGTTTTGTGGTCGATACTCTCACGTTTCTTGCCAGAGGCGGCAGATGCAATGCCGTAACGGCACTTCTTGCAAACACACTCCAGTTAAAACCGAGAATCGAAGTTAAAATGGGCAAAATGGGCGTCGGAACAAAATACAGAGGAAAGACGGCCAAGGTCCTTAAAAATTACGTCGAAGACATGAGAGAGGATTTGCTCAAAGCAGATAAAAGACGTGTGTTCGTCACATATTCGGTTATGGATCATGCTTTGGTTGAGCCCGTTGTGGAATATCTGAAAGAGCTTGATTATTTTGATGAAATTCTCGAGACACAGGCAGGCGGAGTCATCACAAGCCACTGCGGTCCCGCAACACTCGGAGTTTTGTTCTACGATTCATAAAAGAATAAAAGAGAGGAAAACTAAAAAAGTTTATTATTGAAATGGGTAAAATATATTGCATCTGCGGAAAGAGTTCATCCGGCAAAGACACGGTTTACAAAAGACTTCTCGCAGATAAGGAACTTGGATTAAACCAGCTTGTAACATATACGACAAGACCTATAAGAGACGGCGAAGAAAACGGCAGGGAATATTTCTTTATAGACGAAGCGGAAGCGATTAAACTTCACGAGGAAGGCAAAATCGTCGAATCGAGAGCGTACAATACCGTATTCGGAATATGGAAATACATGACCGTGGACGACGGAGACATTAATCTTAACGATAAAAGTTATGTGGTTATAGGAACACTTGAATCTTTCGTGCAGATAAGAAATTATTTCGGCAAGGACAAAGTCATTCCCGTTATGATTGACGTGGATGACGGGGAAAGACTTGAAAGGGCGCTTAAGAGAGAAAGAAAGCAGCCCAATCCGAAATTCGACGAAATGTGCAGAAGATTCCTTGCGGACTCGGCGGATTTTTCCAAAGAAAAAGTCAAAAGCGCGGGGATTAAAAAAGTGTTTGTCAACGATGTTCTCGAGGACTGTATCGCGAGCGTTCGCGAATATGTTTTAAGTCAGGAGAAACAGTGATTTAAGGAGAGCCTGATGGAAATCAAAGTCAATCAAATTTCACAGGTTACGGCACCCGAACAGGTTAAGCAGAATCAGACTGCCGAAGTACCTTTTAAATTTGTTTTGTCTTCCAACGTGGAGGAGGCCGAGCTGCAGCAGAGGCTCCTTGGCATGATGGAAGAAATTACCATGCAGGGCGAAAAAATAAAGAAGAAAACCGATATCAGGGATATGAAGCATTACCGTTCCCTGATAAAGGATTTTATGAATGAGATAGTTAACAGGTCTCATCAGTTTTCGAGAGAAAATTTCCTCGACAGACGGGGCAGACACAGAGTGTACGGAATTATCAGAAAAGTTGACGAAGCGCTTGACGAACTCGCCAAAGAACTTGTCAACGAAGAAAAGGACGCGCTTGCAATTCTCAGCAAGATAGACGAAATCAGAGGATTGCTTTTGGACATATTCATGTAGGGGTTGGTTATGGCAAAATTCGAGGACATCGTCGGACAGGAACATTTAATAGAATATTTTAAAAAAGTTGTCGAAAGCGGTGAAGTTGCGCATGCGTACATCATCGAAGGCGAGATGAGAAGCGGCAAGGAATTTATAGCCGGAGTCTTTTCGGAGGCTCTTCTTTGCGAGGGCGAAGGAGACAAGCCCTGCGGAAAATGCCAGTCCTGTTTTCAGATGGAAAACAATGCTCATCCCGACTTTTACAACGTTACGCACGACAAACCGAGCATTATAAGCGTGGATGACGTCAGGGAACAGATAATAAAAGACATCAACACGAAACCTTTCAAGGGCAAATACAAAATCTTTCTTATAAACGAAGCGGAAATCATGACGGAACCGGCTCAGAACGCTCTTTTAAAGACGCTCGAGGAACCGCCGGAATACGCGGTGATTATTCTTCTTACGACATCAAAAGAAAAGCTTTTGCAGACAATTCAGTCAAGATGCGTAAAGCTGTCTCTTAAGCCCGTCGAAAAGAAAATTTTGAAAAAATACCTTATGAAGGAATTCAAAATTCCCGATTACAAGGCGGATATTGCGGTATCGTTCTCGCAGGGCAATTTCGGTAAAGCGAAGATGCTCATCATGAACGAGGATTTCGAAAAGATGAAAACCGAAGCGGTTTCTCTTTTGAAACACATAAACGAAATGGATGCTCCCGATATTATGGAAGCAATCAACAAGATAAAAGAATACAAATACGACGAACTCGATTATCTCGACATTTTCTCGGTCTGGTACCGCGACGTTTTGCTTTTCAAGGCTACCAACGACGTCAACGACCTTGTTTTTAAACAGGAAATACAGTATATTAAATCGGTGGCCAAGAGAACGAGTTACGAGAAGATCGACGACATCGTAAAGGCACTTGAAAAGGCCAAAACCAGAATAAAAGCAAAAGCAAATTTCGAAACCTGTATGACTTTGCTTCTCGAAGTTATAAAAGGAACCGGATAGAAAGGCAAAAATGGCAGAAGTAGTTAGTGTGCGTTTTCGCACGGCGGGAAAGCTTTATTATTTTGACCCGCTTGAATTTGATATAAAAAAAGGTGATCACGTAATTGTCGAAACGGCAAGGGGAATGGAGTACGGCACCGTAATCGGAGAAAGAAGAGAAGTTGCCGAAGAGAATATCGTAAGACCCCTCAAACCGATTATCAGAATCGCGACACAGGAAGACGACGAAAAGGAAGCAGACAATCTTGCGGTAAGAGAAGAAGCATATAAAATCTGCAAGGAAAAAATCGCAAAGCATGCGCTCCCCATGAAACTGGTGGAGGCCGAATACACATTTGACCGCAAGAAACTCATGTTTTATTTTACCGCGGACAACCGTATCGATTTCAGAGAACTCGTAAAAGATCTTGCCGCAGTATTCAAGACAAGAATCGAATTAAGACAGATCGGCGTCAGAGACGAAATCAAACTTCTCGGCGGCGTGGGAATGTGCGGAAGGGAATTCTGCTGTCATTCCTATCTGCATGAATTTGCCCCCGTTTCCATCAAGATGGCAAAGGAACAGAACCTTTCGCTTAACCCCGCAAATGTTTCGGGTGTGTGCGGAAGACTTATGTGCTGTCTTAAAAACGAAGAAGAGACCTACGAAGAACTCAACAAAACGATGCCCGGAGTCGGCGACAGCGTCAAAACAAACGACGGTTACAACGGCGAAGTCGTAAGCATCAATGTGCTCAGACAAAAAGTCAGAGTCGTTATCGAGATCAAAGACGAAAAAGAAATAAGAGAATACAATGCTTCCGAGCTTTATTTCAAAAAGAACGCCAAGAAGGATAAGGAAGTCTTAAGCGAAGAAGACCGCAAGGCTTTGGAACTTCTTGAAAAGCAGGAGCAGGAGGACATCATTGAGACCGAGAGGGAACAGGAAGAAGAATTAAGAGACATAATCGGAACCGACAAACCTCATTCGAACAATGATAAAAAGCATTTTGACAAAAAGAACGATTCGTCCAAATCTTTCAACAAACAGGGCAAAAAAGACAGAAAAGACTGGAAGGACGGAAAGCAGGACAAGTCCAAATCCGATAACAAGAAGGGCGGTAATCCCGCACAAAAAGGCGGAAAGAATTACCATAATAACAGGCGCGAAAGCAGACCCAGACACAATGGTGAAGAGTAATTTGCTTAAAGAAAACGAAAGAATAGATTCGCTTCAAAGAAACGGGTACAGTATAATCCAGAACTCTACCCGTTTTTGTTTTGGCATGGACGCGGTTCTTTTATCCGAGTTCGTTTCGCTTAAAAAAGGCGATGAAGCGATAGACCTTTGCACGGGTACGGGCGTTATTCCGATTTTGCTTTCCGCAAAGACCGAGGCCGCTCATTTTGTCGCAGTCGAAATACAGGAAGAAATGGCCGACATGGCCAAAAGGAGCGTGGCTTTAAACGGAATCGAAGATAAAATCGAGGTTTTGTGCAAGGATTTAAACGACCTTGACGGTTGTTTTGCCGTAGCTTCTTTTGACGCCGTAACGGTTAACCCTCCCTACATGATACCGGGAAAGGGACTAGTTAATCCCGACGAGAGCAAGGCGATAGCAAGGCATGAAATCAAATGCACTCTTTCGGACGTGTTGACGGTTTCATCGAGACTTTTGAAAAACGGCGGAAAATTTTTTATGGTGCATAAGCCCGAAAGACTCGACGAAATAATCGTTGCCATGAAAGAAGCCAAAATCGAGCCCAAGAGATTAAGAATCGTTTATCCGAGGGTCGATCAAAAGCCAAACATGGTTTTAATAGAGGGTTCCAAATGCGGCAATCCCGGAATGATAATGGAGAAACCGCTTATAATATACGATGAATCCGGCGCTTACATGCCGGAAGTGAGCAAAATATACGAGGAAGCATAATGGCCGGTATTTTGTATTTGTGTCCGACTCCCATAGGCAATTTGAAAGACATTTCCGAACGGGTCAAAGAAACGCTCGGATTGGTTGATTTGATTGCGGCGGAGGATACGAGAAATTCATTAAAACTGATGAACGCGTACGACATTCACGTACCCATGACCAGCTATCACGAGTACAACAAGACTCAAAAAGCGTACGTTCTTTTGGACAAACTTAAAGAAGGGGCGGATATTGCCCTTATTTCCGACGCCGGAACACCCGGCATTTCGGATCCCGGAGAAGTGCTTGTCAGGATGTGTTACGAAGAGGGCATAAGAGTAACTTCCCTTCCGGGTCCCTGTGCGTGCATTACCGCGCTCACACTTTCGGGACTTTCCACAAGGAGATTCTGTTTCGAGGGATTTTTGCCCGCCGAAAAGAAGGAACGTAACGAAATTCTCGAGGACCTTAAGAGGGAATACAGAACCATCGTGCTCTACGAAGCGCCCCATCATTTAAAAAACACGCTCAGCGAACTTGCGGAGGTTTTGGGCGAAGAAAGAAAAATCGCTCTTTGCAGGGAACTGACGAAAAAGTTCGAGGAAGTTTTGAAAATGACCTTAAAAGAGGCGACAATCTTTTATGAGCAAAACGAGCCCAAGGGCGAATTCGTGCTTGTAATCGAGGGAATTGACAGAAACGAAGAAAAAGAATCGATAAAGAGCGACTGGCTCGAAACGGATATCGTCGAACATATGAACATTTACCTTGAAAAGGGGATGGACAAAAAAGAAGCGATGAAAGCCGTGGCCAGAGACAGAGGCATTTCAAAGAGCGATGTCTACAAGGCTCTTTTGTAAAAAGCCCCGAATTTGGGAAAATTTTTAAAAGAAAAAAATTCGGTTGACAAAGTAAAATACTGATAATATACTCATAGTCGTTAAGGCAAAGAAAAAGAGCGAAAATAATTAAATTTTTTATAAAGAGGTGTAAAATGCTTGAGAAAATAAAAGAAATCATTATCGAACAGCTTAACCTTCAGGGAGTTGAGATTACCGAGGAAACATCTTTCAAGGATGACCTTGGCGCAGATTCTCTCGATTTGTTCGAACTTGTCATGGCATTCGAAGAAGAATTCGGAATTGAAATGCCCCAGGACGATCTTGAAAATATCGAAACGGTCGGAGATGTCATCAAACTTTTAAAGGATACCGGAATCAACGACTGATTTTTAAAACACGATAAACAAAAGAACCGAGGCATTTCGGTTCTTTTTTTGTTTTTCCGGAAAGGTTTTTTCCTTGATTCCATACTTATTTTTTATTATAATTAAAGAGATTTTTGAAAGAGGAAAAAGTGATGGAAAAAATAGGTTTTGACAACGAAAAATATCTGAAAATGCAGTCCGAAAGAATCAGGGAAAGAATTGATTTTTTCGGAGGAAAACTCTACCTTGAATTCGGAGGAAAGCTTTTCGACGATTATCATGCGTCAAGAGTGCTTCCGGGCTTCAAACCCGACAGTAAGATAAAAATGCTCTCGCAGCTTAAGGATCAGGCGGAAATCGTTATCGTTATTTCCGCTGCCGATATAGAAAAGAACAAAATGCGTGCGGATTTGGGAATCACGTACGACGTTGACGTATTGAGACTCATCGACGCATTCAGGGGATACGGACTTTATGTCGGAAGCGTATGCCTTACGCATTTCGCTTCGCAGCCTTCGGCGGTTGCATATCAGAAAAAACTCGAATCGCTCGGTCTTAAAGTATACAGACATTATCCCATCGCGGGTTATCCTTCCAACGTTCCTTTCATCGTAAGCGATGAAGGGTTCGGAAAGAACGATTATATCGAAACCACGCGTTCGCTCGTTGTCATCACGGCTCCCGGACCCGGAAGCGGAAAAATGGCAACCTGCCTTTCGCAGATTTATCACGAATACAAAAGGGGCATAAAGGCCGGATATGCGAAATACGAGACCTTCCCCGTTTGGAACCTTCCTCTCAAACATCCCGTCAACCTTGCGTACGAAGCTGCGACGGCCGATCTTAAAGACGTTAACATGATCGACCCCTTCCATCTTGACGCATACGGCGAGACCACAATCAATTACAACAGAGACGTCGAAGTATTCCCCGTTTTGAACGCAATGTTCGAAAAAATCATGGGCGAATCGCCTTACAAATCACCGACCGACATGGGTGTTAACATGGCAGGCTTCGGTATCATTGACGACGAAGTTGTAAGAGAAGCTTCCAAACAGGAAATCATAAGAAGATATTACAGCTCGCTCTGCCAGAGAAGACAGGGAATCTCGGATGAAGAAGAATGCTTAAAGATAGAACTTTTGATGAAGCAGGCCGAAATTTCCGTGGATGACAGAAAAGTTGTATCCGCGGCAAAAGTCAAAGCCGAAGCGACCGGCGAACCCGCAGCCGCAATCGAACTTCCCGACGGAAGAATTCTGACGGGCAAAACAAGCGAACTTCTCGGTGCGTCAAGCGCAATGCTTTTAAATGCTTTAAAAGAACTTGCGGGACTTGATGATGCCAAAGAACTTATAAAAGCAACCACACTCGGACCCATTCAGGAATTAAAAGTAAATTACCTCGGCAACAGAAACCCGAGACTTCATACGGACGAGGTTCTTATAGCATTGTCCATATGCGCATCTGAAGACGAGGATGCGGCGAAAGCGATGGAACAGCTTCAGAATTTGAGAGGCTCCGAAGTTCATTCAAGCGTTATTCTTTCGCACGTTGACAAAAATGTACTCAGGAAGTTGGGTATCAATCTTACCTGCGAACCTGTTTACGAGAATAAAACTTTATATCACAAATAGGAGGGGCGTTTTATGAATTACGAAATTAAGGGCGATCCGTTTCCCGTTGTAGTATGCAACCTGGGTGCGGGAGAAAGTGCAAAATGTCAGGCAGGAGCAATGGCATGGATGTCACCGAACATGGAAATGAAAACACAGACCGGCGGTCTCGGAAAAATGTTCGGAAAAGCTCTTACAGGGGAATCGATTTTTGAAAATGTTTACACAGCTGCGGGCGGAGAAGGAATGATCGCATTCGCAACAGGTGTTCCCGGAAAGATTCTTGCAATCAACCTTTCGGGCGGAAAAGAAATCATAGCCCAGAAGAGATCTTTCCTTGCTTCGGCAGTTACCGTTGAAATGCAGACGGCGGTTCAGAAGAAAATCGGTGCAGGATTACTCGGCGGTGAAGGATTCATCATGCAGAAGTTCTCCGGCGAAGGAGATTTATTCCTTGAAATCGACGGAAGCGTTATCGAATACAATCTCGGACCGAATCAGGTTATTATAGTTGATACCGGTTCCCTTGCATGCATGGAAGGCACGGTACAGATGGATGTTCAGTCCGTTAAAGGCCTCGGAAACAAACTGGTAGGCGGAGAAAGCTTCTTTAACACCAAACTTACCGGACCCGGCAAAGTATGGTTACAGACAATGCCCGTTTCACAGCTTGCGAACGCAATCAGACCTTTCATTCCTACAGGAAGATAATATCCGGGAAGAAAGACGTATACTATATTTTTTGTTGCTGATACTTAAAAATTCGGACCGGACTTTTATTTGTCCGGTCCGTAATGCTTAAAGAGTGGGAAGGCTTATGGCAAAAAATAAAGAAGATGCAAAAAAAATCGAAAAAAGAAAAGGCGGATTGAAATATTCGATCCATCTTATGGCGTGCGGACCGTTGCTTGCATTCGGAATCTTCGCGATGATTTTCTGCGCTTTCAGATTTACTTCCGTAATGTATGAAAAGGTGGAAGCGGAACTTAAAGAAATTGCGTCGAGCGTTCTTTTGTCATATGACATGCTTTATCCCGGCGAATATGAGCTTATGGCCAGAAACAATGTGCTGGCGCTTTTCAAAGGTGAAAACGAAGTCACCGGAAATAACGAAATCATCGACCGATACAAGGAAATGACGGGGGCCGAGATTTCGATCTTTTACAGAAATACCAGAATGATAACCACCATTACGAACGAGGACGGTTCAAAGCCCGTCGGAACGGCGGTCAACCTTGTAATAGAACAGGCGGTTGTCGACAGACTCGAAAGCAGATTTTACAACAAACTGAATATAAACGGAACGAACTATTATGTTTATTACGAGCCGATTATCAACAAAGCCGGCGGATGTGTCGGTATGATCGGGGTTGCAAAAGAGTGCAGCGACGTCAACAAACTCGTATTAAAATCGGTTCTTCCGATGATCATAATAATTATCGTATTTTTCTTTATCGCGGCGTATATTTCGTATTCGTATTCGTCGAAGCTGGCAATGGCAATCGAAAGCGTTCGCGCTTCGCTTAAGCGGATTTCAAAGGGTGATCTGTCGGGCGAAATCGATTACAGACTTTTAAGCCGTAACGATGAAATAGCCGATATCGGCAAATCGATTCAGTCCATGCAGAATTCGCTTCATGCACTTATCGAAAAAGACCCTCTTACGGAACTTTTCAACAGGCGTCTTGCGAACAAAAAACTCGAAAGAACCATAAAGGACGAGAAAGAACTCGGAGTCGAATACTGCGTTGCTCTCTGCGATATAGACTATTTCAAAAAAGTCAACGACACTTACGGTCATGAAATGGGCGATGTCGTACTTAAGGAAGTTGCCAAAGTATTGAGAACCCATATGGTCGGAAAAGGATTCGCCGCAAGATGGGGCGGCGAGGAATTCCTCCTTGTTTTCAACAATATGGGTGTTAAGGCGGCTCGCATCGCCACGCAGAAAATCCTCGATGAAATCAGAGGACTTCAGATTGACAGAAATCAGGGAATGAGCGAAGAGGAACTCTTCGGTGAATTCATCGCGGGTAAAACCGGCGAAATAGAAATCATCGAAGACGACGGAAGCGATACCGAGCAGTATTTAAGCGTGGACGACGCGTACATTCCTTTTATCAAAGTTACCATGACCATAGGTATCGCATACGGCGGAATGGGCAGAACCCAGGACGAGGTTGTCAGAATAGCCGACGAAAAACTTTACTTCGGCAAAGAGAGCGGACGTAACAGAATCATCACCGAAGAAATCGAAGATGACAAAAACGAAGAAGGAAACGAAGACAATCCGCCCGAGACAAATACTAACAAAAACAAAAATAAAAAGAAAAACAAATCCAAGAAGAAATAAACAGATGAAGACCGAAAGAATATTTGATACCGATGCATTTACGGATACGCTCGAAGTATCCGTAATCGAATGCAGAAAATCCCAAAGAGAGGGATATGAAAACCTATATGAAGTGATTACCGATTCGACGATTTTTGCACCCGAGGGAGGAGGGCAAAAATGCGATGAGGGCTTTTTTGACGACGAAAAAGTCAAAGACGTGCGCGAATTCGACAATGAAATAATTCATTTTCTCGAAAAAGAATTTGCTCTAAACACTAAAACAATTCAGAAAATCGACTCTTCTCTTCGTTTCCGCAGAATGCAGAATCACAATGCGGAACATCTCATTTGCGGAATCATAAATAAGAAATTCGGATACGACAATGTCGGATTTCATCTTTCCGAAAATTACGACGAAAACAACAATTTGCATATAGAAGCCATTATGGATGTGGACGGCCCCGTTTCGGCAGAAGATTTAAAAGAAATCGAAATGACGGCCAATCTTGCGATTGCCGAAAACGTTCCGATTTATGCAATCCTTCCGACGGCAGAGGAAGCAAAAGACATTCCTTATCGAAGCAAACTCGACATAAGCGAGAATTTAAGACTTGTCATAATCGACGGCTACGATGTCTGCGCATGCTGTGCGCCCTGCCTCGAATCGAGCGCCCAGATCCAGCTTGTCAAAATCGTTGATTTCATGCCGCACCGCGGCGGAATGAGACTCACTCTCAAAGCCGGCATCGATGCGATTGAGGATTATATTAAACTTCATGACGACAACAAGGGCGTTATGAAACTTTTGTCCTGCGAAAGAGGAAACTGCACCGATGCGGTCAAAAGAATAAACGAAAAACTTACCGAAGCGCACGAAGATAAAATAGCATTAAAGAAACAGCTTACGGTAATGCTCGAAAAAGAACTGAAAGAAAAAATACAAAACGCCGGGAATAAATTTATCGTTTTTCACGCCGAGGGAACCGACGAGGTTCAGGCACGAATACTTGTTAACGATAACATCGGATCAGCCGATAAGGCGATTATCGTATTGTTTGACAAAACCGACGACGGATTCAGATTCGTTGCGGGCAAAAACGGGAATTTGACGGATGTTTCGCTTAAGGATATTGCAGCGAAAATGCGCGAAGGCTTAAACGCCAGGGGAGGCGGAAGCGAGCAGATGATACAGGGAAGCATTCCCGGCGAAGAATCCGAAATAAAAGCATTTTTTGAAGGCCTGAATTAATCGACTGAAATAAAAAGCCAAAGAAGTTTTTGGCATTTAAAGGGAGAAAATGAATGGCAAAGGAATACAAACACGTTGACAAAATAGGCAAATACTGGGTTTGCCCCGGCGATTTTTTGTCGTTTGGCGCAAAGAGGGTTCCAAACGGCGTGAATTTTACGATTCATTCCGTTCATGCTCATGCCATGGAACTTCTTCTTTTTAAAAACGAAGAACTGACTCCCTATGCCACATTGAGATTTCCCGATTCGTACAGAATCGGATACACCTATGCCATGGTCGTTTTCGGACTCGATATCTCGGAATTCGAATATGCTTACAGAGTCATTGAACTCGACGAACACGGCAAAGAAGTTTATTCGCCCCAGCTTTTGGACATGTATGCCAAGGCGGTTACGGGACAGAGAGTATGGGGAGAAAAACCCGACAGGGAAATCAAATACAAAGCCAGAGTCGTTGACAGCGAATTCGACTGGGGAAATTTCAAACAGCCCGAAATTCCTTTCAACGATTTGATAATATACGAAATGCATGTCAGAGGTTTTACGATGGATAAAAGTTCCAAAGTAAAACACCCCGGAACATTCGACGGCATCATAGAAAAGATTCCGTACCTTAAGGAACTCGGAATAAACGCAGTGGAACTGATGCCGATTTTCGAATTCGACGAACTTGAAGCCGAGCGTTTTGTCGACGGAAAACAGGTTCTTAATTACTGGGGATACAATACGGTCAGTTTCTTTGCGCCCAACACGAGTTACGCTTCGATCGAAGAGCACAACAAAGAGGGCGAGGAATTTAAAAAACTCGTAAAGACATTAAACGAAAACGGCATCGAGGTAATTCTCGACGTGGTGTTCAATCATACATCCGAAGGCAACGAGGACGGACCTACATATTCGTTCAAAGGATACGACAAAGACATTTATTACATGCTGACACCCGACGGACATTTCTTTAATTTCTCGGGATGCGGAAATACGATGAACTGCAATCACCCGATTGTAAGAAACATGATTTTAAACTGTCTCAGATACTGGGTGACCGAATACAGGGTGGACGGCTTCAGATTCGATCTTGCCGCAATCCTCGGACGTGCCGCCGACGGCGTTCCCATGAGTGCGCCCCCTCTTCTTGAAGTGCTTGCGTTCGATCCCGTTTTGGGCAAAACAAAACTCATCGCCGAAGCATGGGATGCGGGCGGACTTTACCAGGTCGGAACTTTCCCTTCGTGGAAAAGATGGGCCGAATGGAACGGAAGATACAGGGACGACATCAGAAGATTTTTGAAATCCGACGCCGGTATGGCCGATGCCGCCATAAGAAGAATAACGGGATCGCTTGACATATACGATCCGAAAGCAAGAGGACAGAGTGCCTCCGTTAACTTCATTACGTGCCATGACGGCTTTACACTTCATGATTTATATGCTTATAATTATAAGCATAACGAAAAGAACGGTTGGAACAATACCGACGGTTCCGATGACAATCACAGCTGGAACTGCGGTTTCGAGGGAGACACCCAGGATCCCGAAATAAAAAAATTACGAAACCGAATGCGTGAAAACGCTGTTTTCACCCTGATGGTAAGCCGGGGTATTCCAATGCTTCTCGCCGGGGATGAATTCGGCAATTCGCAGTACGGAAACAACAATGCGTATTGTCAGGACAATGAGATTTCCTGGCTGAACTGGGACCGTTTGCCCACGCATCGTCACCAGTACAATTTTATAAAAAAATGCATCGAATACAGAAACAACCATCCGGTAATCCGGGGCCGTACCACGCAGGCCAAATGCGGTCTGCCCGACTGCTCGATTCACAATTCCGTTCCGTGGTGCGATTATACGGATAACGAAACCAGAATGATCGGAATAATGTTTGCAGGTTACGACGAAGTCAAAAAGAAAGATGACATCGTTTTGATACTCATGAACATGCACTGGGAAGAAAAGCATTTCGAAATGCCGGTTTTGCCCGACGGATATTCATGGAAACTTGAAATGAGTACCGGAGAGGAAAGCAGATTCGATCAGGCTCACGGCGCCGATTTGACCGGACGAAGCATCATGGCTTTTACCGGAATCGGGACGACGCAAAAGAGCGCAGCAAAATCAAAAAAATAATGCCGTGATTATCGGCAAATATATACTCAGGAAGGAAGATACTCAAATGGAAAAGGAAAAATATTACATTACGACGGCGATAGCCTATACTTCGGGCAAGCCGCATATAGGAAACAGTTATGAAATCGTGCTTGCAGACTGTATCGCAAGATTCAAAAGAAAACAGGGTTTTGATGTTTTCTTCCAGACCGGTACGGATGAGCACGGTCAGAAAATCGAATTAAAGGCCGAGGAAGCGAAAGTTACTCCCAAGCAGTTTGTCGACACCGTTGCGGGAGAAATCAAATCCATCTGCAACTGCCTTAACATTTCTTATGACAAATTCATCAGAACCACCGATGATTATCATGAGAAACAGGTTCAGAAAATGTTCAAAAAATTCTATGAACAGGGTGATATTTACAAAGGAGCATACGAAGGTCTCTACTGTACTCCCTGCGAATCTTTCTGGACACAGGCACAGCTTGTCGACGGCAAATGCCCCGACTGCGGCAGAGAAGTAAAGCCTGCCAAGGAAGAAGCATATTTCTTTAAAATGAGCAAATATGCCGACAGACTCATCGAGCATATCAACACACATCCCGAATTCATACAGCCCGTTTCGAGAAAGAACGAAATGATGAACAATTTCCTTCTTCCCGGACTTCAGGATCTCTGCGTATCGAGAACATCTTTCAAATGGGGTATTCCCGTTGATTTCGACGACAAGCATGTCGTATACGTATGGCTTGACGCGCTTTCAAACTATATTACCGGAATCGGATACGACGCGGACGGAAACAGCAGCGAGCAGTACAAAAAATTCTGGCCGGCAGACCTTCACTTAATCGGAAAGGATATCGTAAGATTCCATACGATTTACTGGCCCATTTTCCTTATGGCGCTCGGCGAGCCCCTGCCCAAGCAGGTGTTCGGACATCCCTGGCTTCTTGCCGGAGACGGAAAGATGAGCAAATCCAGAGGAAACGTTATTTATGCGGACGACCTTGCTGCGTTCTTCGGAGTGGATGCGGTTCGTTATTTCATGATTCATGAGATGCCTTACGAAAACGACGGCGCAATCACATGGGAATTGATGACGGAGAGAGTAAACGCAGATCTTGCAAACATTCTCGGAAACCTCGTCAACAGAACGATCTCCATGAGCAACAAATATTTCGACGGTATCGTTGAGAACAAGGGCGTATCGGAAGCCGTAGACGAAGATCTTAAAAAAGTTGCGGTCGAAACACATAAAAAAGTATTCGAAAAGATGGAAGAACTCAGGGCGGCAGATGCCATTACCGAGATATTCGCTCTTTTCAAAAGATGCAACAAATATATCGATGAAACGGAACCCTGGGTTCTTGCAAAAGACGAAGCAAAGAAAGACAGACTCGCAACGGTTCTTTACAACCTTACGGAAAGCATTACCATCGGCGCCAGCCTTCTTTGGCCCTATCTTCCCGAAACATCGGAAAAGATTGTTGCTCAGCTTAATACTTCAATCAGGGATTACGACAGACTCGGAGAATTCGGTTTGTACGAAAACAATACAAAGGTTACGGACAAGCCCGAGATTCTTTTTGCCCGCATGGACATAAACGACGTTTATGCCGAGGCTGCCAGAATCGCTGCAATCCAAAAAGCCGAAGCAGGCGTAACCGAAGACGGCAATAAGGATGAAAAAGAAATAGAACTTGTTGAAAAAGATCAGATCGAATACGACGATTTTGCCAAAATGCAGTTTGCCGTAGGAGAGATAATCAAATGCGAAGAAGTTCCCAAATCAAAGAAGCTTCTTTGCTCACAGGTTAAAATAGGCAACAAAACAAAGCAGATCGTATCAGGCATCAAGCAGTATTACAAACCCGAAGAAATGGTGGGCAAGAAAGTAATGGTTCTTGTCAATCTCAAACCCGCAACGCTTGCGGGCGTGGTATCGGAAGGCATGCTGCTTTGCGCCGAAGACGAAGAAGGAAACCTTGCTCTGGTTTCTCCCGAAAAAGAAATGCCCTCGGGTGCTTTGATCTGCTAGGAGGAAAAATGAAAAAGAAAATACTGGCAACACTTATGGCTTTAAGCCTTTTGATATTTCCGATCACCGTTGCGGCTTCGGAAACTCCGGTATCCGATAATACCGACACTTCGTCGGAAAGCTCTGCGACCGGTAATGCGGAGAATGACAGCAAGCCTTTCCTTGCTCTCGGCAAAGACTTAAACGACGAACAGCTTGAATACGTTTTGACGGAAATGGGAATTTCCAAAAGCGACCTTGAAAATTATACCGTGGTTTATATCACAAACGATATGGAACACCAGATGCTCGATTCCTATATCGATCCTTCGGTTATCGGCAGCTATTCGCTCTCGAGCGTAATGGTCAAAAAGAATGTCAAAGGATACGGAATCAGGGTAACAACGAGAAACATCAATTACTGTACTGTAAGCATGTATCAAAACGCGCTTCTTACCGCGGGAGTCGAAGATGCCGACGTGCTTGTTGTCGGACCTTTCCCGATTTCCGGTACCGCCGCTCTTGTCGGAGCATGGAAGGCATACGAGGAAATGAGCGGGGAAAAACTCTCCGAAGAAGCAAAAACGGCCGCTCTTGCCGAAATGATTACAACCGGCGAACTTACAGACGGTCTTGAAGGCGTTGACAAAGAAAAAGTTCAGGAACTCATAGATTACGTTAAAGCCGAAGTTATCGCGCAGGGTCTTTCGGATCCCGACGATATCAAGGACATCATTGCAAAGGCAGAGGAAAAATTCGGCATAACGTTAACGGAAGAACAGATTAACAGTCTTATCGAAGTAATGAAGATGATTGCAAATCTGGACATCGATCCCCAAAAGCTCCTTGAGCAGGCGGGCGATTTGTACAACAAATACGGAGATACTGTTCTTTCCGAAGCAAAGAAAGCATTGGACGGAATCATAACGGACGAAGTCAAGGCAAGTTTCTGGGAAGGCTTAAAGAACTTTTTTGCTTCGCTTTTTAAATCCATAGCGGATTATTTCAGTTCCGGTAATTGAGGCGGTTAAAGTGGACGGTCGATATGTTGTAAGACCTGCGACAAAGGACGAGTGGGAGGATGCCATGGCACTTGCATGGCGGAGTTTCAAGAAGTTCGTCGCAGACGATTATACCGAAAACGGAGTAAAAGAATTTTACGATTTTATTTCGGATAACGGGATATATAAAATGTTTCTGATAGGCGAATACCGGCTTTGGGTGGCCGAGCTTGAAGGCGAAATCGTCGGCATGATTTCGGTTCGTACCAAAAGGCACATTTCTCTTTTATTCGTGGATGAAAAACACATGCGAAAGGGAATAGGCCGCGATCTGGTATACGCCGCTTCGGAATACATGCTGGAGAAGGGCGAATCTTTTGCGACGGTCAACGCTTCCCCTTACGGAGTCGATTTCTATCATGCGATAGGATTTAAGGATACCAGGGAGGAGTATGTTGATTCAGGTATGAGAATCACGCCCATGCAGTGGAATTTCAAACAATAGAAGGAGGGGTAAAGTGGAGTACATTAGCAGCAAGAACATTTTTTTACTTTTGAGAGACACACTTAAGCTGATTGACAGACGCCCGATGGATCACGGTTCCAGAACGGGTTATCTCTTCTGTAAAATGCTTGAATGCAAAGGCGGATACGAGCAGTATGAAATTGCCGATTTTTTGATGCTTGCGACACTCCACGACATAGGTGCGTACAAGACGGACCGAATGGGCGACAGACTCACATACGAATTCAAGGAACCCATGCCCCACTCTTCATACGGATTTTTGTTTTTAAAAAACATTACGCCTCTCGAATCGATGGCGAGAATGGTGCTCTATCACCGCGTTCCCTGCACAAAGATTCCGAGAGACGATTTTCAATATGCGGCGGAAACCGAAATTCTCTCCCTGGCCGAAGCTGCGGAAGTATATCATCTCGCACTCGGCGAAGGATTCGATCATACAATGTTCAGACGCCAGGAAGGAACATTTTATTCCACGGAAGCACTCGATCTTTTGGATGCGGCGGTTGAACGTTTCGATGTCTTTTCGCATCTTAACGACGAATCTTATCAGAACGAACTCGATGAGATTCTCGAATACATGATTTTCACCAACGAAGACAAGAAAAAATTCATTCAGACCATTATGTTCTGTATCGGGTTCAGAAGCGAAACTTCGCTTGTGGATGCGGTAACCAGTGTCTGCGTATCGAGGCTTTTGTCCAAAAAACTGAATCTTGCCCCCGGCAACGAGGAAAAGGTTTATTACGCATCCCTTATCCACGATATCGGAATGCTTTCGATACCCGCATCCATTATCGATTCGCCCAAGAAACTTACCAAGGAAGAATTCGAACTTGTCAAAACGCATGTGTCGAGGGAAGAAAAGATTCTTTTAAACAGAATGGATTCGGAAGTTGTTGCGATAGCGACGGCACATCACGAAAGACTCGACGGTTCGGGTTATCCCAAAGGCCTCACGGACAAGAGATTAAGCAGGGAGCAGTGCATTCTTCAGCTTTCCGACGTTGCGACGGCTTTGACATGCGTAAGACCTTACCGTGAGACATATACGAAAGACGAAGTAATTGAGATTCTGTCCGAAGAGGCGGCATCCGGAAGACTTAACAAACAGATCACGGACTGCTTTATCGAATCATACGATGAAATAATATCCCAGGCATCAAAGGAAGCAGCCGAGGCGCTCGATATATACAAAGCGCTCGGCAAGAAGTTCAAATCGGTGTACGGCGATTCGAAAAACAGGAATAATTAGCCCTTTTTTACACATTTTTTCGGCGGGTGTAAAGTTTGCACAAAATTGAATATGAAAATCATACAAATTAACCCCGCGTATAGAATGCGGATGACAATTTTTACAAGGATTACCGAAAAGTTTGTGTAAATGTGGTATGGTATTTTAAGGCATCAGCCTATAAAATAAACAATGACGGATTTATTCCGAACAGACTAATTCCAAGATTATAATGTAGGAGGAAAATTTAAATGGCAGGATTATCCTTAAAGAATATCTGCAAAGTTTATCCTAACGGATTTGAAGCTGTAAAGGATTTCAACCTTGAAATCGCTGATCAGGAATTCGTAATTTTCAT
>JAGADU010000045.1 GCA_017613435.1 Lachnospiraceae bacterium | reverse complement strand
AGTCGTGCATATGTCTCCCGGAACGGGATTGTTCTCTTATAAAGTACAAATCGACGGTTTTGTCTCTTCGCTCAAGGAAAAAGGAATATATTAATATCTGTTTATTATCGTTCCTATTACGCTTCCGACAAGCATTATCAGACCTAAAGCGGCAGCCGCCAGGGATGCGAATTTGCCGATTTTTGTATCATTCTTTGTTTCTTCAAGGCTGTTGACAAAATAATAGGGAACTATGATTTTTTCCATTTCCTCCGGATCGTCCACACCGCTCACTACGTATACGTTACGTACATCTTTAAACTGTTCTAGGGTCATTTTAACCGCATAACCGTTGAAAAGAATTGTTTTGTTATAGCCCTTCTTCACCTTATCGCTTGCCGTTAAATTATCCCAATCCGAATAATTGTATTCGCTCGGCATGAAAGTCAGAATAAGCGGATCCTTGTCTTTGGTGGCCCAGGGAGTATCATAGGAAAAATATACTTTTTTTGCTTCCTGTTTACCAAGTTTGTTAATGAAGAAATGATCATATCCCGCATTGTTGTTTACCGTGACCTGAATATGCATCCCCGGTTTTAAATCATCCATGTCAAAACCGGTTCCGTAAGTAATGTCTACTGCTTCCTCACTGTCAGCAACCTTTCCGTGTGCAAAAGAAAAATAGAAAAAAACGCCGAGTCCCAAAATCAGTAATACGGCTCCGAACAAATAAGATTTGACTGTTCCCCAAAAAGTATTCATGTTCTACCTCTTCCTTTTTTAATCTGGTCTTATATTTTTATTTATTTTTGGTTATTTTAATAATATCAAACCGGTTATATCCTTTTGCTATGCCAAACAAAGGAGAAAACATCATGACTGAAAATAAAGCAAAAATCACCACAATAAGACTTACCGTTGCCGCCCTGTTCATGGCTATGAATATTGCGATGTCTTCATTCGGAGTTCCGGTTCCCGGAGGGCATCTTTACCTTTGCGATATAGTGATCTGCACAGCAGCTTTATTGTTAAATCCGTTCGAAGCGTTTCTTGTCGGAGGAATCGGATCGTTCCTCGGCGATATGATTTTTTATCCCACGCCGATGTTCGTATCCCTTGTAACTCACGGTCTTCAGGCTTTAGTCATTTCCCTGATTGCCCATAAGACCTTTAAGAAGCACCCCAAGATTGCCGCGGGAATCGGTGTTTCAATAGGTGTCATCATAATGGTAGCGGGATATACTTTCGGAAAAGCATTCATATATTCAACCGTCGAATATGCCATCATGAAACTCCCTTACGAATTCGCGCAGGGAATAATCGGCGCCGTATTCGGAATGCTTTTGGTATTCGGTTTCGGTATCAAAAAGCTCTTCAACAAAGTTGTTAACGACAAAGAAAAACAGGGATGAAAACTTATATTATCGTTTTACGCCGACAATATAATTGCCAAACACTTTAAATTCCATGTCGTTTTCATGCATATATGAAACCGTCGGCTCGTTGTTTATATAACATATGTACGCTTCGCCTTCGACGATTTCCTCATATGTATAATCCGTCATCGAATATCCTTCAAAACTCAAAGGATGAAGGTACGCCGAATCCGGATCGAAATAATCTACGGTTTTGACGAAAACGTCCGTGGGATATTTTGTATAAAAAAGCACAAGCGGATAGGGCGCGTCCCCGTTTTTGATATGTACGGTTCCGTCTGATTTTACCGCTTCGTTCAGCGCCTTTTCAAATCCGTCAAACCATACTTCGGCCATCGTCCTGTTATAATCCGTGGCGTAATATTTCAAAAACAAAACAAGACTCAAACAATATATTGCAAAAATCGCCCCCATGGCGATTTTTTTGTATTTTTCCACAATTATCGACACAACAAATTCGATACCGGAAGCTGCCGCAAAAAACATCGGTATGAAAATCATATTGATTCTCGTAAAATTCGCATCAACCGTGAAGCTTTGGATCAATGCAACAAAGAACCATATCACGACGGGAACAGCCTTTTTGTTTTTCTTCGCGATTATCGCAAAAAGGCCTATGACAAAAAATACTTTCGAAAAATGATAAAATATTCCGAATCTCTCGGTTGAACTCCAGATATTACCGTCATTCTGAGTCCATAAAATATGTATTGTATTCTTTATGTTATCAACCGAAAACGATATTTCGCCGTTTCTGAAATGTCCCAGAGCCGGAACGGAAATAAAGGATTTGATTTCACCGATATACCCCAAATTGACGGCTACAAACAAAAGAAGAGGCAGAGCCGAAACAAAGAGAATCGCAACGTAAATCAATGTCTCTTTCCAAGTGATTTTTCTTTCGATAAAAAGATATATCAAAATACCGAGAATCAGAACGGGCAAAGCAATCCATGCCGCCGAATAACAGTACAAAGCCAGTCCCATGAAAATGCCTGCGGCCGCAATCCGCCATATTTTCCGATTGGAAGAAACAAGAAAATAAACCGCAATCGTCAGCATCCCTACAAGCATATTGCTTTCAAGCGCCCAACGGCTCAGCATGATATGCCAAGGCGAAACACTTAACAAAAGCGTTCCCCACAATGCCGTTTTTTTGTCGGATATTTCGTTAAAAAGTAGATAAACAAAAAGAAGCGTAACGCATCCGACGAGTGCCTGAGGCAATCTGACGGTTACGGAATTCATTCCGAATAATCGGATAAAAGGTATCATCAGATATGTCTCAAGGGCATTCATTCCGCTGCCCCATGCTTCAAGATAGACGGGGTTATGATACCCGTGAGAATCGATACCGTAATTTGAAATGGAATAAGCCTCGTAAGCGGCGAATATTTCGTCCTGGTTAAGATTGGCGTTTCCCGGAATATTCCCCAGCATAACAAGTCTTAAAAGAATTCCTCCCGACAAAATAATAAGCAAAATGTAATTATTCTTTAAACAAGATGATTCTTTGGACACGACGGACTCCTACACCCCTTACGGTTTACGAAATGTCAGACGGTTTTTGATCCATCCGACAGTTCGGCGCTTTTTGTCAAATCAATCAAAACATATATTGTAAAAGCCACAAACATGAGAATATTTACAACCGAGTATGTTTGGAACAAAAACAGATTGTATCCGTAAATAACGCAAAAATAGCAAAACAGAATAATCGTATTCAAAACAACAGGATACCACGACCATTTTACATGTCCGAATGCCCATATTATGCAAAGCAATTCCGCTGCGTATCCGTATCTTTCATGCATGTTCGGAAGGAAATAAACACAGCATAAAATACTCCATAATGCCATTGAAACAATCTGTCTGTTTTCGATTTTTTTCACTTTTCCGTAAATAATCAGAAATACAATAAGGAAAACGGAAGCCGTGAAAACTATTCCGACTTTTTTGTACAAATCATAATGCCAGGCCGAAATCCAATAATATATATTGGGGAAATTCTGCGTAAGCATACGCACCGGATCCTTAATCTGTTCAATGTACGTTTTAACAAATCCCACAGGTCCTTTTCCCGAAAATATGAAGCCCGGAATGTTGGCTGCGATTATACCCGCGGGAATCATCAGAAAATGTATAACGGAAAAATTTTTGTTGACCAGATATAAAAGAATCAAAAGAGGCAGCACGAAAACCGCCTGAAGTTTAAACGAGAAAGCAATCCCGAAAATGAACATTGCGAAAGTATATTTTTCGCATAAGAACAAATAAATCGTCAAAAGAACGAAAAATGTATAAACAGAATCACACTGAGCCCAGAGCGAGCTGTTGATAACAACAATCGGAGACAAAAGAACAATTCCGTAGATTAAAGTAAATGTTCTTTTACTGCCGCTAAAAGCCTTTTTGCCAAGCAAAGCGCCGACTGACGCGCACCCGAAATCAAAAAGAATCGAAACGGCTTTTATGCTGTAAAGGCTTCGTATGGGAAGGTACGTAAGAAGAGCCAAAACGGTAACGTAGGCATAATTGTAATTGCCGGTATAATTTGCCATTCCCATAAGTCCGCCGTCGTTTTTTAACTGCTCGAACCAAGGAGAAAGAAATCCCGTGTAATCGCTCGTTTCAAATTTGATGAAAAACAATCTTATTATCAATCCGAGCACGCTTATAGCGACAAGCGCGATTATATCAGCTCTTTTTTCAAGAAAACTGAGAATATTGTATTCGGTTTTTGATACTGATATTTTTTTCATACGAATCCCCATGCGTTTTTTGCGAAAAATTTATCTTTCTTCTCTGAAATACGAAAGTCCGAGACTTGCGGGAGGCTGATTCTCTCTCTTGTTACGCATGCTGGTAAATACCAGAACAATCAGGGTAACGACATAGGGAATCATCTTGTAGAGTTCTTTAAATTCCATGTAATCCATTCCGGTCGGTATGTAAAGATAAACAATGTAGAGTCCGCCGAAAAGAATCGCAGCGAATATACCGATAAGAGGATTCCAGATGGAGAAAATAACAAGCGCTATCGCAAGCCATCCTCTGTCGCCGAAAGCATCATTCGACCATACGCCGGAAGCGTAATCCATTACGTAATAAAGTCCTCCGAGTCCCGCAATCATACAGCCGGTGCAGGTTGCAACATATTTGTATTTGCTGACGTTGATTCCCGCAGCATCGGCAGTGGGAGGATTTTCTCCGACCGCACGAAGATGAAGACCCGGTCTTGTTTTAAAAAGAACGATTGCGGATCCTATCGCAAGGAAAAACGCAACATAGCATAAAAAGCCGTAGCTTAAAAAGATCTTGCCGAACCATCCGAGTCTGGATGCAAAAGGAAGCGATGCAGAAAAGAATGCGCTCGTTTTGGAAAGAGCGATCGAAGGCACATCGGCACCCGAAAGTTTGATAAGCGAGCCGCCGAAAAAGTTTCCGATTCCGACACCGAAAGTGGTCATGGCAAGACCCGTGACGTTTTGATTGGCGCGAAGCGTAACGGTCAAAAGACAGTATATGAGTCCCATGATTAAGGAACCGACCAGGGAACACAGAAGCGGAATCATTACCGCAAGGAATCCGTTCATGTTTCCGTTCGCGCACGACTGCTCGTAAAAGAACGCGCCGATTACGCCGCTGATACCTCCGACATACATTACGCCGGGAATTCCGAGGTTAAGATTGCCGGATTTTTCCGTAAGTATTTCACCCGTACATCCGTAAAGAAGAGGAACGCTCTGTCCTACAGCTCTGGGTATAAATGCAACAATATCAAACATATCCGTACTCCTGCTTTAATTCTCTTTGTTACTTTTTCTTACCGCTATCCTGTAAGAAATAAAGAATTCACAACCGATGATAAAGAAAAGGATAATTCCCGTGAGGATATCCGCAAAGGACTGATTCAGTCCGAAATTCGTTGAAATCTCGCCCGCTCCCCTCTCAAGGAAGATAATCAAAAAACTTGTAAAAACCATCGTTATGGGGTTGAATTTCGCAAGCCACGAAACCATGACCGCGGTAAAGCCCTGTCCCGAATTGATGGTTGTAGTAATCGTGTGGTTGATTCCGCCGACAAGCAAAAGTCCCGCAAGTCCGCAGAGCGCACCTGATAAAATCATGGTTCTGATTATGATTTTGCCTGTCTTCATTCCGACGTATTTGGCGGTTTTTTCGCTTTCTCCGACTACCGCTATTTCGTATCCGTGCTTGCTGTATTTAAGATAAACATACATGCTTGCGGTAACAATAAACGCAACGACTATCGGAAGGAGATATTTCGAACCGAAAAGCTGGGGAAGCCATCCGGCATTTGTATTCTGGTTGATGATTCCGACCGTAAAAGAACCCTTGGGAACTTCCCATACAACGGTGAAGAATGCCACTATCTGAGTGGCAATGTAATTCATCATAAGAGTGGATAACGTTTCGTTGGTATTCCATTTGGCTTTGAAAATCGCGGGAATAAGTCCCCACACGGCACCTGCTGCCAGAGCGCTTATGCTCATGATGATTATCAAAAGTGCGTTCGGAATCTTATCACCGAGCGTAATCATGCATGCCGCCGTGGCCAAAGCTCCCACAAGCACCTGTCCTTCGCCTCCGATATTCCAAAATCGCATTTTGAAAGCAGGCGTGAGCGCAAGCGAAATGATCAGCAAAACGGACATATTTTGGAAAGTAATCCATATTTTTCTGCCCGAACCGAAAGCACCCTGAACAAAAGACGCATATACTTTAAGCGGATTGAGTCCCGTCGTAACGGTCGTAATAATTCCGCATACGATGAGCGCGGCAATTATCGCGATTAATCTTATTCCCCATGCTTTGTACCAGGGCAGAACATCTCTTTTTACTATATGGAACAAAGGTTCCTTTTGTTTCTTTTTCATCACTGTCTCCGATTGTTGGATTTATTCCTCTTTTTTCGAATCGTCTTCCGCTATTTTTGTCATCATTAATCCGACCGTGTTCTTGTCGGTCTTCTCGGCTTCCACGATTCCGCTGACCCTTCCTCCGCAAAGAACAAGGATTCTGTCCGAAATTTCAAGGAGAACGTCCAAATCCTCTCCTACGAAAATTACCGCAACGCCTTTTTCTTTTTGTTTATTGATAAGGTCGTAAATAGTATACGACGAATTGATGTCAAGTCCTCTTACCGCATAAGCCGTAAGCAATACGGTCGGAGCATGCGATATTTCTCTGCCGACAAGGATCTTTTGAACGTTTCCTCCGGAGAGCCTTCTGACCGGGGTTTCAATCGACGGAGTGACAACTTCGAGATTGTCCACGACTTCTTCGGCCAAAGCATGGGGTGCTTTTCTTTCCGTAAAAGGCGTTTTTCCTTTCCTGAAAGAACGAAGCATCATATTGTCCGATAAATCCATGTTTCCGACAAGACCCATTCCGAGTCTGTCTTCGGGAACAAACGAAAGCGCCACGCCGAGTTCTTCGATTTTTCTCGGGTCTTTTCCGAGGAGTTCCTCTTCCTCACCTTCGTCGTTTACGTATTTGATGCTTCCTTTTTCGGCAACCTGAAGACCCGCAATCGCTTCGAGAAGTTCCTTTTGTCCGCATCCGGATATTCCGGCGATTCCGAGTATTTCTCCGCTTCTTGCAACGAATGAAACATCTTTTAATTTTTCTATGCCTTCGATATTTTTAACCGTGAGTCCCTCGACCTTTATTCTGGGTTTGGGATTGACGGGCTTGGGTCTTTCGATATTAAGCGATACGCTTCGACCCACCATCATGTCGGTCATTTCCGAAGCGTTCGTATCCTTGGTGATGAGGCTTCCGACATATTCTCCCTTACGCAATACCGCAACCCTGTCGGATATCGATTCAACTTCATGCATTTTGTGGGTTATGATTACAAGCGCTTTTCCGTCGGCCTTCATGTTTCTCATAACATTGAAAAGCTTCTCGGATTCCTGGGGCGTCAAAACGGCCGTGGGCTCGTCGAGGATTAAAATCTCCGCGCCCCTGTAAAGCACCTTGACTATTTCAACCGTCTGTTTTTGCGATACGGACATATCGTAAATCTTCTGGTCCGGATCGATGTCAAAACCGTATTTGTCACAGATTTCCTTAATCTTAGCGGCAGCTTCCTTTTTGTTTAATTTGCCGTCGAGTCCGAGGATGATATTTTCCGTAGCGGTTAAAACATCAACAAGTTTGAAATGCTGATGTACCATTCCTATTCCGAGCTCATATGCGGTTTTGGGGGAACTGATGGAGACTTCTTTTCCGTTGATGAAAATCTGACCTTCGTCGGGATAATAAATACCGGAGAGCATGTTCATAAGAGTGGTCTTACCGCTTCCGTTCTCGCCCAGAAGAGCAAGGATTTCGCCCTTGTTTATCTCAAGCGAAACATTGTAATTTGCCTTAACCTGACCGAAGCTTTTTGAAATATTTACGAGTTTTACAGCTGTCTGTGCCACTTTAAAAACCTCTGTTTTGATACATGAAATATTTTTACAAAATAAAAAAGAAAGGCGGTACAGTGAATGCACTCACCGCCTTTCTTTAGTTTATCACAAATTAATATGATTCATCAAGAAGTGTTATTCCGTCGATTCTCAAATCGAAGTAGGGAGCGGATCTGAATCCGTCTGCGGATTCGTTGAATGCGCCGTTGGAAATAACTTCGTGATCTCCTTCGTAAGCAGCATCCGTATCAACGTCTGCCATGTAGGAAGTAACAGTCTGTCCGCCTACGGTAAATGTCGATGTGTCGAATACCTTACGTGTACCCTTCTGGATTTCGGCCTTAACCTGATCCATCTTGGCCTGTGTTCCTTCTGCGGGAGCATTCTTTCCGAGATCCGTAAGAACTACCGAACCTGTTTCGATTGTACCTGTGTAATCTGCGGGAATCTTCTCACCGTTCTGTACGGATTTGATGATGAGTTCGAAATAAGGAACCCAGTTGATACGTGAAGAAACGATGAATGTGTTGGGAGCTACGCTCTCCGTGCTTCCGTTGTAGGAAATGTTGGGAACGTTTGCGTTTTCGCATGCCGTGGGAGCACCCATGGAATCCGCATGCTGTGAAATAAGAACGCATCCGTTGTCGATAAGTTTGATAGCGCCTTCCTTCTCGGCTGTTTCATCGTACCATGAACCGGTAAAGGTTACTTCCATGGTAGCTGTGGGGCACTCGGAACGTGCACCGAGGAAGAATGATGTATATCCCGAAATAACTTCCGCATATGTGTAAGCACCTACATATCCGATCTTAGCCTGATCTGCGGTGATTTCGCCGTTTGCGATCATTTCGTTAAGTTTCATTCCTGCAGCAACGCCTGCAAGGTAACGGCCTTCGTAAATGGAAGCAAAAGCGTTGTGATAGTTGGGAAGGTTCTCCGTGTGAGCCTTGGTACCGGTTGCGTGGCAGAATTCCACGTCCTTGTATTCCTTGGCTGCTTCAATCAAATAATCTTCATGTCCGAAGCTGTCCGCAAATACGATATCGCATCCTGAATCTGCAAGTTCGCAGGCTGCTTCGTAGCATTCCTGACCTTCGGGAATATTTGTCTTTAAAACACATTCCACGCCAAGTTTATCGCAAGCTTCCTTGGCTGCGTTGATGAAGTTTAAGTCATAAGTAGAGTTCTCATCATGTAAGAAGATGAATCCGGCCTTAACCGAAGATTTTTCTGCCTTGGGAGCACCGTTTGTACATGCCGCAAGCGAGAAAACCATGAGGCAGGCAAGAATAACACTAAAAAGTTTTTTCATAATATCCTCCTGTAAAAAAATCGTCATTACCTGACACACGAAGTATATACCCTTTTAAAAATGAGTGTCAATTCAAAACGGTGCTTTTGTTTATTTTTATACAAACTGTCCATTTTATTTCGGTTTTTCGATTCTTTTTGGACAAAATTCCCCGAGCCTTGTCCGCGAAGAATATATGGATAAAAAATCCGCACTGTGCTAACATATATTCGGATGCAAAATCATCCGATTTTTTGAAAGGACGGGCAAATCGCCCAAAGAAAAATGAAACTTTTAGAAGACAGAATCATAAAAGACGGCGTGGTCAAGGAAGGAAACGTTTTGAAAGTCGACTCTTTCCTTAATCACCAGATGGATGTCTCTCTTTTCCACGAAATGGGACTCGAATGGAAAAAGCTTTTTGCCGACCGACCCATTAACAAAATTCTTACAATAGAGGCTTCCGGTATCGGAATCGCATGCGTGGCCGCGGAATGCTTCGGCGTACCCGTTGTATTCGCCAAAAAAGCACAAAGCATTAATCTCGACGGCGAAATGTATACTTCGAAAGTCGAATCCTTCACAAAGAAAAAAGTATACGACATCATCGTATCCAAAAAATTCTTAACAAGCGACGACCATGTTCTTATCATCGATGATTTCCTCGCAAACGGCTGTGCCGTAAACGGTCTTATCGATCTGATAAACGCCGCCGGCGCCACGGTTGAAGGCGTTGGCATCGCCATTGAAAAAGGTTTCCAGGACGGCGGTAAAACCATCCGCGAAAAAGGTATCAGACTTGAGAGTCTTGCAATCGTCGAATCGATGGATGCCGCAACCGGAAATATTACTTTCAGGCATTAAAATTTTTTTTATAAACAGGCAAAAAACCGCACCGGAACCGATGCGGCTTTTTTATTGTCAAAACGTATTTTTTTATTTTGCTTCCGCGGGCTGATCGGAAGTACAGTGAGGACATTTTGTCGCTTCGATGTTGATCTCGCTCTTGCAGAAAGGACAAATCTTTGTAGTGGGAGCTT
>JAGADU010000044.1 GCA_017613435.1 Lachnospiraceae bacterium | reverse complement strand
CTGAAATACCGTACCCATGCTGACGCGCCCGGCTCTTTTATATAAGGGATCCGACGAATCGGAAGTGATAATTATCGCTTCGACTCCCATCGCTGCCGCGGAGCGGAAAATCGAACCTATATTGGTGGGGTTTTGAACATTTTCCAAAACCGCAACAAGGCTTTTGCCCCTTAAAATTTCATCCGCGGATAAAAGAGGTTTTCGCTTCATTACAGCCAGAATGCCTTGCGTTAACGCATAACCCGCCAGCTCTCTTAATATAGAATCGTCGGCAACAAAAATCGGACAGCCGCCGCTTTTTTCAAATATTTCCAAGGTCTCTTCGTCGGATAAATCTTTGGCCGTAAGCATTGAAACCGCTTCGTATCCGGCGTCAAGCGCCCTTTTTATAACCTTGGGGCTTTCGCATACGAATACGCCCGGATTCGGTTCGTTTATCCTTAAAAGAGCGACTTCGTTTCGCTGTCTGTATGCATCAAGTTCCGGGAGATTCAGATCTTCTGTTATCTTAAAATTGCCGGTTGAAAAATCCATTTACGCTTTTACCCAATTTTCTCTTTTGACCGCCATGTTGCATCTGCCCCATGATTCGTCCCTGTATTTAAACGCATCGGGCGTTGTACCTCTTTCGACAAAACCCGCGCTCTCATAGCATCTTTTTGCATGTTCGTTGACGGAGAATACATTTAACTGCACGGCCTCGGCTTCTTTGTTTTCAAATGCCATATCAACCGCGCTCCTAATCATTTCCCTGCCGATACCCATGCCGCGTTTGCTGCCGTCAACAACGACGAATTTTAACATGCCTTCTTTGGTTTCTTTATTAAAAGAATAGCAAAAGAAGCCGACGATTTCTCCTTCATCTGATACAGCCGCATAGGGCGCATCGTGGAATTTTTCGTCAATCTCTCTCATTAAGGTTTTAAAATCGTCTTTTTGAAGCGGAAAATACAAATGATTCGCATTCCAGAGCACATGCGTTCTCTCATCCGAAATCCAGTTTTTAATCGCATCAAAATCCTTTTCTATGTCAAAAGGTCTTATTTTCATACATACTCTCTTTTCTGTTTTCAGATGCAGACACTCTTTATTAAAACCGATTCGCGGCTTTCATTTTTATATTTACCGAAAAGAATCGCTTTTCGTGTTTGCATCCGTATTTTTTTGTCGGAAAAGCCGCATTTTCGTACGAAGAGTAAAAATACAGCCGCCGTTTTTATACCGACGATACAATTCATCTGTCCGACATATAAATAATACCACAAATATTGATTTTTCGGTAATTTTTCGATTGAACATACAATATCTGTATGCTAAAATGGACAGAAAAAAGTCGAACCCGGAGGAAGAGACCATCAAAAACCACTCTTTCAAACAATTAAAATTTGCTCTTAAACAGGTGTGGGCAGCGGACAAACTGCTCCTTGTTTTTTCAATATTCAAAAACTCGATTGAACAGATATTCTATGTGTTCTTTTTCGTATATCTGACAAAGTATATTTTCAACTGTATCGAGAGGAATATTTCATATAAAAGTTTAATCACGTTTCTCGTTGTCGCATGTCTGCTTCACGTTTGCGTTCATTTCACATGCGGCTGGTACGAGGCATACAGAAAAGTCAAAACACCCGAAGTCTACAGATACATATTCCATAAGGTCATGGACCTGTCGGATTCGCTGGAGCTTAAGGATTTCGAATCCCCGGACTTTTATGACAAATATACGAGAGCCCTGGATCGATGCGTCAATTCCGCAATCGATCTTGCAATCAAAACCGGTGTTTACGCAGGTAATGTGGTTTCGACGATTGCCTCGCTTGTCATCGTCGTTACGGTCGATCCCGTATTCCTCGTATTTATGATCGTTCCGATGATTGTCAGCCTTTATTTCGGCAACAAAAACGGCAAATGCAATTACGACAGAGAGAACGACATCACAAGGGATAAAAGAATCGCAGACTACGTCAAAAGAGTTTATTACGAAAAGAAATATGCGGCCGAAGTAAGGCTTTTTGACATCAATTCCATAATGCTCGACAAGCAGATTGAAGCAGTGGATAACATGGAAAAGATTTCTTATAAATACAGAATGAAATCTGCTTTTTATTCATTCCTTATGAAGAGCAGTTATTCGATACTTGCGGGTATCGTCGCATATCTTTACGTTGTGTTTAAGGTAAAGCTCGGTAATGTATCGGATGTGTCAAGCTACGTTGCGATGATTACCGCAATGTCGTTTTCGACCAACCAGTTAAAGCAGGCAGTAGAAAACAGAATTTTCTTAAGCAACGAATCAAAGCTTTTCAAAAACCTTGAAGAATTCTTATTAAGAAGCGTTGAAAAAGATACGGGCAAACCCGATGTCGGAGAAATCAAAAACATCGAACTTCAAAATGTATCTTTCATATATCCCGGCGCCGAAAAAGAGACCGTCAAAAACGTCAGTTTCGTATGGAACAAGGGCGAGAAAATTGCAATCGTCGGATATAACGGTGCAGGCAAAACAACGCTTATAAAGCTTCTTATGGGGCTTTACGTGCCTACCTCCGGAAAGATACTCGTTAACGGTTTTGATTTAAACGAAATAGACCTTAATTCGTACAGGGAAAGATTCGGTACGGTATTCCAGGATCTTCAGGTCTTTGCAATGCCCCTTGTGGAAAATGTTTTAATGAGAAGACCCACCTGCGAAGAAGATTACAAAAAGGCCGAAAAAGCATTGATAAACGCTCAGTTTGAAGTCAGTCACAAGGGCCTTGTAAACGGACTCGATACCGTGGTAAGCCGCGAATTTGACGAGAACGGATTCGTTCCTTCGGGCGGTCAGGCGCAAAAGATTGCGATTGCGAGAGTGTTTGCCGCAGCGCCCGATATGGTCATTCTCGATGAGCCCTCATCCGCTCTCGATCCTTTGGCCGAATACAATATGTACAACAATATGATGAAGCTGTCCGAGGGCCGCGGCGTGATATTTATTTCCCACAGACTCTCGTCCGCAAGAATGGCAGATACGATTTATCTTATGAAAGACGGCGAAGTCGTGGAACGCGGAACGCATGAAGAGCTTATCGCGAATAAGCGTTTTTATCATGAAATGTTTACGCTTCAGGCCGAGAATTACCAGGAGAGTCTGCCCGAAGAAATGCTGAAAGGAGCTGAGGCGTTTTATGGCTAAGGAAAAGAAAAAAGACAAAATCTCAATAAAACGACTGATCGGCAACACGGCATTTATGATTAAATATGCAGCAAAATACGACAGACCGCTCATCGTTAAAATTTTCATAATGAACATGATTTTAAAGAGCGCATTGGCTCTTAACGGTACGTTCATCTTAAAGATGATCATCGACGGACTCATCGGAGACGCATCGTTTAAAGACATCCTTTTCATCCTTTTGATATCCCTTGCACTCGTTGTCTGCATCGAATGGATCAGTCAGCTTTTGGAGGAATGGGCAAAGGCAAAGGTCATCAAACTCGAAGGAAAGATTCAAAGGGATCTTATAGAAAAGAACAGTAAGATGGACCTTATCTATTACGATAATCCCGAATATTACGACACGTATGTTTTCGTCGCAAACAATGCGGACGAAATGATCGAAGACGCGGTTATCATTTCGAGTAAGATTTTCGGCGGAGCCATCGCGCTTCTTGTGGCGGCGGCTTTGATAATCACGATCAATCCTTTTCTTGCCCTGTTCCCGATTGTCGGATTTATCGTCAATCTCGTAACACGTTTCAAGATGGAAGAAATCGAATACACATGGTGGCTCGAATACAGAAAGCATTTAAGAAAAGCCGATTATTCAAAGAGGGTTTTCTATCAGCCCGAATATGCAAAAGAATGCAAGCTGACCAATGTAAAAGAACCCTTAAGACTTCAGTTTGACGAGGCGCTCGACGAAGCGTCCGCCGCAGGCAAAAAATACACGCCCCTCCTTACATGGATATCCCTTTTAAACTGGATAACCGTATTCACCGTGCTCTCATTCTTTGCCGTTCCGGCGTATCTCGGATACCTCGCGCTCATGCTTCACAAAATCGCACTCGGCGAAGTGGCATCCGCAAACAACGCGGCCAATTACGTAAGAGGAAATCTTAACGAAATCAATTACTGTCTCGTGGATTTTCAGATTATCGGACAGTATGCCGAAAAATTCAGAAAGCTCCTTGATTACGAACCCGCAATTGAAGTCGCGGACGGCATCACGCCTTCAAAAGAAGCAGGGGCTCTTGTTCTTTCAAATGTTTCCTTCCGCTATCCGAATACGGATAAGGACACTTTAAAAGATATTTCGATAGAGATTAAACCCGGCGAAAAGATTGCAATCGTAGGCGAAAACGGCGCGGGCAAAACGACTTTCGTAAAGCTTCTCATGCGCCTTTACGACGTGACGGACGGAAGCATTAAATACGACGGTCACGACATCCGGGAATACAATACAAAAGAATACCGCAAAAAAATAAGCGCGGTATTCCAGGATTACAATATTTATGCGGCTACGCTTGCGGAAAACGTTCTCCTTCGAGGTTACGCAAAAGAGGACGAAAAAGATGTTATCGAAGCTCTTAAGAAGGCTGATTTTTCCAAGAAACTCGACATGCTTCCAAACGGAATATTTACCGACCTTACAAGGGAATTCAGCGATGAGGGCGTCAATTTATCGGGCGGCGAGAGCCAAAAGATTGCGATATCGAGAGTATTCTTAAACGATGAGGACAGAGCGATTTCAATCCTTGACGAACCCTCTTCAGCGCTCGACCCGGTTTCGGAATACAAGCTTAACAAAAATCTTATCGACCACGCCAAAAACGATACGGTAATCTTCATTTCGCACCGTCTTTCGACCACAAGAATGGCGGATAGAATTTATCTCTTCGAGCACGGCTCAATCATCGAGGAAGGCACTCACGAAGAACTGATGCAATTAAACGGAAGATACCGCGAAATGTTCGACCGACAGGCGAAGAATTATATTCAGTAGAAAATAAGAGACGGTGCAATGCATCGTCTCTTATCTTTTACTCATCTGTTTTTAAATTATCTTTTTCTTTAATCCTTAAAAGGTGTCCAGGTTATCAATTCGTATTTGTAATCATCGAGCATATCCCAGAATTCACTTGCCTCGATATCGAGTTGTTCGGAATTATCCACGTCGAAAGATCCGGAGGTATTGCGGAAGAAGAACATTTCGTCTCCGCCGTCGATATTCGATGAGAAATAATAATCTTTCCAGTAAAATTCCGTACCGTCAAATGTCAGACTTCCTTCGCCGAAAAACGTATACATTGCTCCGCCGGAGCCGAGATAGCTGAAATCGCAGCCTCCGAGATAAAAATACGAATTCCTTGCCCATCCTTCCAAAACGCATACGGGCGTCCCGTTACTTATGGTATAAACCGAATAAATATGGCTCTCGCCGTCCTCGGAATAAATCGTATCGTTTTCGCCGATTAAGAGCTCGGGAACTCCGTCCCCCGTGATATCCTTAATCATGTATCCTATGCTCTCGAGAAGTTCGTCGGTTTCGCCGTAATTGACTCTTTCCATAACGCCCGAAGAAACATAGCTGTAATCCTTGTTTTCATCAAATCCGTTTAAAATATAATCCCTGTTTTCGTCAAGCACGGGAGCATACATTGCACCGTAATTGCCCTCTCCGCCGGCTACGGGCATCATCATCATTGCTACGGCCGACAAATCAAAGCCGTCAAGATCCTGTGCGGAAACCGAAAGAGAATGCGAAACAAGGTCGTTTTCGTCGTACCAGATGACCAAATCCACCGTTTCGTTGTCGCTTATCGATCTGTAAGAAACCGCATCATGACCTCTTAATTTCTCTTCGAGAGAAACCGTCCAGTCGTAATAGAGTCCCGAAATATCTTCGAGAGAGTCCGTTCTCTTTAAACGGTAATTATATTTCATACCGTAATAATCAAATATAATTTCATACAGATCCTGTGCTGAAAGCGTGCGGGCAGAGACATTATCCGCGCCCTCGGGAAGGATTACGGTTATACCGAGTTTATTCTCGATATTTTCCATTGTCGTATCGCTCCAGGGATTTTCCATGGATACATTCTGCTCTCCCTCTTCGCTCTTTATGGGGTCCGGTTCGAGATTGTTTGCCACAGGGTCGATATCCGGTTTAAAACATGCGCTTAAGAACGCAGTCAAAAGAATCGTTGTTATTAAAAAACCGTATTTTTTCAATTCCTTTATTTCCTTTCATTCTTGATAAAACATATCGTGTATTATAACAAAAACGTGAATTTAATTCCAGTACGAATCAATTCACGTTTCCAAAAACACTTCTGAATGCGGTTATATTTCTGCCGTCTTCCCTTCCGTAAATCGCAAAACAGATTTCATCAAAGAAAACGCCAAGATTTTCATCGACAATCGCTTCCTTAAAATATTCCGCCACATGTACGGGATTGTTTCCAAATGCGCCGCAGCCCCACGCTCCGAGCACGAGATTACGGTATCCGCGCTTTGCGGCGGCTTTAAGGATGATTTTTATTCTTCTTTCGAAGGTTTCTTTTATTTTCGCATTCGAAGCCGCAACGGCCGCACCGAATCTGTTGGGAGCGGGTGCCGTAACGACCGCCGTTTTGAAGGGCTTTTCGAGAAGGTTTAAATTCTCGTCCCTGAAAACGAGCACATCGGGCGAAATAAGCATGTAATCCGATTCGACGCTGCTTATATGGGTATTGTTGTATTTGTACATTTCAGAGGCCTTTTGAGACGTTATGGAGGCATACAGGGTGCTGCATCTGCAAAGTGCCTCTTCCTGCGCCGTCGCACCGAGCCTGAATCCGCCGCCGGGATTGTGTGCATTCGCAAAATTCATTGCCAGCGCGTTTTCGTAATTTGCCGCAGCGGAATACGTGTCGGAGTTTTTCACGATGATTTTGCACATTTTCGCGTTCTCGGGCACGGGCAATTCGGTTTGAAGCAGCTCCGCTCCCATGGCGGGAGTGATAACTTCCGCCTCTTCGTAATTTCCTCCGGGAAAGATAACGCTTACCGAACCGGTATCGTATTTCCCCTGTTCGCATATTTTTATTGTTTCGTTGGCAATTGCGATTAAATTCATCAATTACATCCCTTTAATCAAATTTAAATTCGGTGTATTGCACGCCGTCATAATCAAAGCACGCGCTCTGTCCGTTTTGGTTTTCAACTTTGTAATAATCGTCCAGCCAGTAAACCATTCTGTATTCAGGTTCTATTATAACATTCAAATCCTCGTCGATAACACCCTTACCCCAAAGATCGTCGCCCGTATAATCAAAGAGGATATGTCCTTCGTGGCAATAGAATCTTGAGGAATCGTCGGGTTCGAGGAAGCCGTACATTTCTTTTAAAACATTTTCGTCTGAATCGATTATCTCGATCACGAAACGCTCGGCTTTATTATCGGTCTCTCTTTCTTCCATGACGATGAAACGGTCTTCGGAGAGAAAATAAATATTCGAATATTTTGGACTTAAAACCATGTTGAATTCATCGTCCAAAATTCCGTTGCCGCCTTCGGCCGAATAAACGCGGTAATATTCGGGCTCACCCGGAATCCTCGATGTGTCGACATCGTAAATACCTTCGTAGACCGGTTTGATAAGGAAGTTTAAATCGCCGTCCAGCAGTCCGACTTTTTCGCCGATATGTACCAAACCTCCGTCATATTCTTCCATGGTTTTCGACTCCACAACGATTGTTTGGTAATTGCCTTCGTCTTCGATAATAAGGCGGATATGGGATAACCAGGGGAAACATCCTTCGTTGTCCTTGTCCGCAAGATTCATGTCAAGATTGATATCAATCGAAGAACCCGAAGGATATCGGTCTATGGTGTTTAATCTCTCGACCACACGTCCGTAATTCGCATAATCGTATTTTATCAGAATATAATTTTTGCCGTTTTGCGTGACCTTGATATATTGATTGAAACCGATTACATCAAAATAATAAAGAAGGTCTTCGTAATCCTTGCAATCGCTGTAAAAAAGAGGGTCAGGGGCGCTGCCTAACATAAATGCAAGATCGTGAATTGTCTCGGCATTTTCGTAATCCGAATCCGTTGCGGGACCTTTATCAGACAAGGAAACATCTTTTACCCGGGATTTATTGCAGCCTGCCGCAGCGATAATCATTCCCATAAGAACACAAATCAACAAAGTTTTGTTTTTCATTATTTCACCTCTTTTTTCGTTTTATGTTTAATACACGAACGAAACCGGCAAAAAATATGGGTAAAATTATTCCGTTCTAAGCTCGACAAGTACCCAGTCGTTTGAGATTATTTCGTATTCGTGACCGCAGCTCGGACAGAATTTGTTCTTTGTGGCATCGAAACTGCTGCCGCAGGTCGGACAACAGATTCGCGTCATCGAGAAATTGAAATCGACCGGAATATCGACCCTTCTTTGGAATTTTGCGTAAAAGATCTGGTGTTTAAAGCGAACCCTTTTGTCTTTGGCATACAAAACATCAAAGAACGCCCTTGTCTCAACGGTAACGATTCCGTCCTTTTCCTTGAAACGGTTAAGGCCGAGCGCGCCGCCGTAGTTTAAGTCGATAATGTGTTTCATGCTGCTTGGAAGGGGTTCTCCCTTGTAAAAGAGCAGCTCACCCTCATCCTTCGAATAAACGGCCGTCTTAATAAGCGAAATGGCCTTGCTCGTAAAATATTCAAACGAAAATTCGGGAGAGACTTTTTTCATTCTGGCTTCAAATCTCATTCTCGAGCCGGCCGTACCCATTTTGCCCGCGGAAAGAACCGCCATAACTATGGTTCTGAAAAGAAGGAAAATCGAGAATGTAAAGTATCCCAAAACCGCGCTTCCAAAAAATAATCCAAAGATTAAACCTATCAGTGTAAAGATATTTTTGAACGATTCCGGGTTGACAATACAGGTTATGACCAAAAATATGATCATCCATAAACCCATAAAGGAAAAAAATCCTTTTTTGAAACCGTCCTTGTCCAATCCGCCGTCGTCGAGAAAATAATAATCCGTGATTCTCGGGAAAAGATCGTCCATTTTATACATTGTAGAACAGTAAGGACAGCCCTCCTGCAACTCGGCTATGGTGGTTACCGCACCGCAGTTGGGACAGCAAAAAGAATCGTTTTCGGGATGCGAATTCGAAAGAACGTCGGTTACGATTCCGTAGAGAACGCTTTTTCTTTTATCCCTGAAAAGCTTCCTGCCGCCTTTTCTGACAACACGTTTGACATCGCAGAATCTGAAACATACCGTACTCGAATAATGCGAATCCATCCAGTGGCTGCCGGCTACGAAATTATTCTGTCCTTTGTTTCTCGTATCCACTTCGTATTCAAGTTCATAGCCTTTTTCGGCGATTCTGTCGTTTTGAAGTTTGAGAATATATGTCACGTCGTTATCGGCAAAAGGAATCTTTTCTCCCTTTCCGATTGCTCTTCCCAAGAAGGCGGTAAAACCTCTCAGCTTTTCTTCAAAAGACGGTTTTGCCGGCTGAATGTTAAAAAAATTGTAACCCATTTTTACCCTCCTATAACAAAGATGCTAATCCACGCTCACAAGGCGGTATCCGTATTTGTTGTCAGCCTTTTCTATCGTGACTTTTTTTACTTCGTAAGGTTTTGGTTCTTCCGAAAAATCGCTGTAATTGTCAAACGTAAGTATGTATCTGTCGCCTTCCTTTTCGACATTGCTTACAAATGCGTGTTCGTATCCGTATCCGATAAATCCGGCCTCCATGTAAACACAGTCGTCATTCGGATTGTAATAAACGTCCATTTCATACAATTTGTCTCTTAATTTTTCTTTCACTTTCTGAGGGTTTTGCTCATTAAAAACTTCCTTAAGCAGATATTCCCAGTCTGAGTATTTTATTCTTCGCGATTCGGACACGGTAGATGTATCATAATCCGTTACGACTTCCACATCCCTGCTGCCGATGTAATACAAGAAATCGCAGATATCAAAATAATCCTTTGAACTTAACATATCTCCGTCTTCCGTCTTGCTGCCCCGATTAAGGTAAAGAGCACTGCTTATAAAAAGCTGAATGTCATCGTGAGTCAGCCCCTTTGTATCGACCGTCGAATAATCGAACATCCAGTCAAGGTAAAAATCATCGAAGACGAACCGTTCCTCAACCGTATCTTTTCCCGACGTATATGTGGAAATAACCGCTTCATTCTTTGTATCGAGCCTGTAATTGTATATTTTTTCAAAAGATTTGGCGTAATAAAATTTGCCGTAATACCAAATATATGCGCAGCAAACCGTATCGTTTCCCGCTCCCTTTTTGCCAAGCGATATTGTAATGTCTTTATGACCGTCAAAATTAATGTCTTCGTATTTGGCTTCAAAATCACAGTCATCGCCGATATAGCGGTCCGATTCCGGATCGTCTTTTGCCGACGGATATGTAACCTCAAGAGAGATTATTCCGTATTCATCGTCAATAACAAAAAAGTAGTCTCTGATATGCGCATTTTCGCCTTCCGGCACACTGTAGCGATTGTATTCAACCGGGACTCTCGCGCATTTTTTCTCATCATCCAAAAATCCGTATCCGCTCAAAGTGTTATCGAAGCAATCCGCCTCAACGGTGTCTTTGATAACATCAAACAATTCATCGTTGCCGGCAACCCATGAAATTCCCGAAGCTGCTTCTTCCACAAATACCTTGCTTTTGAACTTCCTTGTCAATTCGGAAATCTCGTCCCACGGAAGATTGTCTCCCACGGTTTTATACATTTCAAGAAAGTCCTTGTTTGAAGGACAGTATCCGCCGCAGTATTTGAGGGGCTCGTCGTTAGTATCATATAAAATCAACGTGGAGCTTCCGCCGTCCATTACTTCATGCTGATTCTTCGGGTCGAGCGTGTAAAGCTTATCCCTGTCAACACCGTTGATTATATTGTTGTACTGTTCGTCGGTCATATTCGCAAAACCGATGAATTCGTCATTCTCCGGTCTGCCCGTTCGCGACATGTAAACCCATGCGGTTTTGTCACTCTTTACAATAACCGTCGGATCGGTGGTTTCATACCATGTTCCGTAACCGCCGCCGCCCGCGTAACCCACTATAAACGACTGCGAAAGGTCCGGCACCTCCGGGTTCTTTTCGGGCAATATCGAAAAAGTATTTCCGCCTTTTCCGAACCCGCCCGGTACTATTGAATTGTTTTTCCCGCATCCGCCGAAAAGCATCAAAACAGTAAACAACGCAGATAAAATAATAATTCGAGTCTTTTTCATCTTTTACACCCTTTTATTTTAAGTCAAAAACCTATATAGTCTTATGGCAATAGATACAACCGTAGATATTTCTCTCCTGCTCTCTTCCGCAGTAAGGGCATTTAATCCAGCTCTTTTTCCTGAAGGAGAGTTCTGTTGCGACTTTGACCGCTTCGGAAACGACATAGGGTTTTTTGCAGCGCGTACAGAGCGCGGTTTCCTTAAGGGGATTGACCTTTTGGATCCATTTGCAGTTGGGACATTTGACGTCAACCATTTCGTCCTTGAGTCTTACGAAATAACTGTTAACGTTGTTTACGAGGTTTTCGATTGCGTTGTCCTCGGTGAGGATCTGCGCCTGTTTAAGGCTGAAAGCCTTGGGCAAATCGTCAACGTCGTTGCAGGCGAAAAATATCTGCTTTCTGGTGTCGTATTCTTTGAGTCTCAGGAAACGGCTCCATTCGTTTCTAACCCATGTGGCTTCGAAATAATCCTTTTGGGTTCCGAAAACTACCATTACCAAAGCACTCTTTAATGCCGCGAAAATATAAGGCTCGAATTCGATGCCGAGCTTTGTCTTAAGAGTGATCCTCGAGAAGAATACCTTGTATCCGAGATCTTTTAAGGAATTGTACAATTGCTCTGCAAGAACGCTGTCCTTGGTCTGTTTTTCGGTCTCATCGTCGGTTTCCTTGTAGCAGATGAAAACATCATAGGGCTTTTCGTTGGCTGCTATGTTTAAGTATTCAACCTGAATTTTGTAAATCTCTTCGGCGCTTTTTTCGAGTTTCTTTTTCTGCTCCTCGTCGCAAAGTTCGAGCGCTTCGAGATAGAGGGGATTGGCCAGAATACTCTCGTCCTTGATTCGATGGAGCGTCGGAAGATATTTTTTGGAAACGGGATCTTCGACATATTCGATACCGTATTCGCAAAGGGTCTGGGACCAGAGAATATCCGCAAAGGGCGGATTGGTCGTTAAAATTTCGTCATATATTTCGTAAGCCCTGTCAAAGTCGCAACGCTGTCTTAAGCTGTTGGCCCTGTTTAACATATCGATGTATTTTCCGGTTCCGCCGCAGATGATATTGGTTCCGCCGCAATATTCGCATACGCATACCGAACTTGTGACTTTAAGAACGCCTCCGCAACATTGACAGTTTAATGCCGTAACTTCCATTAAATTTCCCTCCTGCAAATCTTTATCTGATAAAATTGGTCCACTGATGTTCTTCTTTTTCGGGCAATCCGAATTGTTCCCTGCCAAGGGCTATGCTCTTCATTAAAAATACCATGTTTCTTGCGAGCACGCGCATGGTCTGCAATCCTTCGAGGTCTTCCGCCGCATCGCCCTTTCCGCCGCCGTGAACGCTGTTCCAGTACTGGCTTGATACAACGGGCATTCCGCTTATCGTAAAATATTTGTTAAGTTCGTCATATGTGGCGGAGCAGCCGCCTCTTCTTGCAACCGCTATCGATGCTCCGACCTTCATGGTCTTGTCAAATCCCGCGCTGTAAAAGAGTCTGTCGAGGGCAGCGATTAATGTGCCGTTCGCGGATGCATAATATACGGGCGAAGCAAGCACAAGTCCGTCGGCTTCCTTAAATTTGTCGGCTATTTCGTTTACGCCGTCATCAAACGCGCATTTGCCCGTTTTGCCGCAGGACCCGCATGATACGCATCCTCTGATGTTTTTGTTGCCGATCTGAACGATCTCGGTTTCG
>JAGADU010000043.1 GCA_017613435.1 Lachnospiraceae bacterium | reverse complement strand
AATATAAACGGAGAGGTTTACGGACCGCCCGAGTGGTTTAATGACGACGAAGACGTTTATAAGCCCGATATCAATATGAATGGACAAGTTTACGGTCCTCCCGAATGGTTTGAATAACGGGCAGGAACATTTTCTCAATCGGAGAGACAAATGAAAAAAGCAAACAATTCGGGACTTACTCCGAAAACCAAAACAGAACATTTAAAGCAACTTGCCAAATACAGAGAAGAGACGCTGAGACCGAATCCGGAACTCAGGTCTCTTTTCTTGGAAATAACTCCTTTTTGCAATGAGCACTGCCTGCACTGCGGCTCAAGATGCGGAGACATCGATGTCAGCAACATGCTCACCAAAGAAGAGATTTTCGATGCCTTAAAACAGGTAAAAAAGGATTTCGACATCTCAAACATGCGTCTTTGCGTAACCGGCGGTGAACCCCTTCTTCGTCCCGAATTTTTTGAGATTATGGAAAAAGCCCAAAGTCTGGGCTTCGGATGGGGCATGACTTCAAACGGAACGCTTATAGATGAAAAAACGGCTCTGCGTTTAAAAAATGCCGGACTCAAAACAGTATCGATAAGCGTGGACGGACTTAAGGAAAATCATGAGTGGTTCAGGCAGTCCGAGGGCAGTTACGAAAAAACAATCGAGGGAATAAAGAACCTTATAAAGGTCGGAATTTCCCATGTCCAGATTACCACGGTCGTTTATCACAAAAATATCGGCGAACTCGATGCCATGTATGAGGAATTCAAAAAAATCGGCGTCAGATCGTGGAGAGTGATCAATATCGAGCCCATCGGCAGGGCAAAGGAAAATCCCGAGCTCATGCTTTCAAAAGAAGAATACATAAGACTCTTTGATTTTATCAGGGAAAACAGATTCAGGGATAAAATGGAAGTAACTTACGGCTGTTCTCATTTCCTCGGAACCGAGACGGAAAGAGAAGTGCGCAAATGGTATTTCCTTTGCAACGCGGGGGTTTACACCGCGAGCATTATGTATAACGGAGATATCGGCGGATGCCTTGATATCGAAAGAAGGGAAGAACTGATCCAGGGTAATATAAGGAAGGACAATCTTCGCGAAGTCTGGGAAAACAAATTCGAAAACTTTCGAAACGATTACAGAAAAACCGGCAAATGCGCCGACTGTCCCGAATACGAATTCTGTGCGGCGGACTCTTTCCACACCTGGAATTTCGATAAAATGGAACCCGAACTTTGTATGAAAGGAATTTTGTTCTGATGGATATATCATGTGAAGAATGCGCCAATTTCGTATTTGACGATGACGAAGAAGAATATGTATGCTGCGTAAGCATGGATGAGGACGATTACATTCGTTTGAACACCGACTCGCATTATCAGTGCCCGTATTATCAGTGCGGAGACGAATATAAGATTGTCCGTCATCAAATGTAGGCTTTTTTTGCATCGAAGTCTTTATTTCAATTTATGGGGGAGGAAAAAACATGGATGAGAAAATCGCAACTTTGAAAAAATGGGTCGAAGAGAGCGACAATATCGTATTTTTCGGCGGTGCCGGGGTTTCCACCGAGAGCGGAATTCCCGATTTCAGAAGCGTGGACGGACTTTACAATCAGAAATACGATTATCCGCCCGAGACGATTTTAAGCCATACTTTCTTTATGAGAAATACTCCGGAATTTTACAAATTTTACAAGGACAAGCTCCTGCTTGAGGGCGCAAAGCCCAACAAAGCGCATATAAAACTGGCCGAGCTTGAGGCAAAAGGAAAATTAAAAGCCGTTATTACCCAAAATATCGACGGCCTTCATCAGGCTGCGGGAAGCAGGGAAGTAATGGAACTTCACGGCAGCGTTCAGAGAAATTACTGCATGAAATGCAATGCCTTCTACGATTTTGCGGCCATAAAAGAAAAGGTTGAGGAATCTTCAAACAAATACAAACCGGGCGATGCGAATTACATGGTTCCCGTATGCGACAAATGCGGCGGAATCATCAAGCCCGACGTCGTTCTTTACGAAGAAGGTCTCGATGGGCTTACCATGCAAAAATCCGTCCGGTACATTCAGAATGCCGATGTACTTATAATAGGAGGAACTTCGCTTGCGGTATATCCCGCCGCGGGACTGGTGGATTATTACAGGGGCAACAAACTGGTGCTTATAAACCTTCAGCCCACTCCCATGGACAAATTCGCAAATCTTTGCATAGCGGGCAAAATCGGCGAAGTTTTCTCGCAGATTTAACTTTTTTTGAGACAAAAAACGGTTCATTAGTATATTAGAAAATTACTATTAGTTCATTACATTATGTTCATTGTTCATGAAGGTGACATACTCGAATTTAAGAAAAAACACCCCTGCGGGGGAAGCAAATGGAAGGTACTCAGAGTAGGCTCGGAGTGCCGTATTCAGTGCGAAAACTGCAAACACCAGGTGGAAATTTCGAGGGCAAAATTGGATAAAAATATTAAAAAATAACCATAAAATTTTTCTAAAATTTGTGTTTGACAACATGTATACGATTTGATATTCTAAGCGGGTGTGAAAAAATTAGGAAGTCGTAAATTTAGAAGATTTTAAGGGCAAACATACAGAAATGTATGCACGCAAAGTCGTAAGCCTTAAGCGCATTTAAGGTGGTTTGACTGCAATCAGATAGGGTTTCTTATTTGATTGCTTTTTTTATGCAAAAACGGAGAATCAGGAAGTACCGATTTAATGCTTAAAAAAGCAATCCTTCAGAAGTTTAATTCGAACACCATAAAACGTTTTCTTTTATGTTTTATGAAAACGAAAAATCTCAGTTAAGGAACAAAAAAAATGGTATTTTCCAGTATAGCGTTTTTGCTTTATTTTTTGCCTGTTGTTTTAATAGGTTATTATATTTTGAGTTTTTCAAGGGTTTTGCAGAATATCTTTCTGCTTATCGCCAGTCTCTTTTTCTATGCATGGGGCGAACCTTTCTACGTAGTTCTTTTAGTAGGATCCATAATTATCAATTACATATTGGGAATGATTATCGGAGGAATCCGTGAGAAAAACGATTATGCTCCTTCCTCTGCGGCGAATGCTTTCTTAATTATATCGGTAGTATTCAACGTCGGAATGCTCGGGGTATTCAAATACACGGATTTCATTGTGGAGATCATCAACAGTATCTTCGGGTCGAACACAATCGAGCCCCCCAACATCGCATTGCCGATCGGTATTTCGTTCTATACCTTCCAGGCCATGTCGTACGTAATCGATGTTTACAGAGGGGATGCGAACAGACAGAAGAATCCGTTCAACCTTGCGCTTTACATTTCGTTCTTCCCCCAGCTTGTTGCGGGACCCATCGTCAGATATACAAGCGTCGAAGATCAGATTAAGTACAGAAAGCCCAGTTGGAACATGTTCGTTTCCGGAATCTGCAGATTTTCCGAAGGTCTTTTGAAAAAAATACTTCTTGCGGATAACCTTGCGGTTGTGGCAGACAACATCTTCTCGCTCACCAATTACGGTATGGAAACGGTTAAAGTTCCCGCACTGCTTGCGTGGCTCGGTGCATTTGCATACATGTTCCAGATCTACTACGACTTCAGTGCTTACTCGGATATGGCAATAGGCCTCGGAAGAATGTTCGGTTTCGAATTCGACGAAAACTTCCGTTATCCTTTCGTAAGCAAGTCGATGAGAGAGTTTATGACAAGATGGCATATCTCCCTTGCAGCATGGTTTTCACAGTATGTTTACAAGCCCCTCGGCGGTTCGAGAGACGAGAACAAGGATAAGATGATTCGAAATCTGTTTATCGTATGGCTCTTGACGGGTATCTGGCACGGTGCCGCATGGACATTCGTATGGTGGGGATTGTATTACTTCATATTCATCCTTTTGGAAACGGTTTTCCAGCTGGACAAAAAAGAAGGATATGCATTTTTAAGACATGTATACGTAATAATCGCGGTTGCGATATCGATGGTAATATTCCGAAGCGAAACCAACGAGCAGATGGTTCTCTACTTCAGAGACATGGCCGGACTTGCCGGAAACGGTTTCTACACACCGTGGGTTGTTATGTATCTGAAAGAATACGGATTGGTATTTGCGGCTGCAATCATCTGCGCACTTCCCGTCAAGGATTATCTGGCGGATATGCTTGAAGACAAGCCAATCGGCAAAGCATTGGCGGTCGGCGGCAAATTCATATATATAACGGCAATACCCCTTTTGCTGATTTTCTGTATCGCATCGCTTGCCAAGGGAAGTTACAGTCCGTTTATTTACTTCAATTTCTGATTGGGAGAGAAAAATGAGCAAAGGATATCAAAAAATATACGCAATAATATTTTTGCTGATGCTGTTTGGATTCTCGGGATTCAATATCGCGTATAACTGGGATTCGCTGGTAAGCGATACAAAAGAAAGTATCGATGTTGACAAGATATTTTCCGATTTGAAAAACGATTATGACATCACTTCCCTGGAAGAATCGACACAGACGCTTAACACGATCGTTAACAGCGATTTCGTCGGAGGCCATTTCTGGAACGAGTTTTACGGAGCGACATATGCCGTTTTGGGTAAAAACGAGGAAAACAACTTTTCCTATATAAAAGATAAGGACGGCATCGAATATTACGCCAACTTCTGGAATACGCCCGATATTTCGATGAAAGAGCTCGCGCAGAGAATGAGGAGAATGCAGGAAGATCTGGAACCCGAGGGAACCAAAGTAATCCTCCTCTTTTATCCGACAAGATACGATGAGGAATGGTCCGACGGTTATTACGGAATGCCTTATCAGGACTACAACGAATACGCGGACGAGCTTTTAAGATATGTAAGAAGATACGGCATCGACTACATAGATTACAGAGAAGTGTTTAACAGCAAGGACTTTGAAGGAAAGGAAATGTTCTTCAAAACCGACCACCACTGGAACACTCAGACGGCGTTCTTCGCAACAACCGAGCTGGTCAGACACATAAGGGATACATACGGCGAAGACCTCGATCCCGAAAGAAAGTACTGTAACATGAACAATTATTACATTGATGTTTACAAAAACGCTTTCATGGGTTCGATGGGACGTGAAGTCGGAGAAATATACGGAGGACTTGATGACTATGTTCTGTTTACTCCCAAGTTTTCGACTTCGGTAAGGTACTCGTTCATAACCGCCAGCCGCAATCAGGTTGAGATGAAAGGAACCTTTAACAATACGCTTATTCAAAAAGGACCTTTCCAAAAAAACGATGCATACGAAAAGGATTTGAACAACGTCCTTATAAACGGTGTTCAGCTTTACGACGAGATCATAAACGAAAAAGCGGAAAACGATGTGTCCGTAATGTTTATAAGAAATTCCTATTCGTCTCCGGTAGCGGTTTTCCTTACACCCATGGTCGAAAGAATAGACATGGTTTGGGGACTTAACCTTTCCGAAGAGGAAATAACGGAAAGACTAAAAGCAAACAGACATGATTATGTTTTCATAGCCGTAAACGTAGACAACCTGGACAACGAAGGAAACTTTTCGTTTTATACAGAGGATACGGAGGTGGGAGATGAGTAAATCGGTATCCGTAAAAAGGGTCGAAAAGAAATTCATAATAGGAAGGCTTCAGGCGGAACAGTTAAAACTGAAACTGAAAAGTGCGCTGCCGCCGGATCCGTACGCCGGGTACGAACCGTATCACGTAAGGTCGTTATACTTTGACTCTTACGATGACGACGACTACTTCGATAAAATGTCCGGCATTCAGAACAGAAAGAAAATCAGGATTCGAATATACGATGAGAACACTGATGTAATAAAGCTTGAATTAAAACAAAAATACAACGTTTCCCAACACAAGCATTCATTCACGATCGACAGGGAACTGGCGGAAGAGATGATGAGGGGAAAATACGAAGGGCTGCTTAAATACAACGATCCGATACTCGAACAGATGTATTATCTGATGATTAAAGAAGTGTATCGTCCGAAATGCGTAGTCGAGTACGAAAGAGTGGCATTCGCGCTTCCGAACAACGACACGCGAATTACCTTCGATTCGAAGATAAGAACTTCTCAGGGAACTCTGGATCTTTTCGCACCGCGTTCTCATTACAGACCGGCCGACATAGACGATCTGGTAATCCTGGAAGTGAAATACAACAACTTTTTGTTGAGTTACGTAAAAGATCTGCTTGCTTTAAGCGATTTGTATATAGGTTCATACAGTAAGTACATAAACGCCAGACAGGATCTGGTTTAAATGGGAGGATAAAATGAAAGAAGATTTGTATCAATATTTGGCTAATCAGGGCGGAAACATGACGGTAAGGGAGATTGCTATTTGTTTTGCAGCCGCTTTGGTGATTTCGTTTGTAATTTTTATCTCATACAGAATTTCACACGCAACCACGGTTTACAGTGCGAAATTTAATGTATCTTTGGTAATGTTAACGGTTGTAACGACCTTAATCATGAGCGTTATCGGAAATAACGTCGCTCTTTCCTTAGGTATGGTCGGTGCTCTTTCAATCGTTCGTTTCAGAACGGCGGTAAAAGACCCCAGAGACACGGCTTACATTTTCTGGTGTATAGCAGCCGGCGTATGTTGCGGTATTCAGGACTTTACGGTCGCAGCAATCGGTTCCGGAACGGTATTCTTTGTAATGTTGCTTCTCGGAAACATCAAGAGCAATGACAGATACCTTGTTATCATTCGCGGAAAGAACAATACTTCCGAAGCAATTCACAATGCGGTTAAAAGCTATTTCAACAACAGCGCGGTTCTTCGCGTAGAGAATACGGATCATTCCTGCAGCGAACTTATTTACGAAGTATCTCAGAGCGCAATCAAGAGATATGAGAAGAAGAACGGAAATCTGTCAATCCGCGCAAGATTAATGGAAGTTGTCGGAGTAGAAAGTGTAAATTTGGTTTGTCAAAATGATGAGATCACGAGATAAGGGATTATTACCCGTAAAAAAATCATATACAATATGGGTTTATTCGATAATCGTTATCGTGATTCTTGTAATGTTTGCAATAGTTTTCAACAAGGATAAGTCCAACAGATATTCGCTTGAAACAAGGACCATTCAGCATATTGTAGATGCAAACACGGATTCAAGTGTGGGACCGACCGAGGTCAACCCCGACGGAACCGTGGATCCCGAAACATTTGCGACGCATCTGCCCCTTATAATAATCGACACGAACGGAGAAGAGATTATCAATATCTACGAACAGGGCGAGGACCAGTCAAGACAATACATCGATCCGAACGTTACGGATCCTTATGTGGATGTATCCTTCACCGTCATCAACAATGACAGCAAAGTAAACAGGATAGACGATAAACCGTATTTTTCGAATAACGGAAAAATCAAAATGCGAGGCAATTCTTCAAGAGGATTCCCCAAGAAGCAGTACGGAATAAAGCTTCTTGACGAAAAGGGAGAAGAACTTGAATACCCGCTTTTGGGAATGGAAAAAGACGAGGACTGGGTTCTTTGCAACAGTATTCTGGATGCAACGCATATCAGATCCTACCTGGCTTACAACCTCGGCGGACTGATAGACCCGCAGACACCCGAAGTAAGATTTTGCGAGGTTCTGAGAAAAGAGGGAGACCAATACGAATATTTGGGTCTGTATCTTTTATCCGAATCCGTAAAAAAATCCAAAGGCAGAACGGATGTTAAAACGTACGAAGGAAACACGGAGAATTTAAGCTACATCGTAGCCCGTGACAGATACGATTATACCGGCACGATGGTTCCGACATACGGTTCGGACAATCAGATTACCTACGGATGGTACAACCTCATATATCCAAAGGGCGAAAAGGCCGACGAAGAAACCGTAAAAGCCATCGGCGATGAAATTTCCGAAATAGAGAAAACAGTTTATTCGGAAGACAACAAAGAATTCATGAATTATTCGCAATATATCGATGTCGATTCGTTTGTCGATTATTTCATCTTAAATGAATTTCTCATGAACTATGACGCGGGACTGCACTCCGAGTATTACTACAAGGATCAGGCGCACAAGTTCTCGGCGGGTCCGTTTTGGGATTTCGATAACTGCCTTGACAATTATGTACCCGAAGCCGGAGCGGTTGACTGGATAGTATTTACCGACTACCCGATGTACGAAAAATTGGTTAAAGACCCGCTCTTTTGTCAGAAATTAAGCTTCAGATACAAGGAATTGAGAAAAACAATTTTATCGGATCGTTTTATAGAAGAGTTCGTAAACGATACGGTTAATTATCTCGGAAATGCATCACTCAGAGAAGACAGCAGATGGAAAGATATCCGCGACGAATTGTATTCGATGCAGGATTCCGAAGCGGACGGATTTCTTCTTGTCAGAGCAAGAGATACGTATGAAGGGGAAATTCAGCGTTTGCTCGACACACAGCAGCTTCACGGTGCTTACCTTGATAAGAATTTAAAATCATATCTTAACATGCGTATCGACAAGAGCCTGGGCAACGGTCCCAGACAGCTCATTTCGATAGCGGCGATAATGATGTTTGCGGTATTTGTGGTATCGGTTTCCCTGGTATCCAAATTGAGCAGAGGAGAAATAAAGTAAGGGAAGAATTAAAAGAAGGAGAGAATTACAATGAAGGTAAAAAACAAATGGTTTATGCTGATTTCGATAATCGGTGTATTGTTACTGCTCGTATATCTTTTGTGGCGTGCGGTATTCACATTACCTCTTCCGAGTGAATACGGATGGGTGTCATTCGTTTGCGGTATCGCATTGCTGACAGCCGAAGGTCTTTCGGTATATGAAGCCATACTCAGTTATTTTGACCTGAACATGTCATGCCAGCCCGAAATGCCCGTTATTCCGGATGAAATGTTTCCGGAAGTGGACGTAATGATTGCTACACATAACGAAGAAGTGGATCTTCTTTTCAAAACGGCGAATGCCTGCAGAATGTTACAGTATCCCGACAAATCCAAGGTTCACGTATGGCTTTGCGATGACGGTAACAGAAAGGAAGTTGAAAATCTCGCCAATCAGTTGGGCGTAGGTTATATCGGATTCGCAGGCAACAAACATGCGAAAGCCGGAAACCTCAATAACGCATTGAGCAAAACAAGCGCTCCTTATATCGCAACATTTGATGCGGACATGATTCCAAACAGCGAATTCCTTTTGGAAACGGTTCCTTATTTCTTCCTGCCCGTCATGAAGAAAAAAGCAAACGGAACATGGGTTAAAAGGGATGAAAGCGAAATCAACGCAAAGGATAAAATCGGATTTATCCAGACACCTCAGACATTCTACAACCCCGATCTTTTCCAGTACAACCTTTACAGCTCTGAGAATATTCCCAACGAACAGGATTATTTCTTCAGACAGATCAACCTCGGTAAGAACAGAACCAATTCTGCGATTTATGCAGGTTCCAATACCGTTATTTCAAGAGAGGCTCTTGAAGAAGTAGGCGGAATCGCAATCGGAACGATTACCGAAGACTTCGAAACGGGTCTTTTGATCGAAAGCAAGGGTTATCGCTGCTACGCAATAGACAAGCTTTTGGCAAAGGGTCTTGCTCCCATTTCCATTCCCGCGCTTATCAAGCAGAGAGAAAGATGGGCAAGAGGATGTATCTATTCTTTAAGACGTGTTAAATTGTGGTTTAACCCCAAGATCAGACTTTCTCTTAAGATGAGTTACTCGGCATGCCGTTTGTACTGGCACAGCTTTACAAGAAGACTTTTCTACATTTTCGCTCCGCTTTTGTTTGCGGTTTTGGGCGTACCCGTAGTAGTCTGCAGTTTTAAAGAAATCCTTTTGATTTGGTTACCCGCATACCTTATTTATACATATACATTAAAGAAAATATCCGGTGAAATCAGAAATACGAGATGGAGTAACATCGTAGATACGATTATGTTCCCCTACCTGCTTATTCCCATCTGGAAAGAATCACTCGGTATTCGTAAAAAAGAATTTCATATTACAAACAAATCCAAAGCATCCATAGAAGAAACACCCAAGTACATGATTCTTCCTCATTTGTTCCTCTTTGCTTTGTCGGTACTTGCTTTCATTTTCGCAATCAACGATTTGATCGCAAACCGTTCGCTCGGAACACTGATTGTTATTTACTGGATTATCCAGAACGGACTCAACCTCCTTATGGCAATCTTCTTTATGACGGGAAGAAACAACGAACGTATGACAGAGCGTCTTGAAGTTCGTCTTCCCATTGAAGCAAAGTACGAGGACAGAATTTTCGAAGGTACCGTAGTTGATATCTCCGAAGGCGGATTTGCATTCGTTCTTAACGAAGCCGTATTCCTTCCTTACAAAGAAGGAGAAGATGCCGAATTCACCATAAGGGACCGTGATTACAAAGCCGTAGTTACCGGACGTATTGCCACGGTTAAGGAACTTAAGGATGCCGACAGCAACAAATGGAAATACTGTATCTGCATCGTCGGAATGGACGAAGAAAACAAGGAACAGTACAGCCAGATTATTTTTGACAGAGAACATACGCTTCCCAAGATAATGAGCAGACGAAGCAGTTATCTCGGCGATGTAATGAAAAATATCGAAATGAGAACCGGTCAGACAAGAGTAAGCTCTTCGAGACATACTCCCAGAATCAGGGCAAACGAAACCGTTACGCTTGAGGACGGACAGGAAGTATTGGTTGAAGATTTCAGCTTCGAATACGTAAGACTTAAATTCCTCTCCGAAAACGGAAAGGATTCGGAACCCTCATTATTCAATCTTCCGCCGAGAGTCGTGCTTTTCCCTACGGAAATTTACAGAATGGTATGCGTTCCCAGCGGATTCAACCAGAATATTTACAGAATAGAGAATTTCAGAGAACTTGAAAGAACCAATGCGTGGGGAGGAAAGATAAACGAATGGGAAAGAAACAACAAAACAAGGAAAAAGAGCAGAAGACAAAAATAAGCAAAAAACAGTTCTTCCTGACGGTCCTTGTGTTGTTAATGGTAGTTGTCGCATACCTTGCCGTGGCATTCAGGGCATGGGATGTGGCAGGCGCCACCATTAAAAGAAGAATCGCCGAAAAGCAGATAGACAAATACATGGAGCAGGTCGGATTTAACGGAACGGTCGTAGCGGCAAGGGACGGAGAAATCATTTTTGCCAAAGGATACGGAAGAGTGGATCTGACCAAGGGCGAGGATGCGTCAAGATGTTCGATGGATACGCTTTATCCCATCTTCTCGCTTTCGAAACAGTTTACCGCGTATGCGATTTTGCAGCTTGAACAGGAAGGAAAATTAAGCAGAACCGACAAGGTTTCCAAATACTTCGAAAACTGCAAATACGGCGATGATACAACCCTCGAAGAATTGCTCAACCTGACGGCGGGAATACCCGAATACATGGACGACGTCGAAGACTACGAAAGCTATCATTCGGTAGACAGGGACGCTCTTCTTTCAAAGATTCTGAACTATACGCCGGCAGGAAAAGGCCAGTTTAAATACAGCAACTCGAATTATTTCCTTTTGGGACTCATTATCGAAAAAGTGTCCGGAATGACATATGAAGATTATATTCAGGAAAATGTCGTTATTCCCGCAGGCATGGAAAAAGTTTCGTTCGATCCTCAGGCGGCCGATACGAAAGGATTCCGTCCTTACGACGTGTATAATCCCGACAATACGGAATATCATGCTTCATACGCTTTTTCGGCGGGTGAATTGTGTACGACCGCGATAAACCTTTCGCGCTGGCAGAATTTCCTGTATTCGGACAAGGCCATAGACATTTCGCAGTGCTTCGGAGACAATCCGAACGAAACGGTGTATAACCTCGGACTTGTAAGAGCGGGATATTATTACGGACATACCGGAGGCGGTCGTTTCCACAGACACAGTATGTGGTACAACACGGCATCCCATGTTCAGGTTATAGTTTTAAGCAACAACGCATACTGCGATTCCAATACGGTTTCGCTGGCTGTGGAACATTATTTGTCAAAATATTAGGAGGCACGAAAATGGACAGAGAAGAGATACTTGAAGGCGTCATTGAGGTTGTGGAAAAGACCTTAAAGGCAAGCGATGTTGATGAAGATACTTTTATGCAGGATGATTTGCATATCGAATCTCTCGATTTTTATTCGCTTCTTGCAAATCTTGAAAAGCAGTTTAAAATCCGCATACCCGAGAGATATCTTGCAGAGGTTGAGACCGTTGGAGATATTGCGGATCTTGTATCCGACATTCGTTCAAAGAAAGGTTGATCATGCTTTTTAGAGAATTGTTTTCTTATCACGCTCAGGTTATGCAAAACAAAATCGTTGCATACAAATATGAGTTTGGTGAGTTTGAAGGGGTAAGTTGTGAAAAATTTCATGAGGACTGCTACCGCGCAGAAGCATTCTGGGCAAGGGAATCCGGGGATAAACGCGTCAGAATAGCGATGGTGGCAGAAAACTCATATACATATCTGGTACAGCTTTTCGGAATAATTCTTTCGGGAAACACAGCCGTTCCCATTAATCAGAATCTGTCGCGAAACGATTTGACCGGCTTTATAAAAGAGCTGAAAATCGACATGGTTGCGGCGGACGAAGACTGGGCGGAAGAACTTGCACAGTTGAATGTATTGTCAAAGGACAAAATATTCAATATAGAAGAAACTTCCTGCAATCTTAAAGAGGGCGGCAAATCAAAGAGCATCGGCGAAGACGATCTTTCCGTGATTCTTTTGTCGTCCGGAACGAGCGGTAAAAGCAAGGCCGTTCACATTTCGCAAAGAAATCTTACGATAAGCAGCAAAAGAATATCCTTTGAAAACAGGGACTGTTCCGAAAAGGTTATGCAGGTCATTCCGATCTATCATATCGGCGGCATAATTTTGAGCATTGAAGAACTGATGCGGGGAAACGCAATCTTAATCAGCAATGCGAAATATTACCTCATCCAGTTTGCGAATTTCGCTTTTGACAAACTGCTTCTCGTTCCCGCGATGGCTCAGAATCTTTTTAACAAAGCGCCTGACAGGGAAGATATTAACGAGGGATTAAACAATGTCAAATCCATGCTCTGCGTCGGTGCGCCTCTTCTTGCGGAAACCGTATCGAGAATGCGTGCAAGAAATATCAAACCGATTGTTTACTACGGACTTACGGAAGCAACCGGCACGATTTCGGGCGACGGAGAATATAAGGACGGGGCATGCGGTAAAATATGTCCTCACAATGAAGTAAAAATCGTCGACGGCGAAATACTCGTTCGTGGCGAGAACGTCACTTCGGGATACATCAACAACGATGAGGCCACAAGAGAGTTGCTCGAAGGCGGATGGCTTCACACCGGAGATCTCGGAAAAATCGACGAAGACGGATATTTGTTCATCATCGGCCGATCCAAAAACATAATCATTCTTTCGAACGGAGAAAACGTTTCTCCCGAAGAACTGGAATCGAAATTATATGAGTGCGGCGAAATCGAAGAGACGATGGTATTCGGCGAAAACGATACCGTTTGTGCAAAGATTTACTGCGGCAGGGATTCGAACGGTGAAAAAGAAAATACAGTCAGGGAATTCGTAAGAAATATGAACCGTTCCCTGCCTACCACAAAGAAAATCAAAGAAATCATTTTTGTTAACGAAGAATTACCGAAATCGGGAGTAGGGAAAATCAAAAGATAATTCCGGTTCGGATTATGTGTAAAAGGGGATATAATGGGAGAGTTTATTTATAAATTGCCTCTGGGCTGGAATTCGATGAAAATGCCGGACCTCGAGGAATTGGTAACATGGGTCCCGATAGCTGTTGTCGTGGCCTTATTGCTTATTTGTTTTTTGGGCTTCAGATTTTGCGTTTCCGCATGTTTCTTTTCGTTTTCCGTTTTAAGCGGATTTATCGGAGTTCATTATGCAAGACCGTACTGCCACCACAGCGTGAGCGTGTTCATTGTTTTCACGATATGCACCGCTTTCGGAGGATGGCTTGTGTACGTTTTCGTGAATATCTGGAACAGCATGGTTAAAAAACTGCGATTAAGAAAGGCCGCGATATTCGTATTTACATACGTTTTTCAGGTTATAAACGCCATAGGCCTCGTGCTGATGCTTTACAAATTTTTTTATACGGGAATCGTTTTGGACATTGTCGCGGCGGTTGCCTTTACTTTGCTGGGCTTCTTGGTCCAGAAGAAAACCGGAATTCTCGACAGGGATATACGAAGCTACGAAGATTCCCTTCAGATTTGATTCCGATTTTTCGGACAAAACGGCGAAAATTACGGATTATAAAAAAATTCTTGCGATTTGAAAATCGCTGTGTTATCATATAAGTCCGTGATGAAATAATTTCCTTGCTCTCATCCTGAATGAGGGCCAGAGACCAAAAGGAGGTAATTAGCATGAATAAGTATGAGTTATGTATTGTTGTCAATGCTAAGATTGAGGACGATGAAAGAGCTGCAGTTGTTGATAAGTGCAAATCTTACATCGAAAGATTCGGCGGAACGATCACTGAAGTTGAAGATGCCGGAAAGAAGAAATTAGCATATGATATTCAGCATATGCATGAAGCATTTTACTACTTCATTCGTTT
>JAGADU010000042.1 GCA_017613435.1 Lachnospiraceae bacterium | reverse complement strand
GTAATGATGCCCGTCGGAGCCAATATGTATTTCCACATGTATATTTATTCGATGTTTGCTTTGATTGCCGTATATATCGGCCTCATAAAGAGCGTCAAAACGAAGGCTGCCGAAGAGACAACCGAGACTAAATAATTTTTTTCAGGAGCGTAAAAATGTCACAAAAAACACTTCTTTTCATTCCGATGTACAACTGCGCCAAGCAGGTGATAAGAGTACTCGAAAAAATCGACGAAGAAGCATTAAAATACATATCGGAGATTCTCATAGTCAATAACCGAAGCACCGACAACGGCGAAGAGGTTGTTTTGAATTTCAAAAAAGACCATCCCGAGGTTCCGGTTAAACTCTACAGAAACCGCGAGAATTACGGCGGGGGCGGTTCGCACAAGGTTGCGTTCAATTATGCCGCGGACAACGGTTTTGATTATGTGATAGTTCTTCACGGAGACGACCAGGGAGACATACACGATTTGCTTCCCCACCTTGAAAGCGGCGAGGGATACAAATACGATTCGTTCCTCGGCGCAAGATTCGATAAGGGCTCGAAACTCGTAAATTATTCGAAATTCAGAATATTCGGCAATCATGTTTTCAATGTCTTCATGACCGTTATGCTCGGACGAAAGATCAAGGACCTCGGTTCGGGACTTAACATGTATTCGGTCAAATACCTGAGCAGCCGTTTTTACATGCCTTTTATCAATTCGCTGACTTTCTATGTTTACATGCTTATTTACGGCGTATATTCCAAATCTAATTTCACATTCTTCCCTCTTACCTGGAGAGAAGACGATCAGATAAGCAACGCGAAATTTTTCAAACAGTCGATGGAAATATTAAAGATTGTTTTCAGGTATACCTTCAGCAAAAAGAAGACTTTCGGAATCGAAAACGAATATTCGACGAAGGAATATCTGTCGGATGAAATAACGGAATTAAACGATTAACCGAACGGAAAGGATATCGATATGGATAAAATACATTTGATAATGCCCATGGGAGGCGGCGGAACAAGGTTTGGCAACAAGGGCTTTAATGTTCCCAAACCCCTAATCATGCTTCGCGACAAACCTTTCTTTTACTGGGCGGCGGAATGCGTCAGACAAAATGTTGATATCAAAGACATTGAATTTGTCGTTTTAAAAGAACATATCGAAAAATTCAATATAGACAAAGAGATTAAAAAATATTATCCCGATGCCAAAATCCATGTGATTCCCGAAGTTTTAAAGGGCGCTGTTTTAACATGCCTTGAGGGGCTTAAAGAAGTCGAAGACGATTTGCCCATCCTTTTCGAAGACTGCGATCATGCTTTTTTAAGCAGGGCATTTTTCGAATTTGCCAACGCAGGCTCCTTTGGCTCGCCCGATGCCGCTCTTTTGACTTTCGATTCCGACAATCCGGCATACAGTTATGCAAGATTCGACGAAGAGGGAAGAGTGATCGGAACCGTTGAAAAGCAGGTGGTAAGCAACGAAGCCATATGCGGGGCTTATTATTTTAAAAACGCCGCACTTTTCAAGGATGCTTCGGATAATTATCTTAAAAACTGCGCATATAATGAATTTTTTGTCAGCGGAGTGTATAATGAACTGGTGAAGTCGGGAAAGACGGTTTCGACTTTCCCTATTGACGAACATATTTCGTTCGGCACTCCCGATGAATACGACGCCTCGGTAAGTGACGAAAGACTTGGAGATCTTATCAAATGAATGTTGTAAGTCTCGTTCTTGCAATTTGTTTAATGAGCTTTGCCCACATTTTAAGATTATTCAGGTGGGAACTGTTTATCAAAGTATACGAAAAGCCTGACAGAAAAAGGCTTCTTTTCGCGTTGTCTTCGGGCTATATTTTAAACTATTTCGTGCCGTACAAATTGGGAGATCTCTTCAGAGGCTTTATCGCCGGACACAGGATGAAAAACGGCAAGGCGCTCGGTCTTTCCACGGTCATCGTAGACAGATATCTTGACATCTTCTTTGTAGGACTCATTTTCCTGATTCTTTCGTTTGTTATGAAGGATGAGCCCTCGTTTGTTCTTGCGTCGAGATTTTATATCATAGTATTCTTTTCGCTTATTCTTATTACGCTTCTCGTATTCCTTTTCAGAAACATTTTGAAAAAACTGGTGAGATTTTTTGCCGGTCTTTTCAATGCGAAAATCGAAGGTTCGCTTCTTCGTTTCGCGTGGGCGCTGATTTGGAATTTCAAAGATATCGCACTTAAAATAAACAAAATAAAATTACTTGCGTTAAGTGTCGGAATGTGGCTTGTTTACATCGCATCCTACGCTTCTTTTGCATATTTTTATTCGTCCCTCGGATTGGAGACGAAATGGACCGACATCTTCCTCATGCTCTTTGGCGAAAACGGTGTCAAAGCCAGCACGATAATGATTTCTCTCTTTACGGGAGAGGCGCAACAGGGCCAGCTTTGGTTCGTCATTTACATGATTGCGCCGCTTATCATCCTTCTTTTGATATCGCTTCTTTTAAAAAGATTTAAGAGCGGAAATGTCGATGACAGCGAATATTTAAATCTCCTTCCCCAGCTTAACGCTTCGGAAAGACTGGTTTTCCTCGACAAATATTTCTCGGGCGAGAATCGCGAATACGTGGACAATTATCTTAAAATCAATCAGGGAATATCCATTGTAAGAGACTATTCCGCGGGTTCCAACGCCACCACGATGCTTTGCGTTGACAAGGATACGACTTTTTTCAGAAAATATGCTTTCGGAAAAGATGCGGGCAAACTTGTGTCGCAGATAGAATGGATTGAGGCCAACAAAGAGTGCCTTCCGCTTTCGGATATTATAAAGAACGATCACAATGAATTTTACTGCTTTTACGATATGGCATACAACAGCTCCGCGGTAGGAATGTTTGAATATGCGCATTCGATGCCCGTCGAAAAGAGCAAGGCCGTATTGTTTGAAATCTTTGACAGGCTCGAAAACAGCATTTACCGCGAAAACGCCTCGAAGGCCGAGAAAGAAATCATCGAAGAATACATCCGTGAAAAAGTGATAAAAAATCTTGAGAGGATTAAATCTTCAAGAAAGATTAAAAACCTTTATGATTACGAAGAAATAATCATCAACGGAAAGACATACAAAAACCTTTCGCATTTTGAGAAATATCTGACGGTCGATTTTCTTTCGGAAGTGTTTAAGGAAGACACCGTATCCGTAATTCACGGAGATCTCACGCTTGAAAACATCATCTGCGTCAGAAAAGAAGGCGAAAAGGATGATTTCTATCTGATCGATCCGAATACCGGAAACATTCTCGATTCCCCGAACATCGATTATGCCAAGGTGCTCCAGTCGCTTCACGGCGCATACGAATTTTTGATGTCGGTAAAAAACGTAAATGTTACGGATCAAAAAATAGATTATCTCTTCACCGGTTCTTCAGTATACGAAAAGCTTTACGAAGAAACCGACGAATATTTGAAGTCTCATTTTGCGCCTCAGCGCGTAAAGAGCATATATTTCCACGAAGTCGTCAACTGGTTAAGACTCATCCCTTACAAGGTTGCAAAGGACTATCATACCGCGCCTGCGTTTTATGCCGCGCTGGTTATGATCTTAAACGATGTGTTCGAAAAATTTCCGGAGGGCGAAAACAATGAGTGAAAACACCAAAACCAAACTTGCGATATTCGACCTTGACGGAACGCTTTTTAATACGGACGACGTCAATTATCTCTCGTACAAAGAGGCCCTTGAGCCCTTCGGCATTGAACTTGACAGGGAATATTTCGTAGGCAAATGCAACGGCAGAAGCTATAAGGATTTCCTCCCGGTGATTATGGGTGATTCGAAAGACATCGAAACGGTGCACGATTCGAAGATGAATCTTTATACCGAATATCTGCCGCATGCAAAGAAAAACGAACATCTCATTGCGATGATGAACGGCATGAAGGATGAATATTATCTGGCGCTTGTTACCACGGCATCAAAGAAGAACACAAAAGAAATTACGGATTATTTCGGAATAACGGATATGTTTGATTTATGCCTGACCAAGGAAGACATTAAGAAAACCAAACCCGACCCCGAAGGTTTCCTCGCGGCAATGGAATATTTTAACGTAAGTGCGAAGGACACCGTGATATTCGAGGATTCGGACGTCGGAATCGAGGCTGCAAGAAGAGCCGGCGCAACGGTATTTGCAGTCGATAAATTTTAGGAAAAATAATGGAAAAGATTAAGAAACTGATTATTCAGGCTTTTAAATTTTTCGGATTGTCGGGAATCGGATGGATTATAGACTTCGGAGTGTTCACCCTGCTTACGAATGTAATTCACGTTCCGGCGGGCGTGGCAAACATCATAAGCTCTCTCTGTGGAGTCACCTTCGTGTTTTTCACATCCACGATTAAGACCTTCGCCGTAAAGACCGAAAGATTTTCGCTCAAACAAAAATACATATTTTACGTACTGTTTGAAATCATTGTGATTCTCGTTGCATCAAAATGCGTGGGACTCTTAAGCGGAGTATTTGCCCAAGCCGAATGGGAGATTGTCGTTAAATTCGCTCCCATACTTGCGAAAATATGCGTCACGCCTTTTACGATGCTTTGCAATTTTATTTTCATGAAGATTTTAACGGAAAAGATTTAAGCATTCGAAGCACTTTCTCGTTTCGAATGCTTTTTTAAATGCAATTTTCTGATAAGAAGAAGGATGCCGATGCCTGCGGCCGCACCGACAGTGTCAAGGCAGACATCAAAAACGCTGGGGTAACGCCCCGAGAAAATCTGGATGGTTTCGTCTATCGACGCTGTTAAAACGGAAAAAATGAGCGCAAAGACAAAAATCTTTCGTCCTTTCCTGTTTGAGGACATTTTTTCCGAGAGCATGACCCAAAGGGCAAATTCGATGCCGATAAAGCCGAATTCGAAAAGATGGGCGCTTTTTCTTACCACAGCTTCCGAAATGTCCAACGATTCGTTTCCCGTTACGCTTTGTATAACGGCATCTATGACTTCTTTTACAAAACTGCTTTCTTCGCCGGATTGTTCTCTCGGCATGCAGGAATGCCCCCAGATAAACGCCAGGGTCAGGATTATGAGCACCGTTACGATTATTCTTATTGTCTTTCTTCTTTGCTGTTTTACGTCCATTTTCCGCTCCGAAACACCGTTTTTGAACACTCCCGATTATATCACAAATATCACAATCGCACTTCCTTTTGTTTGCAAAAAGTAGTAAACTGTTTAATTGTGAGAAATACTGCAAAAGGAAACCAAAATGTATATTTTTAACATAATTTCACTGCTCGGCGGACTGGCTTTGTTCCTCTACGGAATGAGGCTCAT
>JAGADU010000041.1 GCA_017613435.1 Lachnospiraceae bacterium | reverse complement strand
GTTCCGCGATATAGATTATCTGCGTCACTCTGAAAGGAAATCTGCCGTTCCAGACAAGATAAATCCAGTCAAACATCCTTGCGACGACGATGAATGCAATATCCCCAAGTGCCCTGAATTTTTTAAGAAGAATCGAAAGAACGATTGCAAATAAATACAAAACGAAGACGATAATATTTAACGGTCTGTCCTGATATTCGAAAAGATTGTAACGGATAATAGTTTTTAAAACTTTGAAAAGCTTGGCAAAAGCCGACGGTTCCGCTTCACGTCTTTCGTTTTCGGCAATCTTTGCAAGTTCCGTAAAATTTTCGTAATTTACTTCGGGGTCGAGAATGATATTGTAATGATAAACAATGGCTTCGTACGAGGATTTTGTGATACCGAGTTTATCGTAGGTTTCTTTGTGCGAATCGTAATCGGGGAAACCTTCGTAATCGAACAGTTCTTCCGAAACATCCGTATATCTTTTGAATTCCTTCCAGTCATCACCAAGATACGCTGCCTTGTTTATTCCGATTGACAAAGCCAAAACCAATGCAAAAAGTCCTGCCGAAACGAAAAGCCTTTTTATTTTTTCCTTGCTTCCCGCATCGATAAGTTTACCCGCAAATACCATTCCGAAAAAAGGTATCAGCATAAAGAAAGCCTTATCCCTTATTCCAAGTGACCAAAACGAGAGCAAAAGGAAGGGAATCGCTTTTAAAATATATTTTTTCGTTTCTTCTTCCTCGCTTAAAAGGAAAAGCAAAAATAAAGCCGCCGCTCCGACAAAGCCGGTCGCAAGGGTATATTGCGTCATGGCAAAATAACGGTAGAAGATTCCGATGAAAAAAATCATATAAAGCAGATAAACCGTAGCGGCCTGCCAAATCTTTTTTGTCGCAATCAGGGATTTGTACAAAAGAAGCACCATAACGCTCGAGAAAGAAACGCATATGAAAATACCAAACCAGGGAATTCCGTTTCCCGTAAGTCTGTATAAAGAACTGATGATAAATCCCGAAACAATGCCCATATAATACATATGCGCCTCAGGAATTCCGGTCATCTCTCCCGATGCTACGGTTTTCAGATATATATTGTCGTTGTCAATCATAAAGGGCGCAAAAAGATTCCATGCGATAACCAAAACGGCTACGCTTAAAACGGATATTCCGCAAAAAAGAAGCGCTCTGCCCTTATTTGATTTAATTGATTTTTTTTCGTCCATTTCAAAACCCTTTAACGGATAAGCATCCTATTTGATGTTATCCCAACATCATCCTAAATGCAACCTCTTTTGCCAATCCTTCCGCTTTCCGTACTTATTGTAATTACAGGGCGTTTTATGTTAAAATTTATTAGTTGGATTAAATTTCGGACGGAGTGTCTAATAAATGCAAAAATACGACAGAATCATAATAGGAGCCGGTCTGTACGGTCTTTACTCGGCGCTTTTTTGTGCCGAAAAAGGTCTGAAGGTTCTTGTCCTCGAAAAAGAATCTTCCGCTTTCAGCCGTGCCACATATATTAATCAGGCGCGCGTCCACATGGGTTATCATTATCCCAGAAGCCTCGCTACCGCAGTCAAATCGGCAGGTTACTTTTCCAGATTCTGCAAGGATTACGATTTCTGCATTCACCGTTCTTTTGATCAGATATACGCCACTTCGGGTGTATTCAGTTGGACGGACGCAACACAGTTTAAAGCGTTTTGCAAAGCCGCCGATATCAAATGCGAGGAGATATCTCCCGACAGATATTTTAACCAAAACACCTGTGACGGTGCTTTTTTGACCGAAGAATATACTTACGACGCTCAGATTCTTAAGGATTATTTTCTGAAAGAAATCGAAGCATCCCCCGCGATCGAGCTTAAATATAATGTTAAAATAACTCAAATCGGAAAGGATGAATCCTCCGTTTATGTCACAGTCGGCGAAGAGGAATACGAAACGCCTTTTCTTCTTAACGCAACCTATGCATCGGTTAACGAAATAATATCGATGCTTTTCCAAAACGATATCTTCCCGATTAAATATGAGCTTTGCGAAATAATACTTTGCAAGCCGAACGAAAAGCTCAAAAATGTCGGTATAACCGTTATGGACGGTCCTTTCTTTTCTGTAATGCCGTTCGGAAAGACCGATTATCACAGCCTTACTTCCGTAACTTTCACTCCTCATTCGGTTTCGTTTGACAAAACGCCCGTTTTCAGATGTCAGAAAAAAGCTGCGGATTGCGGTTTTGAATGCAGCGCTTCGTCACTCGGCAACTGCAATTTGTGTCCCGCAAAGCCGGAGAGCGCATGGCATTATATGTCGCGTCTTGCTTCAAAATATTTAAAACCCGAATACGAATATACATATCATTCCTCGCTATTTTCAATGAAGCCCGTTTTAAAGAGTTCGGAAATCGACGATTCCCGTCCCACTGCCGTTAAATATCACCTCGGCGGTCAGGGAGAAAAAGGTCCCGTGTTTATGAGCGTTTTGTCGGGTAAAATCAATACGATTTATGATTTGGACGAACATCTTGTTTAAAAATATTTAAAGTAATTCCGGTTATACGGATTTTGTATGGAGAACCACAATGGAAAAAAAATTCGTTTCTGTCGTTTTGCACCTGCATAATCACGAAAAATACGTAAAAGAATTTTTCGAAACTTCTCTTAGTGTAATAAGGGAGAATTTCGAGAACTATGAATTGATCTGCGTTGACGACGGATGCAGCGACAATACGATATCGGTTGCAAAAGAATATTTTTCGTCTGCTTTTCCCGACGACAATATTTCCGTATTGAAAATGGGATCTTATCAGGGTCTGGAAGCTTCGATGAACGCCGGAAGAGATTATTCCATCGGAGATTTCGTGTTTGAATTCGACACTCCCCAGATTGATTACGACAAGGAAATAATTATGAGAGCTTTTGAATGCGTAAACGGCGGTTCGGATATTGCCATTGTCGCACCTTCGGGAAATACAAGGCTCTCTTCGATGTTTTTCTACAAAATATTTAATCTTTACAGCAAAAACAACAATAAAATCTGTTCGGATACCTTCCGTCTGATTTCGAGAAGGGCCATCAACAGAATAAAATCCATAAGCGATTTCGTTCCTTACAGAAAAGCTTTGTACGCCAACTGCGGTCTGAAATCGGAAACAATCAAATATAAACCCGACAAAAAAATACATGTCAAAAAAGAAAAGGAAACATACGAGCGTTTCAATCTTGCTTTCGATTCGTTCGTATATTTTACGAATTTCCTCGAAAGACTGTCCACCGGAATCAGTGCGTTTTTCCTGCTTTTTTCCGTAGGTTCGGTAATATACGCCGTCTGGGATCATTTTACGAACGGCTCCGTTATCGAAGGATGGACTTCCACAATCTGTTTCCTCTCCTTCGGATTTTTCGGAATCTTTGTTCTTTTGACGATTATTCTCAAATATCTTTCCGTCATCGTAAATCTTATTTTCAGAAGACAGAAATACATTGTTGAATCAATCGAAAAAATAGGTGGAAATGTATGAATCTGACCATTCTTTTTCCCGTACTTAACGAAAGACTTCGCCTTCAAAAAGGCATAGAAACCTGTCTTTCGTATGCAAGAGAAAATCTGGATATTCCCTTCAGTCTCGTTATCGTCGACAACGGTTCCGATGACGAAACGCCCGATATCGCCAAAGCGCTTTCCGAAAAATATCCCGAAGTCGAATACAGAAGAATCGAGGAACGCGGTGTCGGGATTGCATTTAAAACAGGCATAAACGAATGCTTCAGCGATATAGTCGGATATATGGATATCGATTTGTCCACGGATTTGAAATACTTAAAAATGACCGTTGAATTGTTTAAAGAAGACGATTCCCTTATGTATGTAAACGGTTCGCGCTTTTGCAGGGAGTCCGATACAAGAGGAAGAAAATGGTACAGAAAAATCACTTCCGCGGGTCTGGTATTCATCCTTAAACACTATCTTAAAATGAAATCCTCGGATGCTCTTTGCGGCTTTACTTTTTTAAGAACGTCTTTCGCGAAGGATCTGGTTTCGAAATGCAGCGATGACCACGGATGGTTTTATACCGTCGAAATGCTTCTTCGTGCCGAGAGAATCGGTGCCAAAATCAAAGAGATTCCCGTCGAATGGGTAGAGGATTACAATACAACCGTAAAGGTATTTAAAACAATCAAAAACTATCTTGTTCGGATTTCAAAACTGAAAAAAGCTTTCAGAGAGGAAGAAAGAAGTGCTAAAAAGAATTGATTTAAAAAGAGATTTTGAAAAACATAAAGAAGAATATCTTCAGGCCATTAAAAACTGCTGCGAGGAAACTGCTTTTTCGGGCGGAAAATATGCCGAAATTTTCGAAAAGGAATTTGCCGATTACATTCATGCGCCCTATGTACAGGGTGTCAATAACGGAACCAGCGCAATTCACTGTGCGCTCTCGGCTCTCGGAATCGGCGAAGGTGACGAAGTAATTGTTCCGGCAAACACCTATATCGCATCCGCATGGGGCGTAACATACACCGGTGCAACTCCGGTATTTGTAGACTGCCTCTCAGACACATGGGAAATCGATCCCGTCTGTGCAAAAAAAGCAATTACAGACAAAACCAAAGCAATTCTCGGAGTGCATCTTTACGGCCAGCCCTTTGATTTTCCCGAAATCAAAAAAATCGCGGATGAATACAATCTCTTCGTTGTCGAAGACTGTGCTCAGGCTCACGGAGCCAAAGTCGAAGGAAAAACCGTAGGTACTCTCGGAGATCTCGGATGCTTTTCTTTTTACCCCGGAAAGAACCTTTATGCGTTCGGCGAAGGCGGTGCCGTAAGCTGCAAGACAAAAGAACATAACGATTATATAAATGTTATGAAAAATCAGGGATGCAATGTCAGATATTATCATGAAATGATAGGTTACAATTACCGTCTCGAAGGTATTCAGGGAGCGGTATTAAGCGTCTCTCTCAAATATCTCGATGAATGGACTAAGAGGCGAAAAGCCATAGGAAACGAATATTTAAATAGAATCAATAACCCTCTCGTTAAGATGCAGCGTCATCCCGATAACACAGAATGCGTATTTCACCTTTTTGAAATAATGACCGAGGGCGATGCGGAAATTTTTGTAGATTACATGCGAAGCAAAGACATTGAATGCAATCGTCATTACCCGGTTCCCTGCCATCTGCAAAAAGCCTATGCGTATCTTGGGTACAAAAAAGGGGACTGTCCCAATGCCGAAGCTCTTGCCTCGCATTGCGTAACACTCCCTCTTTTCCCTGAAATGACCGATGAGGAAGTTAATACTGTTATCGAAGCGGTGAATTCATATTCTTTTTAAACTTCTTTTATTTTTATCCGGAATAATAACATATAAAAAAGGAACCGAAATGTCGGTTCCTTTTTTGTTTGCTTAAACCGGATTATTATCTTGTAAATACTTTGAATCCGAGGAATGTTCCGCCGATCAAAACGATTCCGCCGCCTCCGATGATTGAGAAGAGCAGAACCTTGTTATGGAAAAGTCTTACCATTACGTTTCCGGAAACAAGAACTCCTTCGTAAATTTCCGCGGTCTCGTTGCCCGCTCTGTCTGTTGCAACAATCTGAATCGTCTGGGCCTTGTTGGATTC
>JAGADU010000040.1 GCA_017613435.1 Lachnospiraceae bacterium | reverse complement strand
GAAAGACCGGATTTAACAAAGGTTGAAGAAACCCTTAAAAACAATCCCGACATCGGACTTGTCCACACGACTCATAACGAAACCGGCACGGGGATTCTTAATCCCATAAAGGAAATCGGAGCTCTTGCACACAAATACAATGCGATTTTTACGGTCGACACAACAAGCACATATGCGATGAGACCGATTGATATCGAAAAAGACAATATCGATTTTTGCATGGCAAGCGCGCAAAAAGGTCTTATGGCATTCACCGGATTAAGCTTTGTTGTCGGCAACAGAAGCATCATCGAGCAGTCCGCAAACTTCCCTAAAAGAAGCTACTACTGCAATCTTTTCTTACAGTATGACTATTTCGAAAAGACGGGCGAGATGCATTTCACGCCGCCCGTACAGACGATTTACGCCACGATTCAGGCGTTAAAAGAATATTTCGCGGAAGGGGAGGAAGCAAAATGGGCAAGACACACGAGAGTTTTCAACGCAATCAACGATGGCCTTGACGAACTCGGCTTCAGACAGGTCATAAAGCCCGAATGGCGCGCGGGACTCGTATCTTCCGCAATCTATCCCGACGATCCTAACTGGAGCTTCGAGAAGGTGCATGATTACTGCTACGAAAGAGGATTTACGATTTATCCCGGAAAGATAAGCACCACAAATACCTTCAGACTCTGCGCACTCGGAGCAATCGACGAAGCCGACATCAAAGATTTCTTTAAAGTATTCAAAGAAGCTTTAAAAGAATGCAATGTTTCGGTGCCGGTAAAATATAACTGATATTATTCGGCTTTAATTCCGTCGACGGCTGAAAACAAAACGGAAACGTAAAACGGGGGGGAGAATTTAAAATGAAAAAAGCATACACATGTTTTTGCACGGATGTCATCCACGAAGGACATTTGAACATCATAAACGAAGCAAAAAAATACGGTCGTGTCATAGTAGGAGCGCTTTCCGACAAGGCACTTATCCGATACAACAAATTCCCGACAATTTCCCAGGACGAGAGGGTAAAACTCTACAGATCCCTTGAGGGTGTGGACGAAGTCGTGGTACAGGAAGACATGCTTTACGACGATGTAATCACACTTCTTCAGCCCGATTACGTTTTGCACGGGGACAACTGGAAAAACGGTGTGGAAAGCGCCATAAGAGACCATGTAATAAAGCTTCTTGACGCATACGGCGGGGAACTTGTGGATATTCCTTATACCTATAATGAAAACGTAAAAAAGATAGACCTCCAGCTTCGCGAAAAACTCGCAATGCCCGAGTACAGAAGAAAAAGACTTCGTCAGCTCCTCGAGATGACTCCCATCATAAAAGCACTCGAAGCGCACAGCGGTCTTACGGGACTTATCGTTGAAAAAACGGTCGTCGAAAAAGAAGGCAGACTCGATCAGTTTGACGCGATGTGGGTATCTTCCTTATGCGACAGCACGGCAAAGGGCAAACCGGATATCGAACTTGTTGACATGACGAGCCGTTTTCGCACAATTGACGATATCACGGAAGTGACTACAAAGCCTATTATTTTCGACGGCGACACGGGCGGAATGAGCGAACATTTCGTATACACGGTCAGAACCCTTGAGAGAATGGGCGTTTCCGCGATTATCATCGAAGACAAAAAAGGACTCAAAAAGAATTCTCTTTTCGGAACCGAAGTCGAACAGACGCAGGCTTCGATCGAAGAATTTTCGGAGAAAATAAGAGCCGGCAAAAAAGCGCAGCTTACTGATGATTTTATGATTATCGCCCGCATAGAGAGCCTTATTCTCGAAAAAGGAATCGAAGACGCGCTTGCGAGAGCAAAGGCATTTACGGCAGCAGGCGCCGACGGAATAATGATTCACAGCAGAAAGAAAACACCCGACGAAATACTCGAATTTTGCGACCGATTCAGAGCTTTTGATCCCCAAACGCCCATAGTCGTCGTTCCCACTTCTTTTAATTCGATTACCGAAGAGGAGCTTGCAAAACACGGCGTGAACATTGTGATTTACGCCAACCAGCTGACGAGAAGCGCTTTTCCCGCCATGCAAAAAACCGCGGAGGATATCCTTAAATATCACAGATCTAAAGAAGCGGACGAGAGACTTATGCCGATAAAAGACATAATCACTCTGATTGACGAACTGTAAAATAATCAAAAAACGGAATTCGGAGAAAATATGAAAGTCGAAAAATTTGTCGAAATACTTCAGGCGGACTTCTTTACCGGAGTTCCCGATTCACAGCTTAAAGCGCTTTGCAATTATCTTTACAATACTTATAAAACGGATTCGGCCCACCACATGATATGTGCGAACGAAGGAAACTGCGTGGCCCTCGCCGCAGGATACCATCTTGCGACGGGCAAAATTCCCGTTGTTTACATGCAAAATTCCGGCGAAGGAAATATCATTAACCCCGTCGCAAGCCTTTTAAACGATAAGGTTTATGCGATTCCGATGATATTTGTTATCGGATGGAGGGGAGAACCCGGAGTTCATGACGAGCCCCAGCACATCTATCAGGGCGAAGTTACAATCAAACTTCTCGACGACATGGACATCGCTTCTTTTGCAATCGGAAAGGATACAACCGACGAAGAAGTTTCGTCGAAAATGGAAGAGTTCTCAAAACTTTTGCAAAAGGGCAAAAACGTGGCTTTCGTCATAAGAAAGGGCGCACTTTGCTATGACGAAAAAGTGAAATACGAAAATTCCAATACGATGTGTCGCGAGGATATAATCCGTCATATCGTAAAAGTTACGGGCGAAGACCCGATTATATCCACAACGGGCAAGGCTTCAAGAGAACTTTTCGAAATCCGCGAAGCCGAAGGAAAATCCCATAAATACGACTTTTTGACGGTTGGTTCCATGGGACATGCATCTTCGATTTCGCTCGGAGTGGCATTGAATCAAAAAGACAGAAAGATATGGTGCATAGACGGTGACGGTGCGGCGCTCATGCATATGGGAGCCATGGCGGTAATCGGAAACAACCGCCCCGAAAACCTTGTGCACATCATAATCAACAACGCATCGCACGAAACGGTCGGAGGAATGCCCACGGTTGCGGGAGGCATAGATTTTACGGGACTTGCAAAATCACTCGGATACCCCTCTGCCGTCAGCGTCGATACTTTTGACAAACTTGACGAAGCGTTGAAAAACGCCAAAGAAAAAGACGAATTATCCCTCATCGAAGTCAAGTGTTCGATCGGTGCGAGAGAAGACCTCGGACGCCCCACGACAACAGCGTTTGAGAACAGGGAAAATTTCATGAATTATCTTTTGAAAAAGGACTCGTAAGAGGCGGTTACATTGACAAGAGCGCCTCTTAATTGTATAATTGCGTGAGATTGGGAAAGTGCGGCTGACTTCCCCGTTGGATTTATGAAGAGAGCAGTATGAATAAAGTAAAATTTTTGTTTCTCGCTTCGGTTTTAAGCCTTACGGCAATGTTTTGCGCATGCGATAAAAACGAAACGGGATCTCCGAAAATAAAATACATAGTCGACGGTAAAGAACAGGAATCGGCTCCCGATAAGAATTTTTACAAAGCCGTTTCAATCGAATCGAACAGCAAGGAAGCTTCTATCGTGTGGGATGTTGCTACCTGGTCGCTCGAAGCGTCGAACACTACGGGCAGGGAAACGGTCAATGTTTATTTCGAATATCAGACCAAACCCGTTACCGTTGACGGAATAGGTTTTGATTCGCTTCAGGACGCATTCAATTACATCGGAAGCGGCTCAAAGAGAATATATCTTACAAAAGACGTGACGGGCGGCGGAAATACGGCTGCCGGCGCAGACATAAAAATCGAACTCGGCGGATTTACCATTGACGGAGCGGGTGAAGATACCATTATCAATAACGGCACGATGAAGATTTACGGAGCCGGAACAATCACCAATACCGTTGACGGCGAATATTCCAAGAGTATTGTAAATTACGGTGATTTATCGCTTTACGGCGTAACCGTAACAAATGAAACGGATTCTGTCGCAATCTGGAATTCAGAGAACGGAAGTAGCGTTCTGACCATTGAAAATTCCGATATTTCGCACAGCAAATCCGGCGTTATGACCGTTGTAAATTCAGGCACCATGGAAATCGTAAGCGGTTCGATTTCGGGTGTCGGAGATTCGTTCCATCCCGTGTTGTACAACAACAGGGGCTCGTCCGTATTGACGCTTACGGGCGGCAGTGTTACAAACAATGCCGACGGATACGCAATTTACAACGAATCCGGTGTAATTAATCTCGGCGGAACAACATACAATAATTCGTATAATATGCCTTCCGCCGAATAAAGGATTTAGAAATGATACAGTTTTTATCCGACCTTGCCAAGAACGAGGTATTAATGTCTGCGGCCATAAGCTGGGCGCTTGCGCAGATAATCAAAACAATTATCCATTTGAAAATGACCAAAAAATTTGTTCCCGAGAGACTCATAGGGTCCGGAGGAATGCCGAGCTGCCATTCCGCAGCCGTGTGTGCACTCACAACCTCTCTCGTTATTAACGAAGGGGTAAGTTCATATCTTGTTGCCGTCGCGGGACTTTTGGCAATAGTGGTTATGTATGATGCCACGGGAGTTCGAAGGGAAACCGGCAATCAGGCCAAGGTTCTCAACGAATTTATAGATCTTTTCACCAAGAACGGATCGGAATTGTCCAATGACGACAAATTAAAAGAATTCGTCGGACACACACCCCTGCAGGTTTTGTGCGGAGCGCTTCTCGGTATCGCATTTGCGCTTCTTTACTGTCTGGTAATAGTAAAATAATAAAAAATATATAATAAAAAAAGCATCCGAGGATGCTTTTTTTTATGCCTGATTCTTAAGCAGGTCCATATATTCTTTCAAAGCGTCGTGCCAGTCGGCAAACATAAAACCGTTTGTTATTCTGAACATGTAATTGTCAAGAACCGAATATGCGGGTCTTTTTGCCTTTGCGGGGTATTGGTCGCTTGTGAGGCGGTTAACTTTGACGTTTTTTCCTGCAAGACGGAATATTTCTTCGGCAAAATCGGCCCATGAACAGGTTCCTTCGCATGTTCCGTGGAATGTTCCGTAATTATCGGTAAAAAGGAGCGAATCCATTGCTTTTGCAAGTTCGAAAGTGCTTGTCGGACTTCCCACCTGATCGTAAACCACTCCGATTTCATCGCGCTCCTCGGCCAGACGAAGCATGGTTTTTACGAAATTCTTTCCGTCGCCGTAAAGCCATGCGGTACGGATTATGAAATATTTCGAGGAAAATTCTTTTACGAAGTTTTCTCCCGCAAGTTTGCTTGCTCCGTATACGCCCTGGGGTGCGGGGGCATCAAATTCCGTATAGGGCCTTGAGGCATTGCCCGAGAAAACGTAATCCGTGCTTATCTGCATGATTTTGCAGCCGAATTTTTCCGCTGCGATGCTCAGGTTTCTGGGACCTATCGCGTTGATTTTGTATGCCGCATCCACCTGGTCCTCGCAAAGATCCACGGCCGTGTGAGCGGCGCAGTTGACGATTGCGTAGGGTCTGCATTTATCCACGAATTCAATTACTTCTTCAAGATTTGTTATATCCAATTCGCCGACATCCGTATTGATGCATTCGATGTCTTCTCTGTCAGCGTATAAATTGTTGATTGCTCTTCCGAGCTGACCGTTTCCGCCGGTTATCAGAAGCTTAAACATAATTGCCTCCACAATATATAATTAAATCTGACGACAATTTTATCATTATTCCCGTTAAATGTCCAACCGACCGCGATTCAGGGTTTGAGATACAAAAGAAAGTTCGGCTTTCCAAAAAAAGTCACAATAATATTCCAAGGAAACCGGAATAGTATTGTGACTTTTTTCATGATAGGGGTTTGTTGTTTTATAAACCGAATTCATTCGCAATACGGCGCCATCCGTGTAATGAACTCCAAGACCGGGGACAGGTCTTTTTGCGGGCAAGACATAAGATGCCGCCGACAGCTTCATGTATTTCTTCTTCGGTCATTCTCTGTTTGAGTATTCCTCCTTTACAACATAATGTTTTAAATAATCGATCATTCTTTTGTTTAAAAATTTACGTGATTCAGTGCCCGAAAAGCCAATACCAAATTTCTGCTAAAGTCATTTTTAATCCCCCCTTAAAAAAAAACCTTTACTACTTTTATAGTAGTAAAGGTTTTCGAAAGCATACACAATTAGTCCGCGAACGGACCTTTAAGTCCGTGAACGGTCTATTGATTTTTCAATTCGACTATCACTCTGAAAACATTATCCTTATCGTTTATCCATATCTTTCCGCCCAGATCGTTGACAACTCTTTTCACGTTTGACAAACCGATTCCGTGATTCTTTTTGTCTTCTTTGCGAGTCTCAAGCGAACCGCTTTCTTTTTCCCTGAAAATACTGTTGGCTATCATCAGTTTGAATACATCTTCGTCCTGACTGAAGATAATGTCCAGATTTCCCTCGCGGTTGGGACACGAATTCAATTCTTCGACGGCGTTTTGAAGCAGGTTGGAATATATCGTGCAAAGATTCATTTCATCGATTTTCGGAAGTGCTCTGATCCTTAAATTGACTTTGATTTTGTCCGAAAGCTGGGGCAGATAAAAATTTGACATGATATCCAGTATTTCATTGCCTGTCGCATATTTCCTTCCCTGGATTTTTTGCAATTCTCCCTGCATGTTATCCAGATAGGTACGAAGAGTTTCCAGATTTCCTTTTGCGGCCAAGGCATTCAGACACATTATGTGATTTGCCATGTCATGACGGTAAGCTCTGGTTCCTTTTTCCTGATCGAGCAGAGCTTCGTAGTATTTTTTCTGCATGTCCTTGATCATGACTTCATTGTTCATGAGGGTTTTCATTTCCTCATTCACATGTTTTACATAAAGCGTCATTCCGCCGAGAAAACCAAGGCTTATATAAGCGATTCCGCTGATAATCGTCACTGCATTCCGGTATTTGGCATCGCCTATCATATTGCCCGAATATTCCAAAAGCGCGAGGGTAAGCGCGATAATCATTGCGGTAAAAAGAGTCGAAAAAATCAAATATTTGTCCGCGAGCAACAACAGCTTTTCTCTGCTGTCGTTTTTTATGAGTTTTTTTATAAGCAAACCGAGACATACAAAGCAAAGACACAGCACTTCACGGCAGATATTGTACAAACCCGCCGCATCCTGCGGTATAAAACGCGCGATTAAAAGATTGCATATGGAAAGAGAAATGCCGTAAACGGCGGATATGATAAAAAAGAGAGTAAAAACGGGGATGATTCTGGTTCTTAATTTTCCCTGAAATGAGAAAAAGCAGCAAACGGTTGTTACCGCATAGATTAAAAGATGCTTTTCGTCGACCGATAAAGCGGGAATAAAAGACAAAGCGGAATAAACCGCCAAACCTATCGCATAGGCAACAGGTTTCTTCAGTTTCTTGTCGAAAAATAAATACTGAGCAAGAATATAGGTTAGAATGTTAAACAGGCAGGATAGTATGAGCATTTGTTTCCCTTGTCGACCCTCTTAACCAGAAATCTTTGTTACAAATCATCCGTATTTCATCTGATGTTCCAAATATTTCGCTTCAAATTCAGTTTTTTTCCTTCTGGAAACGTTAAATTTTTTTCCGTTTATTATGACATATCCGTTACGGATTTTTTCTATAAAGGACATGTTTATTATGTATTGTTTGTGAATCCTGAAAAACAGGGAAGGATCCAGATTTTTTTCCAGATTTGCCATGGACTCGTTTGTTCGTAACACACGGTCGGATACGACGATTTCGGAATAACTGTCCATTGCGCTTATGTATAAAATGTTTTTCTCTTTGATTTTGTACAGCTTCCTGTTATAGAAGGCTTCGACGGTGTTTTCGCCGCGAAAAGAATCCAGGAAAGCCTGAATTGCTTCGGATATTTCCTTTTTGTCAAAGGGCTTGGTAACAAATCGAAATGCATTTATTTTAAATGCTTCTTTATAGCAATCCTCTCTTCCGGTAGCCATGATGATCGTGCAGTCGGGATTGATTTCCCTTATTTTGCTTCCGGTGTCGATACCGTCGATTTCAGGCATTTCGATATCCAAAAAAACAAGCTGTATATCCCGCACCTGTTCAAGAAGTTCTTTCCCGGAGCAAAAACGCCTTATCTCATATTTTTTTTGAGTTTCTTTTAAAATGTCATCAACCGTTTGCGCCAGTAATTCGACTATGTCCCGCTCGTCATCGCAAACAGCCGCGACAAAATCAAAATTTTGTTCCATTCTCCAGTCTTTCCGCTTGAATAAACGACAGTTTTTTGTTTACAAAAGAAACCGCTTCCGATTATTTTTACAATATCATATTAACCCCCTAAAAACAACTATGCCTTGAAGGAAACATTTTGGTGGACAAAAAGCGAACATAATTCATAATTTTGTGGTATGGGAGGTGCTTTTGTGATATAATACTCTTAATTATGAGATAATGAATGATAACATGGGTTTATAATGTACAGATTTGCTTATTCTGCAGGGAAAACGAAGGTTTTTTGATGAAAGAGAAAACGGTCAAAAAAAATAAGAAAAACGCCAAAAACAACCAGGCGGATTCTTTGGTTAAAGGAAGAATTCTTTCTTTGGTTTTTATATTTACTCCCGTGATTATTTCCCTTTTTATCATGGTTATAAAGTGGCTCGTTCAGGGCTATGTCGCACTGCCCGGACCCAAATGGAACGACGAGGCGGTATACCTCAAACTCATCCAGTCGTATTCGGATTATTTTTCGCCCAGGGGTTATTGGGGATTTGATGCAAAGCATGCGATACTCGGCAACGGTCCCGCATGGAGCCCCGCAATCCTTCTCCCGTATGTAATTCCGGCGATTGTTTTCCCGGTGGGTTATTCGTTCGTATATATCTGCAATATTGTTTACATCACAATCGTAAATGCTTTGTTCCTTCTTTTGACAAAGCCCGATTTAAAAAGAAAGATCAAACTCGCGGTATTGGAAGCCACAAGCGTAGTTTTTGTTTTATACATAAACACCAACATGTCGGAGCTTTTCAGATTTGCGCTTGCAATACTGATAGCGGGACTTTTGTACAAAATGTTTTTCGACGAATGTCCGAAATGGATTTCATACATCGTCGCACCGCTTGTAATCCTTTATTCGATACAGGTTTACACGTTTTTTGCTTTTTGCATACCGATTTACGTTTTTGCGCTTTTGTCCAAAAAGAAAACGTGGTTGAAAATCGTCGTATCACTGTTATCGACAGGCATTGTATCCGGGGCAAGCTATTACCTGCTCCACCTTATTTCGAGCAATTACAACATCGGCAAAACCGAGGCGCTGCTTCACAATTTAAGCGGCGGACATATGTTCCTTGCGATTAAGAGCTTCCTTTCGATGGTTATCGACGGAGCGAGAGGACTCCTTGCTTTAAGATACAGTTTTGCGACAAACGGAATATATCTTTTCCATGTCATGATTATTGTTTTCATCGTTTTCGCATCTGTGATTTCCCTGCTCGATTCGAAAGCGTCGAAAAAAGACAAAGCGATGGCGTGGATATGCATTTATTCGATATGCGTGTTCGTTTTCATGTACATGACGCTTTATACGATAATTCCCGACACTTTCATGAGGGGAACGGAGATAGCGGTACTCTTTTCGCTCGTGCTTCTTGTTATGACCGAGGATAAATATCTTTCGATTGCGATACTTTTTTGCAATGCCATGGGACTTTTCTTCCTTCCCGCCAACCTTAAATATTTCCAGAGCGAGGGAAGGTATATGACCGCAGAGGATAAAGCGGAGTGGCGAAGCATGGAAGAGGATTTGAAAAACGTCATTACGATAAAAGAAAGCGACAACCCCTGGGACAACACCGTCATCATGTATTCGATGGAACCGAAGGTCATTATGGCAATACCCTCGGGCATGGGAGAGAATTATATTTTAAACAACGGTTATTACGGCAATGAAAGCGAGTATATGTTCTTTACGATTGTTTCGCATTTAAACGACGAATGGATCGAACAGGATTACAGCGCGGTCATGATAGAAAACGGAGATTTGATAAACGCTCTTTACGAGCCTGTATACGACAGGAACGGATACATTTGTTACAAAAAGATTGATTCGGGAAATTAACGGCCAATGGAAGATAAAGTAAGTGTTGTAATACCTGTTCACAACGCCGAAAAATTCATTTCGGAAACGATAAAAAGCGTCAGGGAACAGACATACGGCAATTTCGAAATAATACTTTGCGAAAACAATTCGGACGATTCGACAGGGGAAATTCTTTCCGCGATTTCGGATCCGAAGATTAAAGTGCTTACTCTTACAGATGTGGAGGATGCGGCGGGCGCACGGAATGCCGGAGTCGATGCGGCGGAAGGAAGATTTATCGCTTTCCTTGATGCCGACGATCTTTGGAAGAGCGAAAAGCTTGAAAAGCAGATTGCCTTCATGAAGGAAAAAGGAGCGAAATTCAGTTTTACGGGATACGAATTCGCCGACGAAAATGCAATACCGAACGGCAGAATCGTAAAAGTTCCCGAGACCATTACATACAAAGAGGCGCTTAAGAACACGACGATTTTCACATCCACGGTAATGTTTGATTTGACGCTTATCGGAAAGGATGAAATCAAAATGCCCCATATTAAAAGCGAGGATACCGCACTTTGGTGGAAGATACTTCGCGAAGGAAACAAGGCGTTCGGATTAAACGAAAATCTCACGATATACAGAAGACCGGGCAAATCGCTTTCCTCGAACAAATTCGAAGCGATAAAGCGAATCTGGCATTTGTACAGAGAGTGGGAAAAACTCCCGGTTTTAAAGAGCGCATATTATTTTTGCGGATGGGCGATAAGAGCCGTTTTAAGAAGAATATAACCTACCGAAAGGAAGCGGTCTGAAGGCCGCATACAAAAATGGGTAAATTGGATTCCATAAAAAGAATATTGGTTTTGCAGCTTGTGACTTTCGAATTCATTTTGGATGTGGCGGGCTATGCAATCATCTGGTTTTTGTTTTACAAAAAAATGATCAGGGTGCAGTTCTGGCAAAAAGGCGATGCGCTGGTTATCGGCATTTACGCCATCTGTCTTTTCAGCCTGCTCTTCGTATACGGCGCCGGCAAAATCGGATACCTTCGAAGCTTTGAAATATTCCTCTCGCACGCATTCTCGATCGGTGCGACGAATATCGTCGCTTATGCCGTAATCTGCCTTATGTACGGACATGCAATCGATCCGAAATACATTATCGTTCTCGGACTCATACAGCTATTGTTCGCGCTCGGATGGTCATACCTTTCAAATCTTATTTACCGTTCGGTATTCTCGCCCAGAGACCTTTTGCTTATCTGCGGCGAAAGACCGGTTGACGAAATCGTCGAAAAATTCAAGACGAGGAAGGACCGTTTCGAAATCGTCAAGATCATGAATATTTCCGAAGGCGAGGAAAATATCATGAAGGAAATTCCCAACAGATATCAGGGTGTGGTTATTTGGGACGTTCCCCAACATTTAAGAAACAATATTCTGAAATTCTGTTATTCCAAATCAATCCGCGTATACATGATGCCGAAGATTTCGGACGTTATCGTGCAGGGCGCGGACGTATTGCATTTCTTTGACACGCCGATTCTTTTGACAAGGGAATACCCCCTGACTTTTGAGCAGCGCTGTATCAAAAGGCTTATAGACCTTTTTTGCGCAATCATTCTTATCATTCTTACGACGCCGATAATGATCGTTACGGCGATACTTATAAAGATTACGGACGGCGGACCCGTTTTTTACAAACAGGTTCGAATGACCATTAACAACAAAGAATTCAAAATCATCAAATTCAGATCCATGAAAGTCGATGCGGAAGCCGACGGAAAAGCCAGACTGGCATCCAAAAACGACAGCAGAATAACATGGATCGGTAAAATTATAAGAGCCGTGAGAATCGACGAGCTCCCCCAGCTTTTCAATATCGTTAAAGGCGACATGTCTTTCATAGGGCCCAGACCCGAACGTCCCGAGATTATCGAGCAGTACATGAAAGATATGCCGGAATTTGCGTTTCGAACAAAGGTTAAGGCGGGACTTGCGGGTTATGCGCAGGTTTACGGCAAATACAATACGACGCCGTATGACAAACTCAAACTTGATCTTACGTACATTGAAGGCTATTCGACATGGCTTGATATAAAACTTATGTTGTTGACGTTAAGGGTTCTTTTGACTCCCGATTCTACAGAGGGTGTCGGAGAGAATCAGGTAACTGCTTTGAAATCCGAGGAGGATAACGACGATGAAAGTACCGTACAGTAAAGAAGGCGTTGATTTCAGATTAATGGTTCTGGTATCAATCAAAAGATTAAGATTTGTTATTTACGGAATATGCCTTGGCGCTTTTATTTTCGGCGGATTGTATTATCTTTCCAAAAATGTTTTCGGCGGCAGGCCGGAATATACTGCCGAATCGCAGGTATATCTCCAGTACATTGACAGTGTCGAGCTGGAAAACATTTACATTAACCAGCACACCTGGGAGTATTTAATCTACAATGACGTAATCACGGAATATGCCGCAGAGGAAATCGGCAGACGCCTCGAAGAGGAAGAGATTAAAAGCAAGGTCAGCGCCACTCTTAAAACCGATACGAGAATTCTGGTCATAACCGGCAAATCGACCTCGCAGGGCGAAGCGAAACTTCTTGCGAACAAATACGCCGACGCGGTTTGCAGATTCGCACCCGAATTAAAAGAGATCGAGGATGCGAGAATAATCAAAATCGCCAATGTTGCAAACGAAGTCGGATTCGAAGACAGAACATGGGCCATGTCCTTCGGCGGAGCCGTTGTGGGACTTATCCTTTCGATTGTTTTCGTTTCGGTTTATTTCCTTTGGGATTCCTCAATCTACGTTCCCGCAACTTCGGAAATCAGATACGGAATTCCGACACTCGGAATTACAACCGACCAGATGAGAAAATACAGCCTCAATTCCGAGGATTCATATCTCGGAGACATGAAGAGAAAGCCCAACAAAAAGACCGAATTTTACAGACTGTGGCTTCAGGTCAATTTCCTTAAGGTCACAAAGGGTTATAAAAAAATTGCCGTTGTCGGTACATCCTTAAACGAAAATACCGATTACGTCATCAATCTTTTGAACAGCATAATCAAAGAGAAAAGAGAAGCGGAAATATTCGAAATAGACCGTTTCAACATCAAAAAGGAAGACGCATATTTCTCGCATCCCGACTATGAACTCGTAGCACCCGGATCGGTTAACAACGATCCCCAGATAGCCGTTACCGCCGCAAAATGCGAAGCTACGATCATCCTTATAAAGGCCGGGGATCATAACGGAAAGCTTGTGGAACGTGCGCTCGATCTGCTTAGGATTCAGGAAGCAAACGTGGTCGGCGTTATCCTTTACGACGTCAATTCGTCGCTTATCAAAAAATATGTTTTCTCGTCGTTCTCCAGTTCCACGAAAAAATTAAAAGAGGACATTTACAATGCGCGTAACACTTCTGATATCGAGTCTTAACGCCGATACCGACAAACTGATAAAAAAGATGCGCATTGCGGGCGATGCGGTTTTGGTCAATCAGTGCGACAAAAACGACCGGCGCGAAATCGAATCGGGCGGCAGGATAACAATCATCGATTCCGACACGCGCGGAGTGGGTGTTAACCGCAATCTTTGCATAGACAATTCTTTCGGAGACATAGTTTTGTTTGCGGACGATGACATAGAATACGACGACGGTTACGAAGAAAAAATAATAACCGAATTCGAAAAACATCCCGAAGCCGAAATGATTATGTTTAATTTCGAAGTATGCGACGAAAGAAGAACATATCTCAACGAGGGCTTCAAAAAACTGTCGAAGATGAACATCGGAAGATACCCCGCATACAGCATCGCGGTTAAAAGAGATGTTTTGATTAAGAAAAATCTTCGCTTCTCGACACTGTTCGGAGGCGGGGCAAAATACAGCAACGGAGAGGACTCGCTCTTCCTTAAGGAGGCAATGTCCAAAAAAGTTGCGATGTATTCCTCGGATGTGTTCCTCGGGCGCGAGATTCCCCGGGAATCGACGTGGTTTGAAGGATACACGGAAAAATTCTTTCATGACAGGGGAGTACTTTTTGCATTCCTTTACGGTAAAAGCGCGTGGCTTTGGCGCCTTCGTTTTATCCTGGTAAAAAAGGAAATGTTTAAGGGCAAAATAGGCAGAAAAGAAGCCGACAGACTTATGAAAGAAGGCATCGCGGAAGGCTTTGAATTATTGAAAAAGGACAGCTGATGGCAGTTTACCTTGTTTTGGCCGCCATAACGATTTCGCTCGGATTTTTGGTCGACAACACCGTCGAAAAACCCGAGAAAACGTTTATTGACGAACCGATGCGCACCAGAGGCCGGGTGCACAACAAATTAATAATATCCACGATATTCTTTCTGCTTTTCGCGATATCGGCAACCAGAATAGGCGTCGGAGGGGATTATTGGAACTACACTTCGATTTTCAGCCTTCTTGCCCAAAACAGAGACAAGTCGGTAGCGACGGAACTCGGATTCAATCTTCTCGTCAAACTGATTCAGCATATTTTCGGTTTCGACGGAAAGCAGTACATCATTATTTTTGCGATTGTGGCATTTGTCACCTTGTTCTTTTTCATAAAAGGAATCGAAGAACAAAGCGAAGATTTTGCGATTACTTTCGCAATGTTCATGCTGCTCGGATATTATGCGTCAAGCTTTAATTCGATAAGAAATTACCTTGCGTTTTCGGTAGCGTTTTATTCGGTAAGATATATTTTCAGCAGGGAATTTTCCAAATTCCTGATGCTGGTGCTGCTGGCTTCGACGTTCCATACTTCGGTGCTGATCGTCATTGTCGCGTATCCTCTCGGACTCATAAAATGGAAACCCTGGATGATGGCGGTTACGGGTGCGATAAGCACGAGTTTTCTCGCGTTCCCGAATTTTTACAGAAAACTTGTATTTTTGATTTATCCTCATTACGAAAATTCAATTCACGATACAGGCGAAATCAGCTTTACCAATATCGCCAGATGCATAGGCGTTTTGGTATTTGCGCTTATCTTTTACAAAAAGGCAATAAAGGACAACGAAAAGAACAGATTTTATTTCAACATGAACATCTTCGCGTTGATTGTTTACGTCTGTTGTTCGTATTTGCCCGTTGTTTCGAGAATAGGATATTATTTCAACATGTTCCAGCTGATTCTTGTACCGACGCTTATAAACCGGATTCCGAAGAAATGGTTAAGAGTTCTTCTTAAAGTTTTGCTGATAGTCGTCGGAGTCGGATATTACGTTTATTTCCTTCATTCGAGCGAGACCAACGATACAAGACTGATACCGTATTTTAACTGGATAATAAATTAAAAGAAGACGAAAAGAATGCTTTTTAGTGTGATTACGGTGTGCTTCAACGCCGGCGACAAATTAAAAGATACTGTTGAAAACATCCTTTTGCAGAGCTGGGAAGATTACGAAATTATCGTAAAGGACGGCGGTTCTTCGGACGAGAGCCTCTCAAAACTCCCCGCGAGCGAAAAGATCAAAGTATACAGCGAAAAGGACGGCGGAATATACGACGCCATGAACAGGGCCGTCGGATACGCATCGGGCGATTATGTCATATTCATGAACTGCGGCGATTCTTTTTACGATAACGATGTTTTAAAAAAGACCGCGCAGTATATGTCCGATAATGCGGACAGAAAGATTTATTACGGCGATGCGTTCTTTTGCAATGCCAATCAGACGATAAGTCAGCCCTCCGAGATTACGGAGTCGATTTGCTACAGACACATGCCCAATCACCAGTCGTGTTTTTTTGCGAGAAGTCTCTGGGACGAATACGGTTTCGACACCAAATATAAGATTCGTGCGGATTACGATTTCTTTTTAAAGAGCTTTTTCGAAAAAGGAATCCGCCCCGCATATCTCGGAATAACCGTTGCTTCATATGAGGGCGGCGGATATTCGGAATCAAAGGAAAATCAAAAAAGAGACAGGGAAGAACACCGCGAAATAGTTGTCAAATACATGGGTGAAAAAAAGGCTAATCACTATCGGAGAATCATGAGGTTGACGCTTCAGCCGCTTCGAACGTGGATTGCCCATAAAAGCATTTTCGCCGGCGCTTACGATTCGATAAAAAAGCGCATTTACAAGAGCGCGAAGTAAAGAAACAAAAGAACCTTGAAAGGTTTATTTCAAAACAGATATGAGAGTACTGTGGGTTTGCAATCAGTGCATTCCGGTTATTGCCAAACATTTGAATATTGAGATGCCGAACAAAGAGGGGTGGCTGACGGGCCTGTCCGAGAAGATACTTTCCGATCCGGAAAGGAATATCGAACTCGGAGTATGCTTTAATACCGACAGGGAGCATGCATCCTACGTCGGCGAATTTGAAGTAAAGGCATACGGCTACTGCGAGGAAGCGGCGAATGCCTGGAAGTATGATGAGAATCTCGAAAAACATTTCGCGGGAATCATCGAAGACTTCAAACCCGATTTGATTCATATTTTCGGAACCGAATATTCGCACACGCTTGCGGTATGCAGGGCGGCCAAAGATCCTTCGAAGATTTTAATCGGAATTCAGGGACTTTGCGACGTGTATGCGAAGCATTATTTTGACGGTCTCCCCGAAGATGTGATCGAATCCGTGACGCTTCGCGACAGATTGAAAAAAGACGGACTTAAAGAGCAAAAGAGAAAATTCGAACTACGCGGCGGGAACGAAAAAGAAGCCGTGAAAATTGCGGGAAATGTCACGGGACGAACCGACTGGGACAAAGAGCACACGTCAAAAATGAATCCCGACGCCGAATACTTTTTTATGAATGAGACTTTAAGGAGTCCGTTCTATGAGGGAAAGTGGGATATCGAAAAATGCGAAAAGCATTCGATTTTCGTCAGCCAGGGCGATTATCCGATAAAGGGACTTCATATCCTTTTGCGTGCTTTGCCCGAAATAAAAAAAGCCTGTCCCGACGTGAAAGTATATGTTGCGGGAAACAAAATAACCGGAGAGGATTCGCTTAAGAAAAGGATTCTTATCGGTTCATACGGCAAATATATTTTAAAACTCATAAAGGACGGCGATCTTAAAGAAAACGTGGTATTTACCGGACCGTTAAACGCCGAAAAAATGAAGGAAAGATATCTTAAATCCAATGTTTTCCTGTCGCCTTCGGTCATGGAAAATTCGCCGAATTCGGTCGGAGAAGCCATGCTTTTGCAGATGCCTTTGATAACAAGCGATGTAGGCGGAGTAAGAAACCTTTTGAACGAAGAGGAAGGATATCTGTATCCTTCGCTTGACGAGAAAGCGCTGATTGATGCGGTTATCGACTGCTTTTCGAAAAACGGAAGCGAAGAGCAAAAAAACATGTGCGCCAAGGCCGGCAAAAGAAGCCGCATCACACACGACGCAAAGACCAATTACAAAAGACTGCTTGAAATTTACGAGAGTATTGCGAATTAATTATGAAAATTACGTTTGTGTCCAATTACATAAATCACCATCAGATTCCTTTAAGCAACGTGCTTTATAAGGAACTCGGCGCGGATTATGCTTTCATCCAGACCGAACCGATGGAAGAAGAAAGAGTCAAAATGGGCTGGGCGGCCGATTTTGACAAAATTCCCTATCTCAAAAAATATTACGAGAACGAATACGAGTGCCAAAAACTCATCATGACTTCGGACGTGGTGATTTTCGGGGGATGCGAAAAAGAATCCCTTATAGAGAACCGTCTCGCGGAAAACAAGCCCGTAATCAGATATTCCGAGAGACTTTACAGGGAGGGGCGCTGGAAATGGATTTCACCGAGGGGCCTCATCAAAAAATATCACGATCACACAAGATACAACAATTCGAAAGTTTATCTGCTTTGCACGGGCGCCTATGTTGCGGATGATTTTAACATAATAAGGGCGTATAGGGGAAAAAGATTCAAGTACGGATATTTTCCCGAATTTAAAAAATTAAGCGACGACGAAAGAAAGCAAAGAAGGGACGAGAGAAGAAACCATACGAGGCTGGAAATTCTATGGGTTGCGAGAATGCTTAAATTAAAGCACCCTGAGAGCTGCATCGAACTTGCCAAAACTCTTTCGGCAGAGGGAATCAATTACAAAATCACAATGGTCGGCGAAGGTGAGATGAAATCAAAAATCGAAGCCGAAATTGCGAAGAACAATTTAAGCGACAATTTCGAACTTCTGGGGGTCAGAAAACCCGATGAAGTCAGGGAACTCATGAACAACGCCGACATCTTTGTATTCACAAGCGATTACAGGGAAGGCTGGGGCGCCGTGGTTAACGAAGCCATGAATGCGGGCTGTGTGGTTATAGCCTCTCACGCCGCGGGAGCCGTTCCCACGCTGATCAAGCACAGGCAAAACGGTCTGATTTTCCCTTCGGGAGATTTCAAAAAAATGGCTTCCCTCGTACTCGAGGTGTCAAAGGACCAGAAATGGAGACTTTCCCTCGGAGAGAACGCTTACGAGACAATCGAAGAAGAATGGAACCAGAATGTTGCGGGAGAAAGAATCATCAAGCTTTGCGAAGCGATTCTTGATGACAAACCTTTCTTTTACAAATCCGGTCCTTTAAGCGAGGCCAAAGTCATTCGCCAAAACAGAATGTACAGACATCTGGTGGGCATGGAGCAGTAGGCAAAAGGAAAAAATATGGATTCACTGGTATCGGTAATAGTGCCGGTATACAATTCAACAGCATATCTTAAAAGATGCGTCGATGCCATCGTTTCGCAGACTTACAAAAACCTTGAAATTCTCCTTGTGGACGACGGTTCGACGGACGATTCGCTTTCGATTTGCAGGGATTACGAGAAAAAGGATTCGAGAGTCCGCGTATTTCACAAAGAAAACGGGGGATCGTCAAGCGCCAGAAACATCGGCATTTCGGAGGCCAAGGGAGAATACATCTGTTTTTGCGACTCCGACGATTATTACGAAGAAAACATCGTCGAAAAACTCATGGAAGTCTTTACGACTTATGAAGACGCAAAGGTTTCGCAGATTATGGCGGTCTATCTTAATGAGGACGGAACCTTAAACCACGCTCCCCTAAAGGACAGCGGAAAAATCGTCAAAGAGAGCAACGAGGAATTTCTTCGCGAACTCCTTCTTCACGTCGGAGACAGTTCGTTTTGCACCAAAATGATCAAGGCCGATTTCATGAAGAAATTCAGATTCAACGAAGGAAGACTTAACGAGGATTTCGAACTTCTGATAAAGATGCTTCAGGAATTCGAATCCATATACACATACGAAATAACGGGCTACAACATAATACTTCGCTTCGGAAGCAACACGAGAAACGTTTACAAAAATCTTTTTTACGACTGCATGATTGAAAATTCGGACATGGTTTACGATCTCGTGGAAGAAAAATATCCGTCCCTTAAGGAAGAAGCAAGGAAGTTTCAGCTTTATCAAAGACTTGATTATACGCTTCACACTCCTTTGTCGAAGATGAAAAACAATGCGATGGCGGATAAGGTTTTAGGTGAACTGAAACTTTGGAGAAAAGATATAAAGAACAATAAATATCTTGATGAGCACGACAGAAAGAATTTGAAAATCTTAAGCCGCGTTCCGCATTTAAGCAAATGGGTGCATAACAGGATCATGTTTTTAAAAGGCATCCGCGTGGAAGAATAAAGACATTTTTGACGGGCATAAAAACAGGAAAGATAAGAGAATAACAGGATGAGAATTTTAAAGAAGTTGCTTAAGCTTCTTGATAGAAAACAGAAAAATCAGATATTCGGACTGATAATTTTAATGATTATAGGAGCGCTTCTCGAAGCATGCTCGATAGTCGTTCTGGTACCGGTGGTCGAGGTGGTTTTCCAGCCCGAGACGATCGCAAACAACGCATACCATTTAAACGATATATACAGACTTTCGCATATCGGATCGATTGAAGTGTTCTGCGTTTCGATAATGGTCGGTCTTATCGTCGTATTTATCATCAAAAACTTTTTCCTTTTCATTCAGCAAAAAGTTTTGTACAGATTCATTTACACCAATCAGTTCAGAACATCCGAGAGGATGATGAAAAATTACATAAGACGCGATTACGAATATTATCTTAATGCCGACAGCGCGGTTATTCAGCGAAGCATTACATCGGACGTAAACAATATGTATGCGCTCATGCAGTCGCTCATGCTTCTTTTGTCCGAACTGGCCGTTTTCATCGGAATAATCGCCGTGCTTTTTACCAACCATCCGCTCATGACATTAATCCTTGCGGGAATGCTCGGCGTAACGCTCCTTGTCATAAAACTTGTGTTAAAGCCTATTCTTTACAAAGCGGGCAAGGACAACCAGGATTATTACAGCGGTCTTTTCAAATGGATAAGCCAGACCGTCAACGGCATAAAAGAAATCAAAATCGGCGGCAAAGAACTTTATTTCTCAAACCGCTATGACGAATGCGGAAGGGGATATGTCGGCGCGGTTCAAAAATACACGCTTTTGTCAAATGTTCCAAGACTCATCATCGAAGTCGTGACAATAAGCGCAATCGTTATATTTTTGATAACTCTGTACTTAAACAAGGTTGATTCGGCATGGGCAATCGGAACTATGACGTCGTTTGGTTATGCCGTTGTAAGACTTATGCCTTCGGCCAACAGAATCAATAACTGTTTGAACAATATTTCGTATTTCGAGCCGTTCCTTATGAACGTATCGGACAATCTGCAGGACGAAATTTCCGACAGCAATTCGGAAACCTTGTCGCTTGAGCGTCCCAAGGACAAACTCGAAGTAAAAGAAAAAATCGTTTTAAAGGATATTATGTACAAATATCCGAATTCCGAGGTCTATGTTTTAAACAAAGCGAGCATGGAAATTCCCGTGGGCTCGGCCGTGGGAATCGTGGGTACCACCGGCGCCGGAAAATCCACGATCGTGGACGTCATGCTCGGACTTTTGAAACTCGAATCGGGCGAGATTACAGCGGACGGCGAAAATGTTCTGTCCAAAGAAAATTACAGAAAATGGTTAAAGAACATCGGATATATTCCGCAGACCGTATTCATGCTCGATGACACGATAAGAAGAAATGTCGCATTCGGTATTCCCGAAGAAGAAATAGATGACGAGAGAGTCTGGGAAGTATTAAAAGAAGCCCAGCTTGACGAATTCGTAAAAAGTCTCCCCGACCAAGCGGAGACCGGTATCGGTGAGAGGGGCATAAGACTGTCGGGCGGACAGCGCCAGCGTATCAGCATTGCGAGAGCCCTGTACGAAGATCCCGAAGTGCTCGTTCTCGATGAAGCCACGAGTGCGCTTGACGGAGACACAGAGCAGGCAATCATGGATTCGGTCAACTCCCTCCACGGAAGAAAAACCCTTATTATCATTGCCCACAGACTTCAGACCATCGAAAAATGCGATGCGGTTTACAGGATAGAAAACGGAAAGGCAAGTCGCGAAAGATAAACATTCGAAAAAAATCGGAGAAGAAATGGATTGCAGACTGAGTATAATAATCGCAATTGACGATGAAGATACGGATAAAATAAAAAAAAGCATCGACAGCGCGCTTGCACAGGATAAGGCCGATACCGATATAATCATATGCGCGGATTCATGTTCGGAGGATGCGAAAAAATTATTGTCCGGATATGAAAAAAAAGAAAACGTTAAAATCTTTTATACCTGCGAAAAAAGAGGCAGGGGCGGCGCATTCAATCTCGGCATAAGAAAGAGCATAAGCGAAAAAGAGGCCAAAAACGAATTCCTCTGTTTTGTAAACGCGGGCGACACGCTTGCTCCCGTGTTTGCCGATAAGCTTTTAAAGAAAGCGATTGATTCAAACGCCGATATTGTTTCGTGCAGGGACAATTCCGCCGAGAGCGGGACCGATGCCGCGGTTTTTTCGGAAGCCGTCAAAATGGATTCGTACGAAAAACACGCTCTCCTTTCGGTCAATCCCGGAAACATGGAATCAAAGATTTACAAAAGAAGCATATTCGACAAAAACGGTCTCTGGTTCCCCGAAAACCTTTCTTGCGAAAAGATGGGAATAAACCGTCTTGCCCTGCTTTGCAGCGAAAATTTCGATTTTACGGACGAAGAATTGTATTTTTTTGACAAAGAAAAGAAGGAAATTTCGGAAGAAGAATTATATGACAGAATGGATGTCATGACGTATTTTATGGAGGAATGCTACAAGAGGGAATTCCTCGAAGAATTCCCGGAAGAAGCCGAATGCGCTTTTGCGGACGATATGTATGTCAAAACGCTTTTTGCGTATATAGCTTCGACTCCCGCGAAGAAAAGAAAAATTTCCTTCCTCGAGATGTTAAAGGAAGGAATTCTCGACTGCTTTCCGGAGTTTGAAACCAATCCTTATTATTTCGAAAAATACGATGACGACATTAAGGATTTGATTTCGCTTCACATCGAAAGCCCGAAAAAGTTTTTAAAGCTGATTAACAAGGACAATCCTTTGTAAAGGACCGAGAGAATTATAAATATCCGGAGGGGTCATGGAAAAATGCACGATAGTAGTGCCGTGTTATAATGAAGAAGAGGTTATTCCGCTTTTTTATGATGCGGTAAACGAAGCACTTTGCGATTTTCCGCTTGAAATCGAATATCTTTTTGTAAACGACGGAAGCAGCGATAACACAATCAAAGTGTTGAGAGAACTGTCCGAAAAAGATTCGAGGGTTCATTATCTTTCTTTATCCAGGAATTTCGGAAAAGAAGCCGCCATGTATGCGGGACTCAAAGAATCCGACGGAGAATACGTCGTTTTGATGGACGCGGATTTGCAGGATCCGCCCGAGCTTATTTTGCAGATGTATGATGCGATTAAGAACGAGGGATACGACTGTGTTGCGACAAGAAGGGTCGACAGAAAGGGCGAACCGCCGATAAGATCGCTTTTCGCGAATATTTTTTACCTGATAATGCGCGTTATCGCCAAAGTCAATATGGTTCCGGGCGCCAGGGATTTCAGGATGATGAAAAGGATTGTCGTGAATGCGATTATCGAAGTCGGCGAATACAACAGATTCAGCAAGGGAATTTTCGGCTGGGTCGGATTCGACACCAAATGGCTTTCTTTCGAAAACAGAAAAAGGGCAGCAGGGAAGACAAAATGGTCGTTCTTCAAACTCGTTCAGTATTCGATCGAAGGAATCGTGGCGTTCTCGTCCGCTCCTCTCGTATGGGCGTCGATTATCGGAATGGTATTCTGTTTTCTGGCCTTTGTCGGACTGATGTTTTTGTTTATCAGGGCGCTTATTTTCGGAGACCCCGTCAGCGGATGGCCTTCGCTTGCCTGCATGATTACGTTTTTCTCGGGCCTTAATCTTTTCTGCTCGGGAATCATAGGTATGTATATATCAAAGTCTTACCTTGAGGTTAAAGGAAGACCCATTTATATTGTGAAAGAGAAAAAATAATGGAAAAACTTTTTGCGAAACTTAAAGAAGATCAATACAAAATTCCGTTTATGTCCGCAATCGTCATCGGACTTATTACTCATCTTTACATGATAGTGAACAAGTTTCCGAATATGGATTCGATGAGCAATTTCTATTTCGATCAGAACATGGTTACCAGCGGAAGATGGTTTTTGAAATACGCCTGCGGAATTTCATCGTATTACGATTTGAATCTCGTAAACGGACTGCTTGCGATTGTCTTTTTGGCAATCTCGGCCGTATATGTCGTATTGTTCTTTGATGTAAAAAGAAAACCTTCGATGATTCTTATTTCCGCGGTTATGGTAACGTTTCCGGCGGTTGCCGCAACAATGTCCTATATGTACACCGTGGACGGATACATGCTCGGCCTTCTCATGGCAATACTTGCGGCATATATCACGAAAAAACACAAATTCGGTTTTATTTTCGGAGCGATTCTTCTGGCACTGAGTCTCGGCACGTATCAGACTTATATGACCGCCACGGTTTTGCTTTGCATATTCGATATCATATTCTCGCTTACCGAAAACGAAGATATTTACGACGTTTGGAACAAAGGCTACAAATATCTGATTATGGGTCTCGGCGGCGGAGTGATTTATTTTGTGGTATTAAAGATTTTCCTTGCCGTCGAACACAAGAAACTTGACAGTTATCAGGGCATAAACGAAATGGAAACTTTCAATCTCGCCGCCATGCCGGAGAGAATTGCCGAAGTGTTCCATGATTTCGGAGCGTTCATGTTTAAGGGACGTATCTTCGTAAACAATTTCGTTACGATGGTTATAATGAGCATTATCGTTTCGGTAACCCTTGTGTCGATATTCGTTTTGTTCGGCAAAAACGGAGCATTCAAAAAATGGTACAACTGGCTTGTGCTTGCAATCTGCATCGCGCTTATTCCCTTCGGAACAAACTTCATGCTCCTTTTCACATCGGGCATAGATCAAAACCATCTGCTCATGAGAATGCAGTGGGTATTCTTCATTGTTGCGGCAATCGTTACCGCGGAAAGAATGATAGTCGCGTTTGAAAGCATCAAGGAGAAACTCGTTGTGGCCAAGACCATCACGGTGGTTTTGGTGGGCATATTATGTTATAATTTCTTTTTAATGGACAATATAGCCTACTTCAATCTTCAGCAAAGATACGAGAAGACATATGCATACTGCGTAAGGCTTTTGGACAGAATAGAACAGACCGAAGGGTATTACCAGGGAATGCCGATTTGCATGGTCGGAGAAATATCGAAGAGCAGTTACCCTTCGACCGATTTAACCAAGGACATTACGGAAAAAATAAAAGGTACCGACGGAGACTGGGTCATTTACAAAGGTGCGCAGTACGAAGAATTCATGAAGAATTACCTCGGTGCGTCGCTTAATATCCTTGAAGGCGATTATGTAATAGACATGTATTATTCCGAGGAATATTCGGAAATGACATCGTTCCCCGACAAGGGAAGCATCAAAATCGTTAACGGAATCATGTACATAAAAACGGAATAAAAGTTTTTACGGGGATAAAAAATGGGAAAACTTACTGTAATAATTCCTTCGTACAACGAAGAAGACAATATCGAAAATACGGCGAAAACCATAGGCGAAACACTGCAAAACGCAGACATAGAATATGATTTGCTTTTTGTGTCCGACGGCTCAAACGATAAAACTTATGAGATAGTCGAAAGACTGCATAAAGAAGACAAAAGAGTCGGCGGAATTCAGTTTTCGAGGAATTTCGGAAAAGAAGCCGCCATTTTTGCGGGACTCGATTATGCTACGGGTGACTGCATAGCCGTAATAGACTGCGATTTGCAGCATCCTCCCGCAACCCTTGTCGAGATGTACGGACTCTGGGAAGAGGGATACGAAGTAGTAGAAGGCATCAAATCGAGCAGGGGAAAGGAAAGCATTTTTTACAAGCTTTTCACGAAGATTTTCTACGGAATAATGAGTTCTCTCATGAAAATAGACATGAACAAAACTTCCGATTTCAAGCTTCTTGACAGAAAAGTCGTAAATGCGCTTTTGGACCTTCCCGAGAGAAACACTTTTTTCAGGGCGCTTTCTTTCTGGGCCGGATTTAAGAGCACTTCGGTTTCGTTTGATGTGGCCCAAAGGCAGGCCGGAAAGAGTAAATGGTCGTTCTCCGGACTCGTCAAATATGCGATTTCGAATACCACGTCTTTTACGACCGCACCTCTTAAGGCAGTGTTTGTAATCGGAGTAATTCTTTTGATTTTCTCGGCCGTACTCGGCGTGGAAACGCTGGTTAATTATTTCCTGAACATTGCGGCTGACGGATTTACCACGGTAATTCTCGTTTTGCTTATTATCGGCGGCGGAATAATGATAAGCCTCGGAATCATGGGGCATTATATTGCGAGAATTTATGAGGAAGTGAAGGGCAGACCCAGATACATCGTGTCCAAAATCACATCCGAAAAAGACGAATAAAGATAAAAAATGAGCAATGAAAAATCCAGACAACTGAATACGGAAGTGCTTCGCATTGCGGCGATGCTTATGATAATCATGCTTCATTTGCTTGATAAGGGTAATGTTTTAAAGGATTTTACCCTGAAGATGGGATTTAACCGAAGCGTTGCATGGATTATCGAATCCGTCTGCATGACGAGCGTAAACATTTATGTTCTCATAAGCGGATATTATCTTTCGAAGTCCGAAATGAAGGTCAAAAAGATCGTCATTCTCTGGGCGCAGATTTTATTCTATTCATGGATTATTACGGCGATTTACGCGATTGTTGCAAAGGGAGCGTTTAATTTCGAACACGGAATTTACGATCTGATTCCTCTTTGCATGCCGGTTACGGGCGCCCATTACTGGTTTGCCACCGTATACATGCTTTTGTACATCTTTTTCCCTTTTTTGAATAAGGGAATCGAAGCTATGGATAAAAAGCGGTTTAGGGGTATTCTCGTTTCCGCGATAATCGTATTTTCGCTTTGGAATACGATTCTTCCTTTCACTCAGCCCTTAACGGACCGCGAAGGAATGGATATTTGCTGGTTTGTCTGCCTGTATCTTACGGCCGCCTACATCAGGAAATATCCCGAAGATTTCAAATTAAACAAATGGATATGCCTCCTGCTTTTCTTTGTATCGGCAGTCATTCCGTTTATACTCGGACAGGGCATTCTTTTAATCGACGTGATTTTGGGCAAACTCGGTGGATACGCAAAGAATTTTTATCCCTACAATTCGTTTTTCATCTTTGCGGCGAGCGTGTTCCTCTTCCTTTTTGCGATAAAATGCGAGATAAAATGCAAAGCGTGGTTCGGAAGGATTATTCTTTTTGCATCACAGGGAACGTTCGGAGTTTACCTTTTGCACGAGCACAATCTCATCAAATACCTCTGGCCCAAATGGCTTAACGTCGAAAAAATTTCCGAAACGCCGTTTTTTGTTATTCACGCAATCGGAACGATACTCTTGGTTTTCGCTGCGGGAATTTTGATCGATTCGGTGAGAAGACTTATATTCGGCATTTTTACAAAGACAAAAAAACAGACAATAAATAAAACGGAGTCAAAATGATAAGATTTAACGTACCTCCCTATACGGGAAAAGAATTGGATTATATCAAGCAGGCAGTGGAAAAAAAGAAAATCTGCGGAGACGGAGAGTTTACACATAAGTGCAACGAATGGATAGAACAAAAGACCG
>JAGADU010000039.1 GCA_017613435.1 Lachnospiraceae bacterium | reverse complement strand
TCTTTTATCTTTTTGATAAAATCCTCAAGGTCCGCGTTTACCGTGGGTTCGCCGCCCGTGATCGCAACGCCTTCAAGACGCCCCTTTCGGCTTTCGAGAAATGCGAAAAAGTCCTCTTCGGGAATCGAGGGTTCCGTAGAGGGACAAAGAACAAGTTCTCCGTTATGACAAAAAGGACATCTCAGATTGCAATGCCCCGTAAAAACGGTGCACGCGAGATGACCGGGATAATCGAGTAATGTGGTTTTGCTTAATCCGTGTATCGTCATGACAACCTCCGAACTGCGGGCCGGAATCGGCCATTTAGCGGTTTTTGTAAAAATTTCTTTCAAAAAACACAATTTATTGTGGATATTATTATAGCACAGTTGTCAAAATATGTCTTAAAAGGGTAAATTTTTTCCGTTTTGACGTTCTTCGAAAGGAGAAAAAAACACAGAATCAAAATTATTGGTAACGGATACGTATTTTTTTATGGTACGAAATAAGTTATCATAGAAGTGTTGAAGGACAAAAAACGGAAACAAATAATATATAGAGGGGAACAAACAATGATTGACTTAAAAAAACTCATGCTGGACGAGATCAGGAAGAACACTCGAATTCAGTCATCCTACATTGACGAGACGGAGGAACTCATCGATACCGGGCTCGAAATCAACGATGACAATCTTACGGTGGTTGCGCTCGCTTATCTTGATGAGAAGGGGTATAGGAGAAGAGTCGACAACCTTGAAATCGCAAAGCAGAAAATCCTCGAGACTTCTGCCGGATACGATACGATTATTGTTAAGAAAAACAGAATTGTGGAGACGAATATTTTCGAAAAGGCATCTCCCGCAGAACTTAAAGATGCACTCGATTTATGTCTCGTAAATACGGTCAACTCGATTCATACTAAGCTTGACAGAATCACGAACAAGCAGTACGAATACAAGATTGACAGCATCGATTCTTTCAAAACGGAAAAAGAAAGACCCAAACAGGGCCATCTGGGCGAGGAAAATTTCGTCACGACGGAAGAAATACTCAACAAATACGCACAGGACGGCTGGGAGCTCGACAGAATCCAGACCGAGCCTAAGGGAACAAAGATGTTCCTCATTTTCAGAAGAGAAAAAATGTCATAGGAGACAGGGGCTGCACGCGCAGTCCTTGTCGTTTTGCGAATAATGGGATTTGATTACGATCACGAAAAATTCATGAAAAAGGCCATAAAGCAGGCCGAAAAAGCCGCTTCGATAGGGGAAGTTCCCATCGGCTGCGTCATCGTGAGGGACGGCGAAATAATTGCGAGAGGCTACAACCGCCGCAAAAAGGACAAAAACACCCTCTCGCATGCGGAGATGACGGCAATCGACAAAGCCTGCAAAAAAACGGGCGACTGGAGGCTTGAAGACTGCGTTTTGTACGTTACTCTCGAGCCCTGCCAGATGTGTGCCGGCGCCATCGTTCAGGCAAGAATCCCCCTCGTTGTTATAGGATGCAGGAACGAAAAAGCGGGCTGCGCGGGCTCGATTCTCGATTTGTTCAACGTGGATAAATTTAACCACAGGGTCGGGAAAATAGAGGGCGTGCTCGAGGAAGAATGTTCAAACATGCTTACCGATTTTTTTAAGGGATTGAGGCAAAGACTCAAAACCGAAAAGGAAAACAATGAAGATTAATACCAAACTGATAATAACATTTATCCTTTTTATCCTGGTTCCGCTGCTTCTCGTAGCGGGAAGCTATATGGTATTGCGTTACGGATTCGGATTTATGATCGTCGAGAAGGTAAAAAACGACGGCGGCGTAAGTTTCGTGGTGTCCGAAGAATCGCTTATTTCCGCAATCATTGTTATCGGCTGCGTAATAGTCCTGACGGGTATTGTTCTGGTCAACTGGCTCATGTACGGATTCATCAAACCCATCAACCAGTTGAAAAAAGCCCTTCACAATATCGAAAACGGAGATTACGACACATCTTTGATCAAACCCAAGCAGGCGGAATTCGAAGGTCTTTTCAAGGATTTCGAGTCCATGAGAGTCAAACTCAAGGAAAACAGGGACCGAAGGAACCTTGCGGAGAAGCAGAACAAAGAGCTTATCGCGAATATCACGCACGACCTTAAAACCCCCATCACTTCCATCAGGGGATATGTCGAAGGAATTATGGACGGCGTTGCGGATACCGATGAGAAAATGGACCGCTACATCAAGACGATTTACAACAAAGCAAACGCTTTGAACGCTCTTATAAACGAACTTACGGGTTATTCCAAAATCGACGCCAGAGAGATTACATACAATTTCGGAAGAATTTCCGTTGACGAATATTTCGGCGACTGCGCATCCGAGATGATCTTCGATCTGCAGGAACAGGGAATGAAATTCGTATATGACAACAGAGTCAAGAAAAACACGGCGGTTCTGGCCGACCCCGTACAGCTGAGCAAAGTAATCCACAATATAATTTCGAACAGCATCAAATACAAATGTCCCGAAAGATCCGTTATCAGAATGCGCATCAAGGACATGAACGAATATATTCAGGTAGACGTCAGGGACAACGGAATGGGAATCCCCAAGGAAGATACCGAAAAGATTTTTGACAGATTCTTCCGTTCGGATACTTCGAGAAACTCGGACAAGGGCGGAAACGGAATAGGTCTTTCGATTGCGAAAAAAATCATCGAGGACCACGGCGGCAGAATCTGGGCAACGGTTGACGGCTCCGTCGGTCTGACGATTCATTTTACCTTAAGAAAATACACCGACGAAATCATGGCCGACTATACCAAAGAGCCGGATCAGATTAATATAGACATTGAAAACATTTACGAAGAAAATGCCGAAGACAAAAACGGAAAAACCGAGGAACTGACCGTTGAAGACGCAAAAGAAATGTTTGAGGATAAATTTGAAGACAAAGAATCCATCAACAAAGCGGTAATGAATTACAACGAAGTGATAAATATGCTCGGAGATTTCGAGGAAGAGACCTGAATCGAAATCGGGGGAACAGACAATTAATCCGAAGGATTAGGAAAGAAACAGGGTGAGTGCATGAACTTATTGATTATTGAAGACGAGCTTGCGATTGCGGAACTTGAAAAAGACTATCTGGAAATGAATAATTACAATGTCGAAGTCGCTCTTAACGGAAGAGACGGTCTTCGAATGGCATTGGAAGAGAATTTCGACCTTGTAATATTGGACCTCATGATTCCCGAAGTCGACGGTCAGACCGTTTGCAGGGAAATCAGAAAAGAAAAGGACATTCCCATCATTATCGTTTCGGCCAAAAAGGAAGACTGGGACAAGGTTCAGCTTTTGGGCGTGGGCGCCGACGATTACATGACCAAGCCCTTCTCTCCGAGTGAACTAGTTGCCAGAGTAAAAGCGCATCTTGCAAGATACAACCGCCTTGTCGGTTCCGCTCACAGAAGCGAGAACGAGACGATAGAAGTTAACGGTTTGAAAATCGATAAACTCGCACGCCGTATTTTCCTTGAGGGAGAAGAAAAATCCTTTACGGGCAAGGAATACGATTTGCTTTTGTTCCTTGCGGAAAATCCCAACCGCGTATTCGGCAAAGAAGATCTTTTCCGTGAAATCTGGAAAGCCGAGCCCGCCGGAACGGATATTGCAACCGTAACGGTTCACATCAAAAAAATCCGCGAAAAAATAGAGAAAGATTCGAGCCACCCCGTTTATATCGAGACTCTCTGGGGCGTGGGATACCGCTTTAAGATGTAAAGCGAAGCGATAAAATTTCTTATAAACAGGAATTATAATTGAAAAATCCAAACATTGAAATTATATACAAAGACAAAGATATTCTTGTCGTCAACAAACCTTCGGGCGTTCCGATCGAGACCAAAAACATAGCCCAAAAGGATCTTGAGAGCAGCATAAAAAACATGCTTTCAAACGAGGGAATCAAAAATCCCTATCTTGCAGCGATAAACAGGCTCGATCAGCCGGTCGGCGGGCTCGTTCTTTTTGCATTGAACAAAAAAGCCGCGGCGAAGCTCTCGGACGATCTTTCCAAGGGTCGAATCGACAAATATTACAAAGCCGAGGTTTTCGGCGAATTTGAGATTAAAGAAGGAACTCTCGAAGATTATCTTTATAAAGATTCCAAAATCAATATGTCTTTTGCAATCAAAGAAAACGACCCCCGATTCAAAGAAGGAAAAAAAGCAATTCTCGAATACAGGGAAGAAGCCCCGGGAATTCTTGTGATCAAGCTTATTACGGGCAGACATCATCAGATTAGGGTGCAGCTTTCGAATGCAGGTCATCCGATACTCGGCGATACCAAATACGGTTCAAACGAATCGAAGACGGAAAGCGAAAAAAGGGGTATCGGCGAATTGAAGCTCAAAGCATTCAGACTGATAATCAACCATCCCAAAACAGGCGAGAGGAAGGAATTTTGCATAAATTGACAATTTAAAAAAATCCTTCGACAAAAAGGGACTTTTTATAATATAATGGATGTAGCGAATTTTTAAAACTTTAAAGGATAATAATAAATGGCAAGCGAAATCAGAGACATTAATCTCTTCGAAAGCGGAGAAAAGAAAATTGAATGGGTCAAAAGGAACTGCGATCTGTTAAGAACCCTCGAAGGGGAATTCGAAAAGAGCAAGCCTTTTGCCGGAAAGAAAATCGCACTTTCCGTACATCTTGAAGCAAAGACGGCTTACCTTTGCAAAGTGCTTAAAGCAGGCGGAGCCGATATGTATGTAACGGGTTCAAACCCCCTGTCAACACAGGACGATGTTGCTGCTGCACTTGTTAAATCGGGCATCGAAGTTCATGCATGGTATGACTGCAACGAAGAAGAATACAACCGCCATATCAAAAGCGTACTCGAGGTCGGCCCCAATATTATCATTGACGACGGCGGCGATCTCGTGCATATGATGCATACCGAATTTGTCGATCTCATTCCGAACGTTATCGGCGGATGCGAAGAGACCACAACCGGTATTATCAGACTTGAAGCAATGAACAAAGCGGGAGAACTCAAATTCCCGATGGTAAAAGTAAACAATGCGGACTGCAAGCATTTCTTTGACAACCGTTACGGCACCGGACAGTCGGTTTGGGACGGTATCAACAGAACCACAAACCTTATTGTCGCAGGCAAAATCGTGGTTGTTGCGGGTTACGGCTGGTGCGGAAAAGGCACCGCAATGAGAGCTAAAGGACTCGGTGCGAGAGTAATCGTTACCGAAGTCGATCCGGTAAAAGCAATTGAAGCCGTAATGGACGGTTTCGACGTAATGCCGATGAAGGAAGCCGCAAAAGTCGGAGATTTCTTTATCACGGTTACCGGATGCAACAAGGTTATCGACGAAGAGGATTTCGCTCAGATAAAAGACGGTGCGATACTTTGCAATGCAGGACATTTCGATTGCGAAATAGATATGGCTTGGCTTAAGAAAAATGCGGTCGAATCAAAGGAGATGAGAAAGAACATCCAGGGGTACAAACTTCCCACGGGCCAGTGGGTATTTGTTTTGGCCGAGGGAAGACTTGTCAATCTGGCAGCAGGTGACGGACACCCTGCGGAGATAATGGATATGAGTTTTGCAATTCAGGCTCTTTCCGCCAAATATCTTGTCGAAAAGAACGGACAGGTCGGATCGATGTTAATCGACGTACCGAAGGAAGTAGATATGGATGTTGCCGAGAGGAAGCTGAATTTCCTCGGCAAATACATAGATAAACTCACACCCGAGCAGGAAGAATACCTGAATGCCGGATTATAAAATTTAAGTGTACCAAGGAGGAGAAAAATGGAAACAGAACAGGAATATCTTCAGAGAGAACAAGAAGGCTTAAAAAGACGCTACGAAGATATGGGCAAAAGGATGCAGGTAATATTTTTTACCATCATAATTAACATTGCGTTAACGGTAGTTATGACCATTTATGCCGTAATTGCGGGAGTAGTGGCCGGTGTTATGAAAAGTACCAACCTCACAGGTGTTTATATCGGAATCGGTGTATTTTCAGTGCTTGTGATTGTTGCAACGATAATATTCGGCATAAACCTTTTAAAGATGGGATATTATGACGATGCTTTAAAAACAGCCGCAATACTGTATTTCATCAATCAGGGAATTTCAATAGTACAGTCATTTCTTTCCGATGCGGGCTTTTTGACAGCAATATTAAAGATTGCCGCCGCTATTGTTTCATTATTTTATTTTACCAATTTCTGTTCCGGTATGGAAAATCTCTCATATATTGCGGACTCAAACGTTTCCTATAACTGGGAAAAAATCAGAAAATTCTATGTTACTTTGGTAATCGTAATGGTTTGTAGCGTTATCGGATGTATTATCCCGATTATCGGCATTCTTGCGGCACTCGTTTTGATAGTAGCAGCTATAGCAATGATTGTCGTTTATATCTGGCAGATCGTTCTTATTTATCAGACAATGAGAGCAATGCAGAATTACAGACCCAGAGATTAATAAAAATAATCATTCATACCCGTCGGAATCGGAAACGGTTCCGGCGGTTTTTTTTATTGTAAAAAACAATTTTCGGTTTTTTAAGAAAAAAGATGCGAAAAATGCCTTAAATCCTTGAGATTCACGATTGACAGCGAAAAAAAAATATCGTATAATTCAATTCAGCGCGTTGAAGTGCGACACTTTAAAGCGATAAAGTAAAATGATTAAAGCACATCAAGAGGAGAAAACAGATGGTTATCAAATTGATTATGATGTTCCTGTTTTTTGCAGTCATGGTCGGTGTTGGTATTTACGCCAGAACCAAAGCAAAAAGCGTAGGAGATTTCGTTCTCGGCGGTAATACGGCAGGTCCCTGGCTTACCGCATTTTCATACGGCACTAGCTATTTCTCGGCCGTTATCTTCGTCGGATATGCGGGACAGTTCGGATGGAAATTCGGTCTTGCCAGCACATGGATAGGTATCGGCAACGCATTTATAGGAAGCTTGCTGGCATGGCTTATTCTCGGTCGAAGAACAAGAATTATGACCAACCACCTTAATTCGGCCACGATGCCCGACTTTTTCGGAAAAAGATACGACAGCAAGGCGCTTCGTATAACCGCATCCGTAATTGCGTTTATTTTCCTTATTCCTTATACGGCATCGGTTTACAACGGTCTTTCAAGACTCTTTGCGATGGCATTTGACATTAAATACGAATACTGCATTCTTATCATGGCAGCCCTCACGGGCGTATATGTAATCCTCGGCGGATACATGGCAACCACGATCAACGATTTCATTCAGGGTATTATCATGCTCTTTGGTATCTCGGCGGTAGTTATCTCCGTCTTAAGAGGACAGGGCGGCTTCTATTCGGCACTTACGAAGCTCTCGGAAGTTCCCGTTGACGCTTCCGCACCCGTTCAGGGACAGGGTATCTACAATTCGTTCTTCGGTGCAAATCCCCTGGATTTGTTGAGCGTTATCATTCTTACATCGCTCGGTACATGGGGTCTTCCTCAGATGGTTCACAAATTCTATGCCATCAAAAACGAGAAGAGCATCAAAACCGGTGCGGTTGTTTCCACCGCATTTGCGGTTGTTGTAGCCGGCGGCTGCTATTTCCTCGGCGGTTTCTCGAGACTTTTCGGTACATACGAAGGCGGAAAGCTTGTTGAGGACGGCGTAATCGCAACAATTGACAAAAACGGCGCATTCTCGATTGCATTCGATGCAATCATTCCCAGAATGCTTGAATCCCTTCCCGATATTTTAATCGGTATCGTAGTCGTACTTGTTCTTTCGGCTTCGATGTCAACTTTATCGAGCCTTGTACTTACATCCGCATCGACGGTTACGCTCGATATCGTTAAGGGCAATATCTTAAAAGAAATGAGCGAAAAGAAACAGCTTGTCGTTTTAAGATGTTTCCTCCTTTTCTTCGTGGTACTTTCGGTAATCATTGCATGGACAAAGCCCACATTCATCGCACAGCTGATGGGTATTTCATGGGGTGCGCTTGCAGGTGCTTTCCTTGCTCCTTTCATGTACGGTCTGTATTCAAAGAAAGTGACCAAGCTGTCTGTTTGGGCAAGTTTTGCTACCGGCGTCGGAATTACGGTTGCGGGCCTTCTCGTAAGCCAGCTCCACGGTCCCGTTGTTATCGGATCCCTCACTTTGACAAGCCCCATCGTAACAGGTGCGCTTGCAATGCTTTCGGGACTTGTGATTGTTCCGATTGTAAGCCTTGTTACTCCCAAGCTTAAGGCCGAAAAAGTTGAGGAAATCTTCACCTGCTACAATAAGGTGGTAGCGGTTCCCAAGAAGATGTATCTTGAAGAAGACGAATCCGACAAATCGGAAAAGAAAGATAATTAAACAATCGAAATATTAACCGCCTCTGACCGGGGCGGTTATAAATTTGTTTAAAATTTTGTTTGACAAAAGAATTTATCAATGATAATGTTTATTGAAAATATTTAATCTGATAACTGAAGTTAACGGAAAGGTGCGGAAATGAAGAAGTTTAAGGATTTTTTGAAAGAGTTTTTTATTGACGGTTTAAGCGGAATGGCAACGGGACTTTTTGCCACGCTTATTATCGGAACGATTGTAGCACAGATCGGTGCGGTAATTCCCGGTGAAATCGGAAGATATGTCACATTGGTCGGAAAAACCGCTCAGATACTTACAGGTGCCGGTATCGGCTGCGGCGTAGCCATCAAATTAAAAGCACAGCCGCTTACCATAGTATCGGCTGCGGTATCCGGTATGATCGGTGCATTTGCCAAACAGATTATTTTGGGAACGATTCTTGTCGAAGGAAGCATGACCCTTCCGGGTCCCGGAGAACCCCTCGGTGCATTCCTTGCCGCAATTTCCGCGGTATATCTCGGAAAAGTCGTTGCGGGAAAGACAAGACTCGATATTCTTATTACACCGCTTTGTCTTATTACGGCAGGCGGCACGGTAGGTCTTTTGCTCGGTATTCCCATCGACAAGATGATGGGTGTGATAAGAGGAGCAATCCAGACAGGTGCGGATCAGGCACCCTTCCTCATGGGAATTATCGTATCGGTACTTATGGGTATTGCGCTTACGCTACCCATCAGTTCGGCCGCAATCGGCGTAATTCTCCAGCTTTCGGGAATCGCCGCAGGTGCAGCAACCGTCGGATGTTGCGCAAACATGGTCGGCTTTGCTGTAGCAAGCTTTAAAGACAACAAGTGGAACGGTCTTTTTGCACAGGGAATCGGAACAAGCATGCTCCAGATGCCCAATATTGTTAAGAAGCCGATTATCTGGCTTCCCGCAATTATCACAAGTGCGATTTTAGGCCCCGTATCAACCCTTGTATTCGGATTTGAGAACAATCCCATCGGATCCGGCATGGGTACCGCAGGACTCGTCGGCCCCATCAACGCATTTCAGGTTATGACCGCCAACGGAACACCCGCATGGCTCGTGCTTCTTGAGATTGCGCTTCTCTGCTTTATTCTTCCGGGCGTTATATCATGGATCATCGCTTTTATCATGAGAAAATTCGGCTGGATAAAAGACGGAGACATGAAACTCCAATAATTCATAATTTGCTGATAATCAAACTGCCTTTGGTGAACGAAGGCAGTTTTTTAATACCCAAAAGCCGCAGATTTTGGTATACTGTTTGGTAGTGTGAAAATGCGAAAGACGGAAGAAATGAGAAGACTGCTCAAATATTTAAAACCGTATACCAAAGAAAGCATACTCGGTCCGCTTTTTAAACTGACGGAAGCGACTTTTGAGCTTTTCGTTCCGCTTGTTGTGGCAGCTGTTGTCACAAACGGAATCGATAAGGGCGACAGGGCATTCATTCTTAAAATGGGCGCGCTCATGGTTGCTCTTGCAATCACGGGACTTATTTGCGCCGTGACCGCACAGTATTTTGCCGCCAAAGCGGCTACGGGATTTGCGGCAGCGGTAAGAGAGGCGGTTTTTGACAATATTCAGAAAAGAAGCCATTCGGAGCTTGAAAAATACGGCACCGGAACGCTTATCACGAGAATCACTTCCGACATCAATCAGCTCCAGACGGGCGTAAATCTCTTTTTAAGACTCTTTCTTCGTTCGCCCTTTATCGTATTCGGCGCGGTCATCATGGCATTTACCGTAAATGTCAAAGCTGCGTTGATTTTTGTAGTCTGCGTGCCGATTCTTTTTGTTGCGGTATTCGCGATTCTCATAAAAAGCATTCCCCTTTACAAAAAAGTTCAGAATTCTCTCGATGACGTAACGGTCAGAACAAGGGAGAACCTTACGGGTATCAGGGTTATCCGCGCTTTTAACTGCAATGACGAGGAAAAAGAGGCTTTTGAAGAAAAAGCCGATGCGTTAAAGGCCGTACAGCTTCTCGCGGGAAGAGTCACCGCGATAATGAATCCCGCGACCTTTCTTATAGTAAATATCGCAACGCTCGCAGTATTGTATGTCGGTGCCAAAGAAGTAAACACCGGCATTATCGAGCGCGGTGCGGTTATCGCTCTTTTGAATTACATGGCGCAGATCCTCGTGGAGCTTATAAAGCTTGCCAACCTCATCATTACGATGACCAAGTCCGTGGCATGCGCGGACAGAATCACGGATATGCTGTCCGATTTTGACAACAGGGCGGAAATTAAAAAGAGCGCGGACGAAAAAGAAGGCAATCCTTTTGAAAAAATAAATTCCGTCGAATTCGAAAACGTCGGTTTCATGTATCCGAATGCCTTAAAAGAAGCCCTCAAAGACGTTTCTTTCAAAGCGAAAAAAGGCGAAATCATCGGTATCATCGGCGGCACCGGTTCGGGTAAAACCACGCTTGTAAATCTTATCGCCGGATATTATTTAAACACCGGCGGAAAGATAAAAATAAACGAAAGAGACATGAAGGAATACGCCGACGGGAATTGTTTTTTAAATGCAAAAGAAGGCGAACAAAAGCCCTATGATTTTGCGATAACGGAAATTCTTCGCGGGAATATCGGAATTGCGGCGCAGACCGCGGTTCTTTTCTCCGGAACCGTCAAAAGCAACCTCCTTTGGGGCAAAAAGGACGCCACAAAAGAAGAAATGATCAAAGCCTTAAAGCGCGCAGAGGCTTATGATTTTGTTTTCGGCAAAAAAGACGGTCTCGACACCGAAGTTACCGAGGGCGGAAAGAATTTCTCGGGCGGACAGCGCCAGCGTCTTTCCATGGCGAGAGCATTCGTAAAAGAGCCCGAAATACTGATCCTCGACGATTCGACGTCGGCACTCGATTATGTGACGGAGCGCGCAGTAAGAAAGGGAATCCGCGAAATAGCCGAAGATTCGATCTGCTTTATCGTTTCCCAGAGAGCCGCAAGCATTACGGATGCGGACAGAATCATAGTTCTCGACGAAGGCGAAGTCGTCGGATACGACAGCCACGAAAGACTTTTAAGAAGCTGCGATGTTTACAGGGAAATTTACAAATCGCAGTTCCCCGAAGAAGAATTGCCCAAAAAGGAGGAGGAAGCATGAAAAAACGTTCAACCTTTTCCTTTTTGATGAAATATGTGTTAAAGAAGTGGTATCTGCTTCTTGCTTCGATTGTCTTTGCCGCAATATGCGTGGCGGGCGCTCTTTACATTCCGATTCTTACCGGACAGGGCGTTGATTTGATAATCGATATGGGAATCGTTGATTTCGAAGGGCTCATAAAGATTATCAAAATCGCATTGATTACCGTCGGCATCACGATTTTCTCTCAGCTTTTCTTAAGCCTTTCGAACAACCGTCTCGCGGCCGGAGTGGTATGCGAGATAAGGAAAGACGTGATGGAAAAGATTCACAAAATCCCGATTTCGTACGCGGATACCCATCCCGCGGGAGATCTTGTAAGCAGAATGATTGCGGATGTCGAAACGCTTTCCGACGGCTTGCTTATGGGCTTCACTCAGGTGTTCACCGGAGTGCTCACGATACTCGGAACGCTTGTTTTGATGCTTTTGTTTAACTGGAAAATCACGCTTGTGGTTGTATTTATAACACCTCTTTCGTTCTTCGTTGCGGGCTTTGTGTCAAAGAAAACCTACAATCTTTTCAAAAAGCAGAACGAAGCGCGCTCGAAGCAGGTTGCTTTTATCAACGAAACGATAGGAAACCAGAAGGTTGTCAGAGCATTCGGAAAAGAAGCCGACCATATGGAAGCCTTTTGCAAAATGAACGAAGAATTCAGGGACGCATCCTTAAAAGCAACGTTTTTCTCGTCGCTTACGAACCCTTCCACAAGATTCGTCAATTCGCTCGTTTATGCCGCCGTTGCGATTTTCGGCGCGTTGTCCATCGCAAAAAACGGCGTGCTGACCGTCGGAGAACTTACGATTTTCTTATCGTATGCGAACCAGTACACCAAGCCTTTCAACGAGATTTCCGGCGTACTGACCGAGTTCCAGAATGCGATTTCCTGCGCGGACAGGATAAAAGAACTTTTGGACGAGGCCGAAATAATCGAAAAAGAAGATGCCAAAACCGAAAAGAAGGAAGCTTTCGAGTCAATAGAATTTAAAGATATCGGTTTTTCGTATACCGAAAAACAAAAGCTCATAGAAAACTTCTCCCTTAAGGTCAACAGGGGCAAAAGAATCGCAATCGTCGGCCCCACGGGCTGCGGAAAAACAACGCTTATCAATCTTTTGATGAGATTTTACGAGGTGAAATCCGGAGAGATTTTATTCGATGACGAAAACATAAAAGATTATACAAGGGAAGCCTACCGAGACAATTTCGGAATGGTGCTTCAGGAAACCTGGTTAAGAAAAGGAACCGTCAAAGACAATATAACCCTCGGCAGGGATTTCACGGACGAGGAAGTCGTAAAAGCCTGCAGGGAATGCCATGCGCACGGCTTCATCGAAAGAATGCAAAAAGGGTACGACACCGAAATCAACGAGGACGGAGGAAATCTGTCAAACGGCCAGAAGCAGCTTCTTTGCATAGCCAGGGTAATGCTCATCAATCCTCCGATTTTAATCCTTGACGAAGCGACAAGCTCCATCGATACCCGTACGGAATTAAAGGTTCAGGACGCTTTTGCCAAACTCATGAAGGGCAAGACGAGCTTTATCGTCGCACACAGACTCTCGACGATCAAAAACGCCGACATCATCCTTGTTATGAAGGACGGAAACATCATCGAACAGGGAAGCCACGACGAGCTTATCAAAAAAGGCGGTTTCTACAAAGAGCTTTACATGAGCCAGTGGGCCGAAGAGGAAAAGCAAAGTGTGTAACGCTTTTTTGCAAAAAAGTGCGAATAACGGGAGTATATTTCACGCAATGCGGGATATATTTTCAAGTAAAAAAATATAAAATGTGATTTAGAGGAACAGCAATGATTGTAATCGAAGAAAACGCGGAATTCAAAACGGATTTCGAAAAAGAAAAAATTGCCGAAAAAGTTGTTATGCACATCCTTGAAAAAGAAGGATGTCCCTTCGAATGCGAAGTGGATATTCTTATAACGGATTCCGAAGAAGTCAGGGAATACAACAGGGAATACCGAAATATAGACAACACAACCGATGTTTTGTCTTTTCCGAATCTCTCGTGGAGCGCTCCCGCAGACTTTTTGGATATCGATGACGAAGAACTTAAGATGTCGGTCAATCCGGAAACCGATCTTCCCATTCTCGGGGAAATCTGCTTAAACAAAGACAGAATCGTTTCCCAGGCCGAAGAATACGGCCATTCGGTAAAAAGAGAATATGCTTTTCTTATAGCTCACAGCATGCTCCATCTTTTGGGGTACGACCATATCAAAGAGGATGAAGCGAAAGAGATGGAAGAAAAGCAGGATAAATATCTCGAAGAAATCGGAATCGTCAGAGAATAAGCCCCCGGGATTGAAGCGTTTTTATAACAAGAAAATGCTGTTTAAATAGTACGGTAAATATGTTACAATTTATGAAGTATGGCAGTCGAAAAAACGATTGCATAATCGATGAAATCGGCTGTTAAGGAGGAAAGCAGAATGGCTATAGGACGTAATACGGGACATTCACGCGGAGGAAGACCCAATATGGGAGGCGGAATTACTTTCAGAGGCGCAAGCGGCGGAGCAATGAGAGGCGGCGCAGGCGGATTCGGCGGCGGAATTTCAACAGGCAGCAGAATTCCCAAACCAATCGCTCCGATGCCCGGACCTTCGGCGTTCGGCGGCGGAATTTCTCCCGTTAACATTAATTTCTCTTCACCTTCGAGAGGAGGCGGCGGAGGAGGCGGACTCGTAGGCTCTCTTTTGGGCAGTGCGGTAAGCGCCGGAGTAGGTGTGGCAAGTGCCGCAATCGTCAACAAAATGCATGAGAACAGCCAGATCAAAATGGCTGAACAGCAGGCTGAGAGAGATGCCGCACTCGCAAGACAGCAGGCCGCACAGCGTGCGGAACTTGCAAGACAGCAGGCCGAATACCAGGTTGAGATAGAAAAACTCAAAGTCATGCAGGAAGAGGCAAGACTCAATGCGGCTCAGGACAAGAGATATTACGCAAACTGTCCTTATTGCTTAGGCGTAAACAACGGAGACAAATTCTGCCGATACTGCGGCAGTTCGCTTGCGTATTACGATGACGGCAAAGATTTGAATAACGGCGAAAAACCCGAAAGAATGAACCCCCGGGCAGAGAAATAAACGATTATTTGTAAGGTAACCGATTTTTTTGGTTACCTTATTGCGGTTTTAATAAGTGAAAAAACGGAGAAAATGTCATGAAGTATATTTTGTACAACGAATTGTCAAATAACGGAAACGGAAAGGAAAGTCTTGAAGCAATCAAATCAAAAATCGACGGCGAATACGAAGAAGTAAACGTTGTCGGACTCGATCCAGGGGATTTCGTTTCCAAACTGACGGAGTACGATCTGATTATTTTAAGCGGCGGAGACGGAACGCTTAACAAATTTGCCAATTATACGGCGGATTTGGAGATTCCCTGCGACGTTCTTTTATATTGCGCGGGTACCGGAAACGATTTTTACAGAGACATCAAGGAAAATTACGATCAGTCCGAAATGCCTTCAATCAAGAAATATCTTAAAAACCTTCCGACCGTTACCGTTAACGGAGCGGATTATAAATTCTTAAACGGAATCGGATTCGGCGTTGACGGAGTATGCTGCGAAATGGCAGACGATCTTAAAGCCGCAGGCAAGAAAAAAATAGATTATACGGCACTTTCAATCAAACTGGTGCTCTTTAAATTCAAATGCCCCCGCTCATGGATAACCGTTGACGGAGAGACTAAGGAATACAAGAGAACATGGCTTGCTTCCGCTATGAACGGAAAATATTACGGAGGCGGAATGAAGGCCGCACCCGACCAGGACAGATTGGGCGATACGCTCACTTGCATGGTATTCAAAGATAAGGGAAGAATCGGAACGCTCATGGGCTTCCCCGCTATCTTTAAAGGAGAGCATGTCAACAACAAAAAGCTTGTAGAAGTCAGAACCGGTAAGGAAATAACCGTAAAATTCGACAGACCCACCGCTTTGCAGATTGACGGCGAAACTGTAAGAAACGTTACGGAATACACCGCACGAAAATAAATGATATAAATAATTTTCAAAAAAGGGACAGAAAATGAAAATCATTATAGTAGGCTGCGGAAAAATAGGTCTTTCGATCATCAAGCAGCTTGTTATCGAAAAACACGATATAACGGTAATAGACAAAAACGCTGCGGTAATAACGGATATTACCAACAGCTTTGACGTAATGGGAATAGTCGGAAACGGCGCTTCGTATTCGGTTCAAAAAGAAGCCGACATCGAAAAGACGGACCTTCTTATAGCCGTTACGGGATCGGACGAAATCAACCTCTTATGCTGTCTTTTCGCCAAAAAAGCAGGTAACTGCAATACGATAGCCAGAGTAAGAGACCCTCTTTACAGCAAGGAAATTCAATATATCAAAGACGAACTCGGACTTTCCATGATAATCAATCCCGAGTATGCGGCAGCAGTCGAAATTTCCCGACTTTTAAGATTCCCTTCGGCGGATAAAATCGATACTTTTGCCAAAGGAAGGGTTGAACTATTAAATCTCGTAATTACCGAAGACTCGCCCTTTGTGGACAAGACTCTTATCGAAGTCTCAAAGAGAGTGCTTTCGGACATACTTATCTGTACGGTTGAGAGAGGAGACGATATCTTCATTCCCAACGGTGCATTCATTCTGCGTGCAAACGACAAAATCACTATTGTAGCTTCGGCCGTCAATTCGAGGGAATTCTTCACCAAGATCGGATATGACACGCATCAGGTTAAGGACACCATGATCATCGGCGGCGGAAGGATGACATATTATCTCGCGGAAATCCTTTTGAAGATGGGCATCAGGGTAAAAATCGTCGAAGTCGACAGAGACAAATGCGAGGTATTAAGCGAAGATCTTCCGAGAGCCACGATTATTAACGGCGATGCGACAAACCAGGAGATTTTAAAAGAAGAAGGCATTGAAGGCTGCGATTCTTTCGTATCGTTAACGGGCATCGACGAAACAAATATCTTCCTGTCTCTTTTTGCCAAGACAAAGACAGGCGGAAAAGTTATTACAAAAATCGACAGAATATCCTTTGACGACATAATCAACACATTCAGCCCCGGAAGCCTGATTTATCCGGATAAAATCGCTGCGGATTACATCGTATCCTATGTCAGGGCGATGCAAAATTCCATCGGAAGCAACGTTGAAACGCTTATCAAATTAAACGGCGGAAGAGTTGAAGCGCTTGAATTCAAAATTCTCAAGGATTCTCCGATTGTCGGAGTTCCCATCATGGAATTAAACTTAAAGAGAGATATCCTTATCGGCTGCATCAACCGTAAAGGCACCATCATTATCCCCAAAGGTCAAAGCGTCATCGAAGAAGGCGATACGGTTATTGTCGTAACCACCAAGAGCGGATTAAGCGATATCAAGGATATTCTCGGTTAGAAAGATTTAAGATAGCGGTATGAACATAGCAATTATAATTTTCACACTCGGAAAAGTAATCGCGATCGAGTCGGCATTTATGGTTCTGCCGGGCCTGGTAGCGATGTATTATCATGAGAAATACTGGTGGGCATATATTGTTGTGGCGCTCGCAGGCATGCTTGCGGGTATTTTGGTGTCCGTTAAAAAGCCCAAAAACATGCAGCTTTTTGCCAAAGAAGGCTTTGCAAGCGTTGGACTTGCGTGGCTTTTCATGAGTCTTATCGGAGCACTTCCTCCTTTTCTTACAAGGGAAATCCCCAATTACATCGATGCTGTATTCGAAATGACATCGGGCTTTACCACCACGGGAGCGACGATTCTTACGGATGTTGAAGCCGTAAGTCACGCCACTCTTTTCTGGCGAAGCTTTTCGCACTGGATCGGAGGAATGGGAATTTTCGTATTCCTTTTGGCAATAATGCCGATGGTCGGAGGCGTAAACATGCACCTTCTCCGTGCGGAAAGCCCCGGACCCGTAGTCGGAAAACTCGTTCCCAAAATGAAGGATTCATCGCAGATTCTTTATATTATCTATATTTTTCTTACCGTTGTTCAGATCATATCGCTTTGGATAATGGGAATGACCCCGTTTGAAGCAGTATGTACCGCATGCGCAACTGCCGGCACCGGCGGTTTCGGCGTATACAATTCGAGCATTGCGGGATTTTCCACGCTTATAAAGTGGGATGTTACGATATTCATGATTCTTTACGGAATCAACTTCAACGTATATTTCCTCATTCTGGCGAGAAAATTCAAAAACATTTTCAATATCGAAGAAGTAAGAACTTATCTGATTGTGATTATCGCATCAACGGCAATCGTTACTTTGAATATCCTTAAAATGTATCAGTCGTTCGGTACGGCCCTTACGGATGCGGCATTTCAGGTCGCTTCAATCATCACGACGACGGGATTTGCGACGGCGGACTTTAATACGTGGCCCGCACTTTCCAAAACCATTCTCATTCTTTTGATGGTAACGGGTGCCTGCGCCGGCAGTACGGGCGGCGGTCTTAAATTCTCAAGAGTGCTTATCGTTTTCAAGGCCGTTCGTCAGGAAATCCACTCTTTCATACATCCCAGAAGCGTCAAAGCCGTGGGCATGGATGACAAAACCCTCGACAAAAACGTGGTTAAGAGCGTATGTGTTTATTTCATCCTCTTTTCGATTATTTATTTCGGCTCGGTTTTGATCGTTTCGACGGACAAATACGATATCATTTCCAATTTTACCGCGGTTTTGGCCACGATGAACAATATCGGACCCGGTCTTGAGGTCGTGGGTCCCACCGGCAATTTTGCGGGATTTAATTATCTGTCGAAGATCGTATTCATATTCGATATGCTTGCGGGAAGACTTGAGCTTTATCCGATATTGCTTCTTTTCATACCGCAGATGTGGAAAAAACATTAATAAAGTCGGGGAAAGAATTAAACGGAGACGACGCATATCTGGCAGTTCATGATATTTACAAAGAAATAAAGAAAATCGAAGTTCCTTACGGAAGCGAAAAAGTTTCCGTTACAATGACTTACGGCCTGACGGAATTCGATCTGTCCAAGACAATCGAAGTCAATTTAAAAGAAGTTGACGAGAAGCTTTACATGGGCAAACAGTCCGGCAGGGACAAAATAGTATATTAAATTGCGGAGGTAAATATGGGAGCAAAAGAATTAATCGAAGAAGGCAAGGCATATCTCGGAATCGAATTCGGATCGACGAGAATCAAAGCGGTGGCCTGCGATGAAGCGGGCGAAGTACTCGCAATCGGCGGTTTCGGATGGGAAAACAGTTTAAAAGACGGTATCTGGACCTATTCCGAAGAGGAAATTTTCAACGGGCTCAAGGCCTGCTATTCGGATCTGGCCAAGGACATTAAGGATAAATACGGCATTATCGTGACATCTTTTGCCGGAATCGGAATTTCCGCCATGATGCACGGATATCTTGCTTTTGATGCATCAAACAATCTCCTTGTTCCTTTCAGAACATGGAGAAATACGATAACCGGAGAGGCAGCCGGCATTCTTACAAAAGAATTTGATTACAACATTCCCCAAAGATGGAGCATTTCCCATCTTTATCAGGCTATGCTCAACAAAGAAGAGCATGTAAAAGACATCGATTTCTTTACAACCCTTGCGGGATTCGTTCATTGGAAACTGACCGGCAGAAAAGTTCTCGGTGTCGGAGATGCGTCCGGAATGTTCCCCATTGATATGAGCACGGGAAATTACGATGAAAAAATGATTGCAAAATTCGACGTTCTCGCAAAGGAAACCGCCCTTGCAAAAGGTCTTAAAGACTTATTGCCCGAGGTTTTAAACGCAGGAGAAAATGCCGGATACTTAACCGAAGAAGGCGCAAACCTGCTTGATGAGAGCGGCAGTCTCAAAGCAGGAATTCCCCTCTGTCCTCCCGAAGGCGATGCCGGAACCGGAATGGTTGCGACCAACTCCGTAAAGAAGAGAACCGGAAACATATCCGCAGGCACCAGTGTTTTCGCAATGGTCGTTCTCGAAAAAGAATTATCGAAGGTTTATCCCGAAATAGATCTCGTAACAACACCCGACGGAGCGCTTGTAGGCATGGTTCACTGCAACAACTGCACCTCCGAAATCAACAACTGGGTTAAAATTTTCAAAGAATATTCCGAACTTTTCGGAATGAACGTAGATATGAACGAGCTTTTCACAAAACTCTATTCCGTATCTCTTGACGGCGAAGCCGACTGCGGCGGAGTTCTTTTGTACAACTATCTTTCCGGAGAACCCGTTACCGGATTTGAAAAAGGTGCGCTCGTTCTCGCAAGAACCGCCAACGACAATTTCACGCTCGCAAACCTCATGAGATCCAACCTTTATTCCGCAATGGCAACGCTCAAAGTCGGCCTCGATCTCATGCTCAAGAAAGAAGGCGTATGCGTTGACGAAATGTACGGACACGGCGGATACTTCAAGACCAAAGGTGTCGGCACCAAAATCGCCGCCGCAGCCATCAACGCACCCGTTTCCGTAATGGAAACCGCCTCCGAAGGCGGCGCATGGGGCATCGCGCTTCTTGCGGCTTACATGGATAAAAAGAACGGAAAATCCTTAAGCGAATACTTATCCGACGTCATCTTCAAAAACGCAAAATGCGAAAAATGCATGCCCGACGCCTCTGACGTCGCAGGCTTCGATGCCTACATCGAAAAATACAAAGCAGGCCTCGCCATCGAGAAGGCCGCAGTAGACGTTCTGTAAATTACACCGGCGAAACCCGCGAAGGCTTCGTTCTTTTCTTGAGGGTCGGACCCCGCGAAATGTTCGTCCCGCAAAAGCACGATGAATTCTAAGCTCGTTTCGCCGCTCACAAACAAACCCGTTTCTGCGGAACTCGCTTCGCTCAAACAGTCCTCGAAACGGGCAGTTCGCGACTTACTCGCTAAGAATCATCGGCAAAAGTTTGCCGGTCCGAATCCTTTTGCGGGGTCCGGCCGGGAAGAAACCCGCCGAAGCATTTTGCGGGGCTTGGGAAAACTTCAGACGAAAACCCTCGCGGGTTTATAAATATACAGGAGAAAGGAATACAGACAATGCTTGAAGAATTGAAACAGAAGGTGTATGAAGCGAATATGCTTCTTCCGAAGCACGGACTCGTGACTTTTACATGGGGAAACGTAAGTGCGATAGACAGAGAGAAGGGGTTGTTTGTCATTAAGCCGAGCGGCGTGGATTATGATGTGATGAAGCCCGAAGATATGGTGGTTGTGGATTTGGAAGGAAATGTTGTTGAGGGAAAGCTCAATCCTTCATCCGATACGCCCACGCATCTTGAACTTTACAAGGGATTTCCCGAAATCGGAGGAGTCGTTCACACACATTCCACATATGCGACAAGTTTTGCGCAGGCGGGAAGAGACATTCCCTGCTACGGAACGACGCATGCGGATTATTTTTACGGAGATATTCCCTGCGTGAGATGCCTTACAAAAGAGGAAATTGACGAGGCATACGAGCTTAATACCGGAAAGCTCATTGTATCGGAATTCAATCGTCTCGGAAAAGATCCCGAAGCCGTATGCGGTGTTCTTTGCAAGAATCACGGACCTTTTGCATGGGGCAAGGATGCCGACAATGCCGTTCATAACGCGGTTGTTATGGAGGAAGTTGCCAAGATGGCTCTTTTCACCGAGCAGATAAATCCCGAAGTCAAAAGAGCGCCACAGGAGTTGCAGGATAAGCATTATTACAGAAAGCACGGTGCGAACGCATACTACGGACAGAAGTAGAAAAGCACCGCCCGATTTGATTCGTTAACAAACTTGCAATATAAAAGTCAGGATATCGCAAAGGTATAACCTGACTTTTATTTTTTTGTTTACGAAGTATAATATAGAGTAAAGATATTGAATGCATGTAAACACAAAGGCCAAAAGGTACCCGAATGCCATAAAAACAGGCGGTTTAATCGTATCTTTGATATGAAAGTTCAATACCGGCACGGGAGGAAAAAACATGAAGAAAAACATATTGACGATAATAACAGCCATATTCGGTATTTTGTGCGTTCTGGGATGCTCCAAGGGTACGGCCTATACCTATGACGTAAAAAACATATCCCATCCGGATTGGTTTTATATCACCAAAACCGTTTATTACGACGACAGGGTAAAAATAAGTTTCAAAGGCGGCTCTGATTTTACGAACTTTTCGACATCCGACGATTCCAAGGCCACCATCGACGCAGGGAACAGTACCATAACCGTTTATTCCGACAATCCGACGGCAATTACCTCTTTGGACGTTTACTCCGGCGAATACGAAGTTAGATTCAGACAGCTTAATACGTCCGCGTACGTATGCATTTGGCGTACAGGGGCAACTGATCTGGGATGGAGCGACTATAAAGGAGACGTGAATCATTATTACACTGCCGAGGAGAGGGAGAAACAAAGAGAAAAATCCAAAGTCGCAGAGCAAAACATAATCGAGAGAGAAGAAACCGACAAGGAATTATTCGATTTCTTCGAAGGCAGGTGGGTCAGCGACAACATGGATTATTTTGACATATATGAATACGAATCCGGCAAGGGACTTTTGTATTTCGACGCGGATTCCTGCATGTATCAGGAATGTCACGATCTGTTTTTTTCGAAATCCGGATCGGATGAAAACCTTTGCGAGATATCCGAGCCGGGATCGGGCTGGGGTTCTTATGCATCGTTTGCAGTAAAAATATCCGATGACAAAAAATCCTTCAGATACGAAGGACGGGATTATTATTACAAGGACGATGAAATATGGGAAGGAGTTGAAGTCAACTATATCCGCCCGATTGAGATTCTTTTGGAAAATTCGAAAGAATGGGAACTGTCCGACGAAATGCTTTGGGATGCAAGCGAAAAGGATACGATAGAAGGCGTTGCATATGCAATCACGGATCTTGACGGTGACGGTTATCCCGAAGTGATCAAATCCGGACACCGCGGAAGCGAAGGATACGGTTATTCGATCATATATGAGGTTCAAAACGACGGAAGTATAAAAAAGATTAATTCAAACAGTTTGAGCGACCCGAATTTCTACGAACTGCCCCCGAATCTTTACGCCATAAACACCTGCAAACGCCTGGAAACCATGGAAGGATACAAATATCTCGTGGACGGAAACTGCAATTTGGAAGGAAACGGCTCAAAGAAGCAGTACTATTTGATGTCTTTCCGGTATGACATGGCGGTGCTTGAGCGAATCTGCGCCAAGGAAGTGTTGGGAGACGAAAACGGCAGGACGGAAAATTATTATGACGACAAACAGAATACGATAAGCGGGGCCGATTACGAAAAGATTTTAAACAATCAGGACAAAGCTTCCAAAACCACGGTTCGATTCGGATGGTTTAGTGAAATCACCGAGGAAAATATGGCCGAATCCATAAGAAAATTTCAGGCTGTGATTGAGGAAGAATAATAATAAAAGAATTGCTCTGATGCGGCAATCGCATAAAAACAATCCTTGAAAAAAGATTCGCAAAGCGCGTTTATACAGGGAGGTTTACATGAAAAAAGTCAAAGACGTAACAAAAGATATGATTTTGGCAGCGTTGGGCTCGATTGACGAACAAAACGAAGAGATCAAAGATTTGCTTCGAAGAGGAAGTGTCATTTTCGGAATGGGAGAAGTTGACAACGAGGAACTCCTCTACAACGGTAACCGCGATGAAATAACCGCACGTCGCCAAATGCGCGAAAAGGAAGACAAAACCTATGATTTGGGCGACGGAAAAACGCTTTATTTTAACCGGGAAAAACTCGAAGACGGGAAAATAACCGAAATCGAATTTGACAAAAGGAAGGGGCAAAAAGAGGCAAAGGCCCTGGATTTGGAAGCGAAGGACACTCCCGACGAATCCAAATTGTCACTTAAAAAAGTCAGTCAAACCTTAAAAGAAAAGAAGGAAGGTGAAGATTGATGATTAAAGCGGAAATGAAATTAAAGAGCATTCCGAGGGAAATGTTCGATGAAACAAAACGTCTCGAGGAAATACTCGGAGTCATTCGAAAGCACAATCTGGTCAAGAACGGCCTTACCCCGGTAACTTTAAGACATATTCTCGAGGATCTCGGACCGACTTTTATCAAAATCGGTCAGATAATGAGTTCGAGGAGCGATTTTTTGCCCAGGGAATATTGCGAGGAACTTGAACTTTTAAGAGCCGAAGTAACTCCACTTGATATAGAAGTAATCAAAAAAGAAATAGAGAACGAACTTGGCGCTCCCGTAGATAAGCTTTTCAAATCGATTGACGAGAAGCCCTTGGGAAGCGCTTCCATAGCACAGGTTCATGCCGCGGTTCTTCCCGACGGACGAAAAGTGGTTGTCAAAGTTCAGCGTCCGTACGTAGCGGACATGATGATGAAGGACTTTGCTCTTCTCGGGAAAGCGGCCAAAATGGCCAAGATTTCTCCGGTCAATCAGACAGTGGATTTTGACATGCTGGTCCGGGAATTGAAAGAAGTTTCGATTAACGAACTCGATTTCAGAATCGAAGCCGAGACCACGATGGAATTTGCCAAAAACATGGAGGGAATCAATTACGTAAGTTGTCCCGTCATCGAAGAGGCGTATACAACGCAAAGAGTCATGACCATGAGTTTCATCGACGGATTTTCAATCGGAAATCTTGAAAAACTCGACAGTGAGGGTTATGACAGAAAGGAAGTTGCAACCAAACTCGTAAATGTCTTTTTGAAACAGGTTCTCGACGACGGTCTCTTTCATGCCGATCCTCACCAGGGCAATCTTGAAATATTAAACGGCAAAATCGTCTGGCTTGACTGGGGAATGGTCGGAAGGCTCGGTTCCAAAGAGCAGAACATCCTTAAAACCGCAATTACGGCCGTAGTTCAAAAAGACGTCAATCTTATGAAAAATGCGGTAATCGCGCTGGGAAATCCCGGAAGGGAAATCAATCATCCCGCCCTTTTTAACGACATCGACGAAATGATGGAGAGATATTGTTCCGTTAATTTTGAAGATCTGAACATGGGCGAACTTTTAAGCGAAGTGGTCGAACTTGCTTCCAAACACGGAATATCGATGCCGAAGGGCTTCTCGATGCTCGTTCGTGCGCTCATCACCCTGGAGGGCGTTGTCACGAAGCTTAACGCGGGCGTCAACATGGCGGAACTTTTCTCCGGAAAAGTAATGCACGAAATGCTTGAGAATTTCGACCTTAAAAAAGAGGTGGTTCAGGACGCTAAGTCTGTTTACGACTCCGCCAAAAAATCCCTGACGATTCCGTCTCTTTCGGCGGATCTTATGAAAGCCGTAATAAAGGGACAGACCAAAATCAATATTGAACCGGTCGGATTCGAGCCCCTTATGAAGCGTATCGAAACGCTTGTCGGAGATATGATTCTTTGCATAATCATGGCATCGGTTATAATCAGTTCCGCCATGATTTGCACCACCGACATGCAGCCGCAGATATTGGGAATCCCGGTTCTCGGTTTTTTGGGCTTTATCGCAGCCCTCGTAATGGGTATAATACTTATTGTCATCATTCAAAAGAGAAGAAAATAAAAAGGATTGGACGAGTTAACCCGAAATGAAGAAATTTAAAGACGTAAAACTGCAAAAAAAAGGATTTTTCATTTTTGTTTCGGCTTTTATAAATGCGCTCTCAATCGCTTATCTGGCAGGTATTACCTCTTCGAACGGAGGGTATTTAGGGACTGAAACATTCGGATGGAATCCCGCATGCATAGCTTTTTTTGCGCTTGACTGCATTCTTTTGCGCCGATTTTTCAAAAAAGAAGCAATAAGCGACAAAAGAAGAGTAATTATCTCCGCAGTATTCGCCCTTCCCTTAAGTCTTTTGACGGTTTGGGGCGCATACATGCTCTACGGAAACAATTCGTTTTCGGGAGAGGGGCGAAATATCGCAATATCCGTTGTTGTCGCCGTCGGACTTTCTTTTTTGACAATCCCCTGTCTTTCCGAAATCATCGGATTTTTAAGCATGGTTTCCGATCGGACAAAAAAAGACGGTGAAAAAGAAGAAAAATCCTTCCTTAAAGGCGGACTTTTATACCTTTTGGCAATCTGGTGCCTCGTTTTTGCAAGCTTTATTCCGCTTTTCCTTTATCACTGGCCGATCAATTTCGTATACGATGCGGATTATCAGCTCCATGATTATCTGACAAACAGCATGACCACGCATCATTCGATTTTGCACACGCTTTTCCTCGGAAAAACCTACGAATGGGGCCTGCAGAGAGGAAACGTCAATAGCGGAATGATGATTTACTCCCTCGTTCAAATGGGAATTTTATCTTTTGCGGTGGCGTTCTTTATGGAATATCTCTTCGAAAAAAGAGTGAGAAAAAGTATTCGAATCGCCGCACTTTTTGTATTTTTGCTTAATCCCGCAAACGCGTGGTTTGCGATTTCAACGATAAAGGGCGTTTTGTCCGCGGCATTTATTCTGATTGCGCTTACTTTTGCGTTAAGATTTTTAGACACGGATTCCAAAAAGCATTTAAAAAGAGTGCTTTATGCAACGGGAATCGTCTTATCTTCGACTCTTTCGTGCCATTTCAGAAACAATATGATTTATGCCGTGGTTGCGGGCGGCGTTTTGATTCTTCTTTTGCAAAAGAAAATAAAAAGAATAATTCCGGTGATTCTTATTACTGCATCGATATTTCTCGCCTTTAAAGTCAGCGAAAACATACTGATGAAGGCATATAACGTTCGTGAAACGGATACCGAGAGGGAGAGCATGTCGCTTCCGCTTTCGTGTCTCGCAAGGGTGGCGGTTCGTGAAAAAGATACGCTGACCGACGCAGAATACGGGGAAATCATTTCATATATTCCCGAAGACGCGCTTTCCGAATATTCTTTTGTAATAGCGGACGGCATCAAAAAAGACGCCAACGAGGCTTTGCTTAAATCCAACAAGATAAATTTCCTAAAACTGGTGGTCAAAGTCGGATTAAAGCACCCGGTATCGTACCTTGAATCGGTAACGGGAATGACGCTCGGATACTGGTATCCTCTCGAATACCCGTATTTCCTTACAGGAACGACAAAGCTTTACAACAAAAACGTTTATGACGGTTATCCTTCCGTTGAAAACATGAATTATCTTCCGATGGGAAGCGGCATATTCGATTATATGTACGGCGAAAAAGAAGGGCGTCTTAAGATTCCTCTTCTCGGAAATGCGTGGAGAAGTTCATTCTATGTTTTGACATATTTTGCGGCTTTTGCATTCCTTTTATACAAAAAAGACAGAAGGGGGCTTACTTTGATGATGATTCCCTTTATGTACATGCTAAGCTGTTTCCTTGCGCCGGTGGCGTGGATTCGATACATTTATATAAACATAGCCGCAATGCCGGTAATCACATATCTTTGCACATACGCAAACAGGAAAGAATAAAAGAGGACGGGGCAAAACCCCGTCCTTAATCTATGGAAACATCTCCGACAAGATCAGAAATGACAAAAGATTTATAATTACAAAAATTATCATGTAATCACTCTTCCCGGCTGTATTCGAGAATGTCTCCGGGCTGACATTCGAGTGCCTCGCAGATTGCTTCGAGAGTCGAAAAGCGAATGGCACTTATTTTGCCTGTTTTCATTTTGGAAAGGTTGACGTTTGAAACACCCACCTTTTCGGCCAAATCATTCAAAGATATTTTTCTGTCGGCCATTACACGGTCGAGTCTTAAAATTATTTTTCCCATATATTCCCCTCCGTTATAATGTCTCGTCAGACTGAATCTGAAGTACGCAACCGTAATCGAGCACAGTGTAGATAACCCAGGTCAAAAAGCCCATGAGTACGAAGAAAGCAATACCTGCACTGAATCCGACCAGTACGGTTAATATTATCATTGCGACAAGCGTTCTTTTAAGCACCCTTTTGCAGAAGGGATTGCCTTCTTTTACGATGATGGAGAACACGGATGAAATCAGGAAGAAGGCAAACGCCGAAAACAGCATCATAATGGCCGTTATAAAAAGAGAGGTGCCCATGTAAACCGAGGGTGATTCGGCATTTGTTTTAAAGAAATTGTCAACGGCGGGAATATCGGAATCAATGGGTTCATGCGCCACGAAATCTCCGTTTTCGAACGAACCGAGGACAAAAGGTCCCGCTTTGAATTCAACATCCATTTCATAGCCGGAAGCCTGAGCGTTTTTGATTTCCAGATCCGTTTTTTCTCTTCCCGCGAAAAGTAATATCGAGCATATCGTACATAATACGGCGCCCGCGAGGAGCACGATAAAGATGATTGTCGAAACTATCTTTGCTCCCTTGCAGCTTTTCTTAACATTTGAAAGTTTTTTATTCTCTTCGATCATAATAACTCCTTTTTACGATTCGGTTTGAGTCGTTGTTAATCCGTTCTTCAAACCGATGAAAATTTATTTTTTCAAAACCGGTTTTTGTATGTTACAAGGGAAGAATAACACCGAAATTTATCTTTGTCAACAAAAAATTAACGATAAACGATAAAAAATTATCGAATAAATAAAACAAGATCTGTAAAACGCCATGTTTACAGGCTTTTTGATGATTCAAAAAATTTTTCAAAAAAAGATATTGACAACTTTCCTTGTCATCGATATACTGTGTTTGACAAGTAAAGTTGTCAAAACGACAAAAGAGGTTGTCATAAACGGTTATTAAAGAAGCTTCATATAAAACAAAACGAGAAATTGAAAAGGAGATGAATCATCAAATGGAAAACGATGTATTGATGAAAAAAAGTTATTCGAAATATGCGCTTTCGGCAGCGATTTATTTAATCACGGTCGTAGCGGTACAGTTACTTATCATTCGGGTAATCGGAAAATTTCTTCCCGAGAGCTTTACGGGAGGCAGCGTATTTACATTTTTGTTCGGACTGATAATTCCGGAATATGTAATAGGATTTCCCGTTCTGACTTTGATTGTTCGAAAGATGGATAAAAAGACACCGGAAAAGAACAAACTCGGCTCTATGGGATTTGCGGTATGCTTCCTGCTTTGCTGCGGACTTTGCGGAACGGGAACGGTTGTCGGATTTATTGTTAACAGGGTACTGACGCTTCCTTTCGGCGTATCCGCAAATAACAGCAATCTTTTGGCAAATCTTATGCTCGGATCCGCACCTTTTTGGAGAATACTTACGATAGGCATTCTTGCACCGATTTTTGAAGAACTGATATTCCGCAAATTCTTAATCGACAGAACCGTTAAGTACGGGGAATGGGTGGCCATTATATCATCGGCACTTATGTTCGGCCTCTTTCACGGCAATTTCTCGCAGTTTTTCTACGCTACGGGAATGGGAGCTGTCTTCGCATATGTGTATATCCGTACCGGAAAAGTATGGTATTCGATTGTTTACCACATGATATTCAATCTGTCCGCAAGCATAATAGGCGTAGGACTTGCAGGACTTATTGATTTTGATAAAGTTGCAGAAATGAGCGACATGGCTCAAAAGGTCGCTTCGAACCCCGCGGATACGGCTTTGCAGGCGGAATACACCAAGATTCTGGGAGAGGTTATTCCCACGATCCTTCCGTATTACGGCTGGATGGGATTATGTGTTGTAATGACGTTAATCGGAATCGTAATTTGGATTATCGTTCTTGTTAAGAAAAAAATCGTCATCAAAAAATCCGAGGCTCAGGTTGAAAAAGGAATGAAATTTGCGTGGGGAAATATCGGAATGATAATTTTTATTCTCGCAACTCTCGGACTTTTCGTATACAATTATCTGGGAATGATATTAAATGCCTGACCGAACGGATGAATAAACATGTATAAATTTGTGATATATACGTTAACATTTTTAATTATAGTTGCGATTTTGTTGTAGTATTAAGGGAGGCCGCGCAGGCCTCCCGAAACCTCTTCGCGACGGGGGAGAAAAAGATGTCGTTGAACAACCGCTTAAAAGAACATCGTGCGAGACTGGGCGTTAATCAGCAGGAACTCGGCTCGATGGTTCATGTATCACGCCAGACAATCAGTTTAATAGAAAGGGGAGATTATTCTCCCTCGGTAACCTTGGCTTTGAAACTGGCCGGGGTTTTCGGCGTTAAAGTTGAAGATATTTTTGAGTATACGGATGACGGAAAGGACGAAGCAAATGAATGAAGAAAAACGTATTAACGAAATAAAAAAAGAAGATTACAAAAGAATGCCCTTATTCTTTATTGCGATGACTGTTTTTGCAATCGGCGGAAGTTTCTTTGGTTATTTTTTGGCATCCAAGCACGAATTGTTTGAAATGTCGGTTGATTTTTTCAAAGAAAACGGAAAATTGTTCAGTCTTTGCTTTGCCGCCGCAATGTATGTCTTCGGTACGATAACGGCCGTTATTTCAATCGTTAAATATATCAAAGTCAAAAAGCTTTGGGGAACGGAAAAAGAGAGAGAGGACAATTGGGATCTGATCGAAGATAAGGTGGCGGATCTTTTCGGAACCGTCGGAAGATCGATTATAATCTGCTTCTTCCTCCACGGCGCAAGTATTTACAATCTGTTTCCCAATTTAAGGAGCGTAAAGACGGAAACCGGATTTATCGCCGAAATTTACGAGATCGGATTCTTCCTTTCGCTCATCGGAGTGGTGATTTTCACGGCGCTGTTTTTTATCATTCAAAGAAAGAGTCTCGAAATGGAAAAACTCCTTAATCCCGAGAAAAACGGAAGCATCTTTGATTTTTCGTTTAAAAAGAAATGGGTTTCGGGATTTGACGAAGCCGAAAAGAAGCAGGTCGGAATTGCAGCCTACAAAGCATACAATATAGTGAACATGACATGTACGATAATGACCGTACTGCTTATCATTATCGGAATGTTTGCCGATATTACGATTGTTCCGCTTCTTTGCGTTGCTGTTATCTGGATAGTTCAGTTAACCTCTTTTACGATTGCATGCGCAAAAGTTACGGGCAAATTCTGTTAAATCATTCAAACAGGGTTTTGATGTCAAAGATAATGGGGAAAGTCGCAAAAATCATTTTTGAAATTTCCTCGTCTGCGGGCGCCTGATCGGGAATAAAGATTACCTTAAGACCTGCGGCGTATGCGCTTTTTACCCCGTTCGGAGCATCTTCGATTGCAAAGCAGTCGGAAGGGTTCATGTTAAGGGCCCTGCATGCATATTCGTAAATGTCGGGCGAAGGCTTTCCGCGTTCTACCATTGTTGCACATATTATTTCAGAAAAATATTCACGGATTCCCGTCATTTCAAGGTATTTTTCCGTACGGGCGGGATCCGTGGCCGTTGCGATTGCAACGGTTATTTTTTTGTCTTTTAAAAAGGCGAGAATTTCTTTGACGCCCGGACGGAGTTCGACACCGTTTTCTTCGATATATCCTTCGACATATTCCTTGCGTCTTTTCCTTATCAGATCGTAATCGAAATCTTCTCCGTACCAGTCTTTGAACTGCCTCGGCGCAAAGGGGCGGCCGAGCGAACGAAGCATGAGAGCTCGTTCGTCGCTCAATTCGTATCCGTAATCGGCCAGAGCCTTTGGCCAGTATTTTCTGTATAATTTTTCGGTATCTATAAGCGTGCCGTCAAGGTCGAAAACAAACGCGGATTTGCTAAAGTCGGACATTGCGAAAATTCCTTTTTGAAGTGTTTTTTGATTATTCAATAATATCGAAAATCGATTCATAATTCAATCGATAACGCGACACCTCTTTCGTTTCCCCCGCCGCGTGTTCGGTTTTTATCGCGAATAATTCGCGCGCACTCTTGTTTTTACATGCAAAAAAACGCTTAAAAACTGTTGTTTTGCGGTCATTTTTGTATTGTGCAAAGGGTAAAATCATTTTATAATTTTTTTAAGACACAGATTAATCCGAAAGGAAGAGAAAATGGTAAAACATATTATTGTCTGGACGCTTAACGACGGATATTCGGTTTCAGAAAAAGAAAATATTTTGAAAGAGATAAAAGAAGGTCTTGAGGGATTAAAGGGAAAAGTTCCCGGAATCGTTGAAATAAAGGTGGAAATTAACCCCCTTGAATCGTCGAACACCGATCTGATGCTTGATTCGACATTCGAAAACGAAGATGCGCTCAAGGGATATGCGATTCATCCCGATCATGTGGAAGTCGCAACCAAAAAGGTAAGACCTTTTACCAAAATCAGAAGCTGCTTCGATTATGAAGTGTAAACGGATAAAAAAATGAGTGCTGTCGTTACATTAAAAAAGAATGAAGGAAGACTCCTTAAAGCCGGCGGGGCATGGGTATTCGACAACGAGATCGAAAGCATCGCGGGCGAATACGAAAACGGAGGAATCGTAATAATAAAAGACAATACGGGCATTACGCTCGGAAAGGGCTTTATAAACGACAATTCCAAGATAAGAATCCGTCTTCTGACAAGAAACGCGGATACCGAAATTGACGAAAAATTCTTCAGAATGAGGGTTGAAGACGCATGGAATTACAGGAAATCGGTAATGAATGCCGAAACGTCCGACAACCTTAATTCGGTTCGAATCATTTTCGGCGAAGCGGATTTTCTGCCGGGGCTTACGGTGGATAAATACAACGATGTTCTTGTTGTCCAGTCGCTCTCGCTCGGGATCGAGAGATTTAAGGAAATCATAATAAACGAATTAAAGGACGTTCTTAAAAAGGACGGAACGGATATAAAGGGCGTATACGAAAGGTCGGATGCCTCCGTCAGAAAAAAGGAAGGCATGTATCTTCACAAGGGCTTTATCGGCGAAGAATTCGACACGAATGTTTGTATAAGCGAAAACGGAATCAGATATACGGTCGATGTCGTAAACGGTCAGAAAACCGGATTTTTCCTCGACCAGAAATACAACCGTCTTGCGATGCAGCGTCTTTGCAAAAGCGTTTTGAACAATCCCGAAAACCTCGGCGGTGCGGGAAAACTTAAGGTTCTCGACTGCTTCACGCATATGGGTACTTTTGCCCTGAATTGCGCAAAGGCCGGAGCCACAGACGTTACGGGACTCGATATTTCGGAATTTGCGGTTTCGCAGGCAGAGGAAAATGCAAGAGCAAACAATCTTTCGGATTCGGCGTCTTTCAGGTGCGCGGATGTTTTGGACGAACTTCCGAGGCTTGAAAAAGAGGGTGAGAGATTCGATATCGTAATCCTCGATCCGCCCGCGTTTACCAAATCGAGGGAAGCCACAAAGAATGCGATAAGAGGATATCGCGAAATCAACATGAAGGGGCTTAAACTTGTTCGCGACAAAGGATTTTTTGCCACATGCTCATGTTCGCATTTTATGACGGAAGAGCTTTTTAAACAAACGATTCTTCAGGCAGCAAAGAGTGCCCGAAAACGTTTAAGACAGATCGAATTCAGAACGCAGGCGCCCGATCATCCGATTCTCTGGGCAGCGGACGAATCCTACTATTTGAAATTTTTGATTTTCCAGGTTACGGAAGAAAAATAGATTTGCCGTTATTTTAAGTTTCTTTTGGGAGGAACCCAAGTGTTTTCTAAGACACGAATATCAACCACAATCATCATCATGGTGGAGGTCATTTTGCTGGTCTCCAGTATTCTTTTTTGCACCGTTTCGGTTTCCAGGGCGAGGGTCGGAATAAGAAAAGCGATTCAGCAGCGTATGCTTGATATAGCAAACTGCGCATCGGGTTCCGTAAACGGAGACATTTTAAAGAACCTGCAAAAAGACAGCGTCGGAAGCGACGAATACAATGAAATTTACAAAACCCTGTCGGTTTTCAAGGACAATGTCGAACTCGAATATGTTTACTGTATCAAGGAAGAGGAAAAGGACCATTTCATCTTCACGCTCGATATCGACCCCGTAAGACCCGCGAAATACGGTGAAACCGCGGAATACACGGAAGCGCTTGCCAAAGCCGGAAGCGGAACCGCGGCGGTGGATGATATTTCGTATACCGATACATGGGGAACTTTTTACAGTGCGTACAGTCCCGTTTTTGATTCCGAAGGAAACGTTGCGGGAATAGTTGCGGTCGATTTTACGGCGGATTGGTTTGAAGGACAGCTTGCTTCACAGATGCGTTCAACGGTTGTAAGTTACGTTATAATCCTTGTATTTTCGCAGATTTTTGCCGCAATTCTCGCCTTTTTGACGGTTCGTCCCTTTGTGCATCTTCAGGGAGAACTTCTTGAGGAGAAAGTCCGCGCGGAAAGCGCAAATCTCGCAAAGAGCGAATTTCTGGCAAATATGTCCCATGAAATCAGAACCCCGATAAATGCGGTTCTCGGAATGAACGAGGTGATTTTAAGGGAGAGCCGCCGCACCACGCAGACGGCGGAGGACGATCCCAAAGCCATGAGGGATGCGCTGAAAAACATCACCATTTATGCGGGAGATGTGGAAAATGCGGGTCACAATCTGCTTGCGGTCGTAAACGACATTCTCGATTTTTCGAAGATCGAAGCCGGCAGAATGGACCTTGTGGAATCCAAATATCAGTTAAGCTCGCTTCTTAACAATTTAAGCAACATGATTCTCTTTAAGGCCAAAGAGAAGAAACTCGAATTCATCATCGACGTTGACAAAACGCTTCCCGACGAACTTTACGGCGACGAAGTCCGCATACGTCAGGTGTTCACAAATCTTTTAAACAATGCCGTCAAATATACCATGGAAGGTTACGTCAAAATGACCGTTCGCGGAGACAGAAGGGAAGACGGTTCCCTGATGCTTGTCGCAAAGGTTGAAGACACGGGTATAGGCATCAAACAGGATGACATTGAAAAACTCTTTGTCAAATTCGAACGCCTTGAGATGGAGCGAAACAGCACCGTGGAAGGAACGGGCCTCGGACTTGTTATCACCAAGCGCCTTTTGGATATGATGGGCGGTCAAATCTCGGTTGTCAGCGAATACGGAAAGGGCTCGACTTTTTGCGTAAAGATTCCTCAGAAAATCGTTTCCGAAACACCCGTGGGAGATTTTCAGGAGCATTTCGAAAAGAGCGTTCTCGAAGCAAGAGCCTACAAGGAATCCTTCAGGGCGCCCGATGCGCATATTCTTATTGTCGACGATACGAGAATTAATCTGACGGTCGTAATAAATCTTTTGAAAAATACCCTGATACGGATCGATACGTCCACTTCGGGCGCGGAAGCCGTCAAAATGGCACAAAAAACCGAGTACGATTTGATCCTTATGGACCAGAGAATGCCCGAGATGGAAGGAACCGAGGCGCTTCACAGAATAAGAGCGAGTGAGGGCGGCGCAAGCCAAAACGTTCCGGTAATCTGCCTTACCGCGGATGCCGTAATCGGTGCCAAGGAGAGATATATGGCGGAGGGCTTCTCCGATTATCTGACGAAGCCCATCGACAGCTTTGCTCTCGAAAAAATGCTTATGCGCCATCTTCCCAAAGACAAGATCGAAATCGTAAAAGAAGAAGCTTTGTCGGAGATTGAAGAGGAGACCAAAAAGGAAGGGCTCGAACTTCTTTCGGCTGCCGATATCGATGTTTCGACAGGCTTGCGGTACTGCCAGAACGACGAGAATTTTTACCGTGTGGTTTTGGCGGAATATGCGAATTCCGCGGATGAGAAAACCGAAAACCTGCAAAACAGCTTTGACAAAGAAGACTGGAAGAATTATGCCGTTTACGTGCATGCGTTAAAAAGCACTTCCAAGATGATAGGCGCCGCAAATCTTTCGCAACAGGCCGCAAAACTCGAGGCTGCCGCAAACGAGGGCGACAAAAAGACGATTAAAGCCGAACACGATTCGCTTATGAAAAAATACGAAGCCGTCACGGAAGCCATATTAAAAATAATTCCGAAAAACGAAAATGACGACGATAACGAAATAATGGAATTTTTGCCTGATTAAAAATGAAATTTCGAATTCGAAAAAAGACTTCGGGAAATACTCCCGAAGTCTTTTTTGTGATAAAATAGGAAAGATGTTTGCCTTCGGGGAAAAAAAACAAAGGAATGCCATCCATGAAAAAACACGAAGAATCCGTAAAATTTTACATAAACGTATTTACTCTCGCGCTTCCGATAGCGGTGCAGAGTCTTATCACGATAGGCGTTAACATGCTCGATACGATGATGGTGGGACGACTCGGAGACAGCGCACTGTCCGCGACTTCGCTTGCCAATTCCTTTATCAGCGTGTTTCAGATTTTTTGCATGGGACTCGGAATGGGCGCCTCGGTTCTTGTATCAAGATACTGGGGGATTAAAAAATCCGAAAGCGGGGAAAAAGAGCAAGAAGACGCTCTTAGGGCATTGAAGCAGACGGTATGTCTGGTGATAAGGTTAAATCTGATTCTCGCAGCCGCCTTTGCGCTTGCGACTTTTTTCGCACCCGATTTGGTTATGAGAATGTATACCGGCAAAAGGAACCTTATAAGACTCGGGGTTTATTATTTTAATTATTCGGTACCGACATATTTCTTTGTGGGTCTGTCCCTTGTTATTACCATCGTTCTTCGAAGCGTGGGACAGGTGCTCTATCCCCTCCTTGTTTCGATCGGAGCGTTTTTCGTTAATCTTCTGATGAACTATATGTTTATTTTCGGTAAATTCGGCGCTCCCGAAATGGGAGTTTCCGGTGCGGCACTCGGCACTTTGATTGCGAGAATATTCGAATTTACGCTGATTTTGGGATACCTCTTTTTTATAGACAAAAAGATCGGATTCAGGATTAAAGACCTTTTGATGAAAACGGGGTCGCTTTTCTTCGAATACGTCAGGATAAGCATACCCGTTTTGGTAAGCGACGGAATACTGGCACTCGGGACCAATGCCGTTGCGATGGTTATAGGGCGTCTGAGTGAAACATTTATGGCAGCC
>JAGADU010000038.1 GCA_017613435.1 Lachnospiraceae bacterium | reverse complement strand
TTTACGCCGGGGAAGTATTCTACACCTTCTGCGGGCATGGGAAGAGCTTCGAGATTCTTTAAGATTTCGGAGAAATCAATTCCTTCGATAATCTTACCGTACTTCTTAAATGAGGGGTCTGTTACTTTTTTGATTTCCATAGTTTTCTCTCCTTTATAATATTTGCCGTAAATACGGTTATTTTTATTTCCATTTTTTGTCGGGGCAGGAGGACCGTTTGTGGGCGGCGCGTATTTCGACGAAGCATCCGCAGGCCGCGCACGTTCCCGCGTTTAACTTTGTGCATTCCCTGCAGACATCAAGCCTTGCTTTGTATAAAGCGTCATCGCTTCTTTCTTCTTTTTTGATGACGTCGACGTGCTTTCCTATCATTTCCCTGTAGGCTTCTTCGCCCATCTCGGAAATGAGGCACCGTCTGCATATCTTTTTGGATTCCATGATTATACGGTTACTTCGATGTGAAGCACGCTGCAGGTGGGAATCGTATATTTTAATTTGTCGTTTTCAAACGAAATCTTATCGAATTCTTCGGTTTTTACGACGTCGGGATTGTCGAATGTGTTGTGATCGTCCATCTTTCCGGTTACTATTTCGGCCTTTGCTCCTTTTATGACGCTTCCGAGTATTTCGCTTTCGACTTCGGCTTCCTCGTCGAGGGAAAGGTTCGTAATCGTGATATGAATCTTTCCGTCCCCGTCAACGGATACGGATTCGGTAAGATTGGGTACTTTGTATTCGTCCTCGAGGCCGATTGTCTTGGTGTCGATGCTGCTTTCCAAAAGATCGTTGTCCTGATGGGCGCTGTACATCTTAAATACAAAATACGTGGGCGTTTTAACCATCTTTTCGCCTTCGGTTAAAATTACGGCCTGAAGCACGTTGACAAGCTGTGCGATATTTGCCATCTTGACTCTGTCCGAATGCTTGTTGAAGATATTTAAATTAATGCCGGCAACAAGCGCATCGCGGATGGTGTTCTGCTGATAGAGGAATCCGGGGTTCGTGCCTTCTTCGACATCGTACCAGGTTCCCCATTCGTCAACCATAAGTCCGATTTCTTTTGCCGCATCGTATCTGTCCATTATTGCGGAATGTTTTGTGATGTATTCATCCATGTACAGAGTCTTTGCAAGAGTCATGTACCATTCTTTTTCGTTGAATACCGTTGCGGAGCCCTTCTTTGACCAGTCGTAGGGCAGAGTATAATAATGCAGGGTCAGACCGTCCATGAAACCGTGTGCATTGTTCCATGAACCCGATCTGTCAAAGCACTTTTTGAGTACGGTTTCGGTCCATGCGTAATCTTTGTCCGAAGGACCTACCGCAAGTCTTTTGATTTTCTTGTCGGGATTGTAATTTTTGACAAATGTCTGATAATGTCTGAAAAGATCGGAATAATACTCGGGGCTCATATTTCCGCCGCAGCCCCAGGTTTCGTTTCCCACACCGAAATAATCAACGTCCCACGCTTCGTCGCGGCCGTTTTTTCTTCTTAAATCCGCCATCGGGGAAACGCCTTCGAATGTCATGTATTCTACCCATTCGCTCATTTCTCTGACGGTTCCGCTGCCGATATTGCCGTTAATATATGTCTTGCAGCCCAGCTGACGGCAGAGTTCCATAAACTCGTGCGTTCCGAAACTGTTGTCTTCCACGACGCCGCCCCAGTTGGTATTAATCATTTTCTTTCTCTCGGATTTTGCTCCGATGCCGTCCATCCAATGGTATTCGTCGGCAAAGCATCCGCCGGGCCATCTCAAAACGGGAATCTTCATTTCCTTCAGGGCTTCGACAACATCCGTACGCATGCCTTTAACATTCGGAATGTCCGAATTCTCTCCGACAAAAATTCCTTCGTAAATACATCTTCCGAGATGCTCCGAAAAATGGCCCTGGATTTCAGGATTGATATGACTCTTGATATTTGTCGGATTGACGATATGTCTGTACATTTGTTTCTCCCTAAGAAAAAAATATTGCGGTTAGTTGCCCGAACAAAGTTAGGCAAAAACCCACAATTAATATTATACATAAATTTAAAAATAAATAAACCAAAAAAGACCCATATTTTACCATGTAGACTTTGTGGTGTTTTTATCTATAATTTGTCGGTAAAACCTCTTCATTTATTTGTCCCCGTTTTCGCATTCTTTTGTTTCGGAAAATCTGTATTTTGTGACGTGTTTTAATGAACTTTGTCAATAGTTTGAAAAAATATTTTAAATATAATAAAGAATAGCAAAATTTTGTCCTCGTATATCGGACAAAAATATCGTTCGGAGGGTTTCTATGTTAAAGACAGTTATGACCGAAAACGGCCTTGTTCGCGGTCTTTCGGGCAACAATACCAGAATATCGGTTTTTAAGGGAATTCCGTTCGCGGCTCCGCCCGTGGGCGATTTGAGATGGAAGGCGCCGCAGCCCGCCGCAAACTGGGAAGGCGTAAGGGACGCATACAAATTCGCTCCGATTTCCATGCAGGACGTTCCGGGTCTCTCGGACGATATCTACGTTCGCGACTGGCATGTCGATCCCGAAATCGATATGGATGAGGACTGTCTTTACTTAAATGTATGGACCAATGCCAAAAGCGATACGGACAAACTTCCCGTTCTCGTCTGGTTTTTCGGAGGAGCTTTCCAGTGGGGATACACTCCCGAAATGGAATTCAACGGTGAAAACATTGCCAAAAGAGGAATCATCGTCGTGTCGGTCAACTATCGTCTCGGCGCATTCGGTTTCCTCGCTCACGACGAACTTTGCAAAGAAAGCCCCGACGCTCCCTCCAACTTCGGTCTTCTCGACCAGCAGGCGGGCATCAAATGGGTTAAAAGAAATATAGCCGCATTCGGCGGAGATCCCGACAATATCACGATCATGGGTCAGTCCGCGGGCGGAGGCAGCGTATTCTCGCACATTACCGGTTCTTCCCAGGGACTTTTCCAAAAAGCCGTTATTTTAAGCGGAATCATCGGTTTCCCTTATTTTGACGATCCCGTAATCGTTCCGAGAACTTATGAGGAGGCAAAGGAAAAGGGCGCCGAATTCATTAAATCCCTCGGCGTAAACTCCGTAGAAGAAGCACGTAAGCTGGATGCGGTATTCGTTCGCGACAAAGCAAGCGAATTCAGAATCGGCACCGGATTTTTCTTCTGCCCTACAATCGACGGCTGCTTCCTTAAGGAAACACAGACCAAGGCTTTCCTCGAAGGAAAACATGCGCATGTTCCGATGCTTTCGGGAAATACCGGCGATGAATTCAAGAGCTTCATCCCAGCCGAAAACGACGAGGATTTCGAAAAGAAAGCACGCGAATTATTCGGCGACAAAGCCGACAAATTCCTTTCTTTCAAGGAAGCACATGCCAAAACCGGCAATCTCTACGCGCAAGCCGAAGGGCTCGAGTGCGCCATAAAGGGTATATTCGAACACAATGACAAAAACTGTTATTACTATATCTTCAACGCCGACATTCCGGGCTGGGACAATCCCGGAACCTTCCATTCGGTAGATCTTTGGTTTTTCTTCGAAACACTGGGTCTTTGCTGGAGACCTTTTGTCGGAAGACATTTCGACCTTGCAAGACAGATTTGCAATTATCTTTGCAATTTCGTCAAAACCGGAGATCCCAACGGAAACGACGCCGACGGAACTCCCATGCCGCTCTGGGTTCCCTACACGAAGGAAAACAAAGCCGGAATGGATTTTACGCAAAACGGCCCCGTTCCCACGGTAAGAGAATCGGAATTCAACGAATTCATCAAAGACTGGCTGGTTGAAAAAGGCTTGAAGAGATAAAGGTTTTACATCAAATCCGAAAGGTTCAAAATACATGTTCAAAAAACTTTTTCCGGCCCTTATTTTCCTGATAACGGGCTTATTGTTTGTCGGCTTCGGCATTTACGTGATTTTCTTTCACACCAACGGCTTTTTGCCCACTACCGCCACGATAGTCGAAATCAAAAAAGTATCCGAGCCCGGCAACGAAACCAGGCAATACATCACCCGCGTAAAATATACCGTTCCCGAGGTGGAAGGATACGAATTCACTTCAAACATGGATTATTACAACAGCACTTACAAGGTAGGCAAAAAGATACTGATTTACTACGATCCGGCCGTTCCTCTTCACATCAAGGGCAACAGCAAAAAACTCGGTATCTTTGTCATTATAGCCGGGTTGCTTTCCGTTTTGGTTTCCCCCGTTGTTTATAAAAGAAGCGCCTCTGATTCTCCGAACCCCGAAGACCCTTATTAATACCTCAACGGCTTTTTTGAAAGGATTTTTTATGAGACAGGCATTTAACCCCTATTTACCTTCTTACGAATACGTTCCCGACGGCGAACCCCATGTTTTCGGCGACAGGGTATACGTATACGGATCGCACGACAGATTCGGCGGACATTTTTTCTGCCAGAACGATTATGTCTGCTATTCCGCTCCCGTTGACGATTTGACCGACTGGAAATACGAAGGCGTTATCTATACGAGACTCGACGATGCTTTGAACGTAAAAGACAATATGTGCCTTTACGCACCCGATGTTACAAAAGGGCCGGACGGAAGATATTATCTTTATTATGCGCTCGACAAAGTATCGATAATTTCGGTGGCGGTTTGCGACACCCCCGCCGGCAGATATAAATTTTACGGATATGTTCATTACGAAGACGGAACAAGGCTCGGCGAAAAAGGCGAGGAGCATCAGTTCGACCCCGCGGTAATTACGGAGGGCGACACGACCTACCTTTACACGGGCGGCGTTTGCGCAAAGGGCGATTCTTCGGTACACGGCTCGATGGTTACCGTTCTCGGAAAAGACATGCTCACGATAAAAGAGGCTCCCAAATTCCTGGCACCCTCCCCCGCTTTTACCGAAGGTACGGGCTTTGAAAACCACGGATTTTTCGAGGCTTCATCCATTCGTAAATTCGACGGAAAATATTATTATGTTTATTCATCCGAAGTAATGCACGAGCTCTGTTATGCGACAAGCGATTATCCCGACAGGGATTTCAAATACGGCGGAGTAATCGTCAGCAACTGCGATATCGGAATTTCCACATACAAAAAAGCCGAAGAACCCGCAGCTTACGGTGCAAACAACCACGGCGGTCTCTGCGAGATAAACGGAAAGCGCTATATTTTCTATCACCGCCAGACCAACAACGACTGGTATGCGCGTCAGGGTTGCGCCGAAGAAGTTAAATTCCTTCCCGACGGAAGCATTCCCCAGGTTGAAATCACATCCTGCGGTCTTAACGGCGGACCTCTTTCGGATACGGAAGAATATCCTTCCTACATTGTCTGCAACATGTATACCGACAAGGAAAGAATTCCCTATGTCGGCGGTCATCACGTTCCGAGAGTCACTCAGGACGGAAAAGACGGCGAGGAATGTGTGGGATATATTTACAATATCGTCGAAAACACGACTTTAGGTTTTAAATATTTTGATTTCAAAGGCGTAAAAGGAATCGAACTGGACGTTTGCGGATACGGCAGGGGTGATTTCGAAGTCCGCACCTCACCCGACGGTCCCGTCTATGCAAGGTTGAGCGCAGATTTTGAAACCGTATGGGTAACCTACCGTGCGGACTGCAACATTCCCGACGGAGTATCGGCTTTGTACCTTAAGTACACCGGCTTCGGAAACATGGGACTTAAATCCATCAGATTCATTCATTAATTTTTTATCTTCTATAGTTACTTTATTTGCAAAAAGAGACTGCCTTGCGACAGTCTCTTTTTGTATGTTTTATGAAAATCTTATTTTAACATTATCATTCCGGCCATCGTGCCTCTCTTGCCCTTTTGCGCGCGGTGCGAAAACAAAACGTCGTTGTTGCAGCAGGTGCATAATCCCGAGATGCTTATATGCTCGGGCAAAATTCCCGCGTAAGCGAGCGTTCCGAATATGATACGGCTTAAGTCCAGATCGAATTTGTCGTCGTCTTTTTCGAAATACCACGCATGGTCGAGATAATCGAATTCTATGAATTCCTCATAGACATCACGGCTTACCTCATAGCAGCACATTCCGATGCAGGGGCCGATTCCGGCATACATTTCCTCGGGCTTCGATCCGTATTCCTCCGTCATTTTCTCAACCACCTTGGCGGATATTTCAAGGGCGGTTCCCTTCCATCCCGAGTGTGCGATTCCGACGGCTCTGTTCACGGGATCCACAAAGAAAACCGGAACGCAGTCGGCACAGGTCACGGTTATAGCCAGATTGGGTTCATTGGTAACAAGCGCGTCAACGTCTTCGTAATTAAACGGTTTTAAGATCCCGCAGCCCGCATCTTCCCTTCGTGCGACCCGCACATTGTTTCCGTGATTCAAATTTCCTATTACGACATTTTTTAAATCAATTCCGACGGCGTCCGTGAAAAGCTCGTAATTTTTCATGATGTTTTCCCTGGAATCCTCCGTTTTGATTCCAAGATTCATCGAAGAATAATATCCTTCGCTCACTCCGCCTTCCCTTGAAGAAAAGGCATGCGTAAGAAAATCGAACTGTTCGAAATCCGGAAATGTGTAATACATTACTTCGTTGTTGTAATTCTCTTTCATGCAAACTCCTCGGTTGCAAACCGGTTCTCCCGATTTTATAAAAAATGCCCATGAACTTCGGGCTGCTGCCATACTTAAGTGACACGCTCAGGCACCCTTGCGGCACCCGGAAGATTCCTCTTAGTGCTGCTTCGTTCCCGACCTGACACGGTTCGTGGATTTCCGCTGCGCAAGACCCGAGCATGCCGCCTACGTGCGGCAGAAGCCATGAAATTATCATGGGCGAATATGAGTATAAAGATTTTCGCGTCTTTTGTCAATCTGACGCTTTTCTTTTCTCAAAGAATAAGCTCCATGCCCACTTTTTGAGGCTTAAGTCCCATCGCTTCGTAAAACTTCATCGCGGAAGGATTGCAGGTCCATACATTGAGGGTTATATTGTAAAAACCCTTTTCCCCCGCATATTTCAAAACGCTCTCGTACAAAGCCTTTCCGACATGTTTGCCCCTCTCTTTTTCATCCACGCAGATATCGTCGATATAAAGAGTCTTTATATCCGCAAGCACATTGTGATTCTTCACTTCCTTATGGATGCAGAAAGCATGTCCGAGCACCCTGTCTTTTTCGTCAACGCAGACAAAAATCGGGGTTTCGTCGTTTGCGATTATTTCTTCGAGTTCTTTTCCGTTGTATTTTGTAACCGGTCCCTTGAATATATCGGGACGGCCCGTATGATGCACCATATCGACCTGAACAAGAAGTTCAAGCAGGCGCGGAATATCTTCTTTTTTGGCTCTTCTGACCGTGTTCATCCTTACATCTCCGTTTCGGTTTCGGGTTCTATGTCGGCGCTTTTTCCGTCCGAATCAATGATTTCGTATGTAAATCCCATCCAGTCGTACATAAACTGACCCCGGTAGCACGAATCCGCCCTGACCGTAAAAGTATTGTTTCCTATCGTTTCTCCGTACTCAAACGAGGTTACGATATCTCCGATTTCGGCTTCGTAGGGGTTCGTTTCGACATAATTTTCCTTAACAAGGGTGTAATATCCTTCTCCGTCGTATCTTAAAAGATCTCCGCTGTAATATGCCGAAAGTCCGATATTTGCGTAAAACGATTTTTCGATATACGTGATTTCTCCGTGATTGTCAAATTCAATGAAAGGCAAATGTGTGATTCCCTTGGGGAGGCCTTTCTGAACGACCTCTATCGAATCTTCCTCTCCGGGAACGGCTCTGAATACTCCGTATCCGTCTATCGACGTTACCTTGTAGGTCGAATCCGAACCGCCGCCGTACCATACTACGGCAAAATACACATAACCGTCATGTTCGACGATTTGCATTACATCTTCGTAAATGAAATCTTCGCCCGCATAATCCGACTCGTTGATTCTGCCGAGTACGGTCTGATCGGTGTCGGAATTTCCGAGACTCTTGAAAATGATGCCGTCGTATTTCTTTTCGTCTCCGAATTCGAGAATGGCCGCGTTAAGGCCCGATTCGGTATAACGCGCATTTATGACAAATCCCGAATCTTCAACGTAAATCGAATCGGAATAAATCGTTCCGTTGTCGGAAATTATTCTTTGACATGTTTCGATGGCTATCTCATAATTCTTGTCGTCTATTCCCCAAATGATGCTGTAATAATCGCTTTCGGTATATGTTTCCATTCCCGAACCGTTCGGCCAGAATCTGTTTACGACTCTCGTCGTGCCCGTAAAATCAAACGCCTCGGTGTAAAACATTCCGTTCATGTAATACAGTTTGCCGACACCGCGGTCTTCGCATGCGATTCCGCTTTCCTTTGTGTATAAATTATAATATGCCACGCAGCCCGCGGAATTTAACTGCACGTCTCCGTAGAAAAACGGCAGTTCTCTCTGCGTTCCCATCACATATTCGTTTTCTTTGAAATATCTGAAAAATACGACGTCTCCGAGCCTGACAAAATATGTTCCGTTGTTTTCCACGTCTTCTGTATCGTTTAACTGTACCTTTATGTCTCTTTGACCGTAGGGAGAATTAAACGTAAGTCCGCCTTTAATCGCTTCGACATCGTCCGCTTCGTACAAAACAACAAGAGGCACGTCTCCCACGCCGATTTTATCAAACGTAATTTCCTCCGAATTCAGAAAAGAATCGACCGGCAATATTTCTTCCGTTCCTTCAAAAACCAGCTTTTTGTCGTTAAAACCGTATTTCAGACGATACCCCGAGGGATTGTACGTGGAGACATTCATCGCAAATATCTCAAGATTGCCGTCGTCCGCTTTGAATTTTCCTTCGAAAAGCGTGACATTTTCTCCCTCGTCTTTTCTGTAAACCGTAACCTTTCCGCTCTCTCCCCCGTCTTCAAACGCGAGATACGCATCCTGACATTTCCATACGCCGAAAAGTTCCTCTTCGGGATTGTAAGAAACCGTAAAATAGTCATCCGCCTGACCCCCGGTCAGAAAAATGTCTTCTTTGTCGCTCTTTTTCAAAGAAACGGATTCGCCGAATCCGAAAGCCATTCCGCTTGTGTCGTTAAGTTTGATTCCGTCGGATGTTATTTCGATATTTCCCTCCTCGGGAGGGCCCCAGTAACGCCCGATATTGGCCATTGATGAAAACGCCATGGCCTCGATGTCGCAGTTGTCCTTGTTTTCGTCAAAAAAATCTTCGGGAGCGCAGGGGAAAATTTCCAGTGCCCAAAAAGAATAAACATCTCCTTCGGGACCTTCCGTATATGCGCCGAACCCGTAAAGATTGTCAAAAACGCTGAACAAAGAAATCATTATGTCGTTACCGTAGGAATTCGTGCCGTAATACGTTCCCGCAACTCTCGATACAAACGCGTCGGAATTGTCGTAACCGTTTTCGATATTGCCCGATCCCCCGGCCGGATTTTGAATGCTTGTTTCATTCACTTTGGCGCGGTTTAAGTTCGAATCTTTGACACCCGTATTGTTCAAAGGCATCGTACAGGCCGTATTGGCCGCCGTGAGCACGATAGCAAGCAAAGCGCATACCGTCTTTTCGAATCTTTTTTTCATAAAGCCCCCTTTTTTATTCTATATTGTCCCTTGTAATGTTTTTGGCCCATTTGTGCGAATAAAAATTCTTAAATACCCACGGCCATTTGACGAATTCGTCGGTACAAAGCAGGAAATAAACCCATTTTACGGGAAGTTTCAAAACAAATGCCGCAAAAAGTCCGAGCGGAACGGCATAAACCCACATGTCGATAATGTCGCACCAGAACCCGAATTTGCTGTCTCCTCCGGCCCTGAACACTCCCGCAATCAAACAGGTATTTACCGATGTTCCGCATATGTAATACGTATTGACCAAAAGCATGAATTTAAGATAATCCATGGCGGTCGGCGTAAGATCCGCCACTTTAAGCACAATCGGAGTTATAAGCAGGACGAAAATACCGCCGATGATTCCTGTTATGACCGAGAGTCTCAGGCACAGATGCCCCGCGGCGATGCCCTCTTCCCTGTTGCCCTCGCCGAGGATTTGTCCGACTATGATTCCCGATGCGGAACCGATTCCGTAGCAAAGCACGGTTCCGAGGTTTCTTACCACGTTTACGATCGAATATGCCGCAACCGCATCGTCTCCCACGTTTTCCATATGTCCGAGGATTGCCGAATATGCACTGAAAGCAAGCGCCCATGCAAGATCGTTTCCGATGGCGGGAAGTGCCATGGTAATGAAATCATGTTCGACGAGAGGGTACCTCTTGAACATTGTCAGGAAGGTGAGTTTTACTCCCGGTTTCATGAATTCCGAAACAATGATGCAGCCGACAAGCTGAAGGAATCGGCTTATCGTTGTCGCAATCGCAACTCCGACAACTCCGAGCTTGGGTGCGCCGAAAAGACCGAAAATAAATACCGCATTGAGCCCGACATTCACACCAAAGCCACCGCTTCGAGTACCGTTGCGGTCGTGACTTTTCCGATACATCTTAAAATAGCCATGTATACGGCGCTTACCGCCCAGAAAATAAGACCCGGAGCGATGATTACAAGATATCCCGCGCCGATTTCGACAAGATTATCAACGTTTGTATATATTCTCATCAGGGTTTTGGGCATAACCACGCAAAGAGTTGCCCCGATGACCGCTATGGAAAGAGCAAATTTAAGACCGATACCCTCAACCTTTTCGATTGTTTTCAAATCGCCTTTTCCGTAATACTGCGCCGAAAGCATCGCGATTCCGGTTCCTATTCCGAAAAGGAACATAAAAAGAATACCCACCAAGCTGTTGGCGAGCGAAACCGCGCTTATGGATGACTGTCCGACATAATTTAACATCAAAACATCGGCACTGCTTACGCCCGCGTCGATGATATTCTGAAAAACAATCGGCAGAGCAACCACGAATAATTTATTGTAAAGTCCTTTTTTGTTATCCTTCATATTTTTCACCTTTTACGATTATACCATTTTATGCGTATTTCAGCCATAATAATTGTTTTTGTATGTTTCAAAATGTTGACTTTTCAACTTTGAATCATTATAATCATTTTGAAAAATCAACATTTTAAACTATCCGAAAAGAAAGGACTATTTGTTATGGACGACAGATTTGAGAGATTCACTTTTTCCATTTTTGAAATCGAAAAGTGCTGGCACAAACTCACCGGCGACGAAATGGCGGCATACGGTCTTCGCGGTCCGCACTCCCTCTATCTCGTTACCCTTGCGAAATACGAAGAAGGCATAAGCGCCTCCAGACTCTGCGAACTCTGCGGAAAAGACAAGGCCGATGTTTCTCGTATGATGGCCATCATGATCAAAAAGAACCTCGTGGTTAAGGAAGGCAGTTACCGCAACAATTACGGCGGTGTTTACAAGCTTACCGCCGCGGGAAGGGAAGCAGCCGAAAACGTGCAGCAAAAAGTTCTTGTCGCAGTCGATGCCGCAAGCAAAAACCTTTCGGACGAAAGCCGCAAAACCATGTACGATGCGCTCAATCTGATTTCCGGAAACCTTAAAATTCTCGTTCGCGACGGTTTGCCCGACACTTCCGGGACCGTTTCTTGAGATACTCCCGGATTTATGCTATTATTCTAGGGAAATCCGACCCTTCGGGGCATTTGTCAAAAAGCGAGAAACATTATGGAAAAAAAGGGCAGAATTTACGTTTGCCACACCTATTACCATGTGTATGTGGCACTGCTTAAAGAATTAAATCTTGGCGAAGACGAGCGATTTAGGGCCGATCTGGTCTTAAGTCTCATGTCAAACGACTTCGAGAGCCTCTCCGAGCGAATCAGGGAAAACAAAGTATTTGAAAACGTATATCTTTTCGACGAGCAAAAAGAAACCGCTTTCCCCGAAATCGTCAAGCTGAAGGAAGACCGCGGAAACATCGTGCTTAACATGATTTCGAGAATCAAATTCACAAAACGTTTCGCGAAAGCACAGTCTCCCTTCGTTCCCGTCGATTTCAAAAAATACAAAGACGTTTACGTATTTTGCGATTCGGACCCGATAGGTCTTTATTTAAACCAAAACAAAATAAAATATCATGCTCTCGAGGACGGGCTCAATTATCTTAAGCCCTACTCCCCCGTTCCGGCAAAAGCCGACAACAGCGGATGTTTCGCCCTTAAAAAATTCTTCAGCATGAATCTTAATCTTATATTCATCCGCGACGGTTACAGCAAATACTGCACCGACATGGAAGTTAACGATATAAGCGTTATAGACGATTCCTTCAGAAAATATAAGGAAGTTCCCAGAGCCCTCCTTTTGCAGAATCTCGACAAAGACGCGAAGGAGCTTTTGATCCGTGTTTTCGTAAAAGACTACGACGAACTGAAAATCCAATTGTCGAAAATGGATTCGGACAAAAAGAACATAATTATTTTAACGGAGCCTCTTTGCAAGGATTTCGCACAAAGGGAAAGACTTTTCAGGGATCTTGTAAACGAATATTCGAAGGAAGGAACCGTGTTCTTGAAACCCCATCCGAGGGACGAGCTCGACTATCCCGTTTTATTTGCCGACTGCAAACAGTTTGACCGTTCCATACCGATGGAGATTCTCAATTTCCTCGAGGACATTTCCTTCGACAAAGTCGTTTCGGTTTACACGCAGCTCGATGCAATCCGTTTTGCCAGGGAAAAGGTTTTCCTCGGACACGATTTTATGGATAAATACGAGGATCCCGAGGTTCACAGAAAGAACAAAAAATAACCGGCTCCTCTTTCTTATCGGATAAATGTTGATTTTCGCCATATTATTTTACTCAAAGGAGTTACCCGATAAAAATGAATACACGTATCATAATCGACTCTACCGCGGACATAAGTAAGGAAACACGTGAAAAAGTAACCGTAATCCCCTTAAATCTTTACTTCGGCGAAGAGGAATATCTGGACGGAGTTACCATCGATTACAGGGAATTTTACGAAAAACTCATCGAAAGCGATGTGCTTCCCCACACTTCACAGGCAAATCCCGAAGCATTCAGGGAAATATTCGAAGAGGTTAAGGAAAAAGACGAAACGGCCGTTTTGATAACTCTTTCTTCGACGCTTTCGGGTACCTACCAGAGCGCCGTTATCGCAGCCGAAGAATACGAAGGACGAATCTTCGTTGTGGACAGCAGAAACGCGACAATCGGCTCGGGAATTCTTGTGGAACTGGCCGTAAAACTCGCGGAATCGGGAATGGGCGCGAGAGAACTCGCGGGAAGACTTGTGGTCGAACGTGATAAAATCTGCCTTATGGGAATCGTGGACACGCTCGAATTCTTAAAGAGGGGCGGAAGAATATCGAAAACCGCCGCTTTTGCGGGAGAAATGCTCGGAATCAAACCCGTGCTTCGAATTCAGGACGGCGAAATCGTCATTTTGGGAAAAGCAAGAGGTTCAAAGAAAAGCAACAACCTCCTTGTAACGGAAATAGAAAAGACCGGCGGAGTTGATTTCTCCAAACCCGTTATGCTGGGTTATTCCGGTCTTGAGGATTCAATGCTTGAAAAATATGTCGAAGACAGTCGTTTTCTTTGGGAAAACCACCTCGACGAATTAAAGCGCTCCTGCATCGGCAGCGTTATCGGAACCCATCTGGGACCGGGCGTCGTTGCAGTCGCATTCTTTGCAAAATAATATTATTCGAGTTTCAGCAAATCGGAAAACGAATACCGGCTGTCGGTCGAAGCTTCTTCGAGATTAATCGTGTAGCTTCTGGTCTGGCAGCCTTCTTTTTTGAGCGTAATTACTATGGTTCCGACCTTTTTTTCAAAACTTGCGGGAACAACTCCCACGTAATTTCCGTCAAGATAAAGTTCCGCGCCCGAAGGAGCATCTATATACACTTTGGCGGAAGTTTTGTTTTCGCCGTTTTCCGAACCGTTTTCCGGGCTGTTTTGATCGGTCGTGCCGCTTCCTCCGGTCTCGTTTGATGAGGTATTATCTGCTTTGGAATCGTTTTCTTTGCTCTCTTCCTTATCGTCGTCGGTAAGTTTGGTCAGTTTAAAAGCAACATCCGCAGCGGATGAACCGACCGAAATGAATTTGGATGCGGTCTCGTATCCGTCGGCTCTTATTATAATCTCGTGGATACCGTATTCCATGCGAACTGGCTTCGAATAATCGTTTTCCCTCACGCCGTCTATATAAAGGAGCGCATTTGAAGGCTCGACGGAAAAAGTGATATTTCCGTAATTTTTCTTAATCTCAATATCTCCGAGATCGAGTTTGGCTTCCTGGTTTCTTCCGACGGTTACTTCCTTGACGGCACTCGTTCCGTCCTTGCTTATCAAAATGTCGTATCTGCCTTCGGGAACCGTAATTACCATATCTTCGGTTATTTTTCTTATGTCTTTTTCAATCTCGATAAAACCGTCTATGAAATACGCATCGTTTTCGAGGCTTAAATATCCGTGCCCCTTGTCAACGGAAATGCTGTAAATCACATGGTCCGTTCCGTGAAGCGTTAAAACATCCGAATCGGATATTTCGAGCACGTCTATGTTCTCCCTGCCCGAGCAGACCACCAGATTGTCGTCAAGCACGTATTTGTCGCCGAGATATTCCATTCTCGTGGCCGAATTGTAAAATCTGAATCCTTCGACATTCGAATACGCAAAATATTCCGGGGCGATTTCAAGCGTCTTTAAAAGCTTGTCCTCGCGGTAAAACGTAATATTGCAGATTCCTCCCGCACCGAGCTGACCGGCCGTAATCGCCTCGCCGTGTCTGTCGGTAAAAAACGTAAGGTTGTTGTAAGAAAGCGTGTATCTTAAGCCCGTTTCCAGGTTTTGGAACGTAAAAGAATCCTCTCCCTTATTGATCGAAACTATCGTGCAGGTATCCGAATAAACGAATTTCGATGCCGGCTCGATGATGTTTTCGTTAACGGGATCGACGGCTTTTTGATCCTTCTGGCAGGAACATAAAACAAGCCCCGCCGAAAGTGCGATTATTAAATTGAAAAACCAACGCGCTTTTCTCATTTTTTCCCTTTTCTTTACACATATTTGCCAAGAAGGTATTCCTTGTTGTTGCTCTCGGGATTTTCAATCACTTCCTCGAGCATTTTGTTTAATATTTCCCCGATTTGCGGTCCGCCGGGAATTCCTTTTTCGATTAAATCCTTTCCCGTAACCGAAAGATCCTTTAAGCTTACGCATTCGTTTTGTCGAATGATTTCTTCGTAATCGGCGATGTTTTTTTCGAGTCTTATGAACTTTTCTTCCCTCATGTAATCGCTTTGAGCTTCAAGATCCGCTCTCCAGATTTTGAATATTTCGGGGAAAGCGTCCGACCCTATCCTGTTCATCGCACGCCTCATATAAATGCATCCGGGTTCGAGTCTCTCGTCATGGAATCTTACGAACCGCGACACTTTATCTATCGTGTCGTTGTCGTATTTAAGCCTCCTTAAAATCTCCTTGGATTTGTCGAAGGATTTTAACTGATGACCGTGAAAATGATCTATGCCTTTTTCGTCTGTTTTGAGGCATTCGGGTTTTGCGATATCGTGCAAAAGCATCGAAAGGCGCAAAACTCTGTCTTTTTCAATGCATTCGACAGCCTTTATTATATGATCTCCCACTCCGTAACAGTGGTGGGGATTGTTTTGCGGAGTTTTAAAACACTCGTCGAGTTCCGGCAAAAACCATGCGGTAAGTCCGAGTTCGTAAGCGGTTTTTAAAATCGCGGGATTGTCCGAAACAAGTATTTTGTCGAGTTCTGAACGAATTCTCTCGGCGCTTATTTTTTGAAGAGAGGGCGCAAGTTCCTTTATTGCCTCTACCGTTTCCTCATCGATTTTATATTTAAGCTGTGCCGCAAATCTTATTGCGCGAAGAAGTCTGAGCGCGTCTTCGGTGAATCTTTCCCTTGCGCATCCGACGCATCTTACGGTCTTTTTTTCGATATCCTCAAGTCCGCCGAAAATATCCACGAGACCGTCGGTATCATTGTACGCCATGGCATTTATCGTAAAATCGCGCCTTAAAAGATCTTCTCTGAGATTGGCCGTAAATTCAACGCTTTTGGGATGTCTTGAATCTTCGTATTCTCCGTCGATTCGATAAGTCGTAACCTCGTAAGCCTCTTTTCCCTTAAGCACCGTTACTGTACCGTGTTTAAGCCCGGTATCGACGGTTCTTTTGAAAATCCTTTTAACCTCTTCGGGTCTGGCCGAAGTCGTAATGTCCCAGTCGTTGGGAATACGTCCGAGAATGCTGTCCCTGACGCATCCGCCTACCGCATATGCTTCATAACCCGCTTTATTCAATTCTTCGATTATTTCACGAACCCTGACGGGTAAATCAATTTTCATCAAAAAACTTCCTAGTCTATGTCAAGCTCCACGGGGCAGTGATCCGATCCCTGAATCTGTGTATGGATTTTGGCATCCTTCATTCTTTCCTTAAGTTTTTCGGATACAACAAAATAGTCTATGCGCCAACCCGTATTCTTCTCCCTTGCCTTAAACATGTAGGACCACCATGAATAGACATCCTTTGTATCGGGATAAAAGAATCTGAACGAATCGAGATATCCGTTTTCCAGAACCTTTGAAAAACAAGCTCTTTCCTGATCGGTAAAGCCGGCGTTTTGATGGTTGGTTTTGGGGTTTTTAAGATCTATTTCGTTATGTGCGACATTCAAATCCCCGCAATACAAAACGGGTTTCTTTTTCTCAAGGCCGCAGATGTATTCGAGAAAAGCCTCTTCCCATTTCATTCTGTAATCGAGCCTTGCGAGCTCTCTTTGCGAATTGGGAACATATACGCATATCACGTAAAAATCTTCGAATTCGGCGGTAATGACCCTTCCCTCGGTGTCATGCTCGGGAATTCCCATTCCGTAAGTCACTTTCAGAGGCTCTTTTTTGGTGAACATTGCCGTACCCGAATACCCCTTTTTGTCGGCGTAATTCCAATACTGCCTGTATCCCGGAAGGTCCATTTCAATCTGTCCTTCGGAAAGTTTGGTCTCCTGCAGGCAGAAAATATCCGCATCCGCTTCTTTGAAAAAGTCCATAAAGCCCTTGCCCATGCAGGCTCTTAATCCGTTTACGTTCCAGGAAATGAATTTCATTTTTTATCCTTTGCCTCTTTTATCAGTTTCAGTTTATCTTCTCTCGTCAATTTGTGTTTTATGAACCACTCGCGCTTCATCGCTTCGTTTTTGTCATCGAATTCTTCATGATACACAAGTTTTGCGGGAAGGCGGGTTTTCGTATATTTGGCGCCCTTTCCCCCGTTGTGGGCCTTTAATCTTTTTTCCAGATCGTTGGTATAGCCCGTATACAGTGTCCTGTCCGAGCATTCGAGAATATAAATATAGTGTTTTGTCTTTTTTTCACTCATATTTCGCCTGCCGGGTGTTCTTTCCCAACTTTTATTATATTACGATACGGCTCGTTTTATCAATTGTTCCCGGTGCTGATTTTCTTAATCCATTTTTTGCTTCTTAATCTGAGAAAAGCCCAAATCGTCTTGATAATCTGATCGGATTTAAGGCATATGTAAATCCAAAAAGGAGGGAGTTTGAAAACAAAGCCGGCCAGAATGCCGAGCGGAATCGCCAAAACCCATAGCAGAATATTGTCCGCAACCATCAGAATCGTCGTGTCACCGCCGCCTCGAAGCACGCCCTTTGTCATGATGCTGTTCGTACCCTGGAATATGACGATGATGCTTATCGCAAGCATGAGCTGTTTGGCAATAACTGCAGTCTCGAGGCTGACTTTATCGTAAAAACCGATGATTCGGTCGCTGAAAAGAATGATAAAGAATGCCGACAATACGCTTAAAACAAGGCCCAGACCGAAAAATCGGTATCCGTTCCTCATGGTCTTTTCCCTGTCTCCCGTGCCAAGCGTAATACCCGTTACTATCGCGCCCGCCTGGCTGACGCCCGATATTACGACATTTGAAAGCTGTTGCGTAACGGTCGTGATTGCATTGGCTGCCATAAATGTTTCACTCAGACGCCCTATAACCATCGCAACGGCATTGGTCCCGAGTGCCAGTATTCCGTCGCTTACCAAAACGGGTATGCTTATCCTGACGTATTCGAAGAAAAGCGACCCCGTTTTCATCAAAAG
>JAGADU010000037.1 GCA_017613435.1 Lachnospiraceae bacterium | reverse complement strand
TCAATTTACTGTATCCTGGCTCCCGTTATCTGCATAGTTGCAGGTTTGGTAATATTTATAGCAAGAAAAATCAAATAGTGGAATAAATGGGAAATATCAGTCTTTTTGAAGCACAATTGAATAAAGAATACACGGTTGAAAACATATTGCTTGAAAACCCCGTTTCGAGAAGACTCGAGGCTCTCGGCGTGAACGAGGGTACTCCCATTGTTGTTATGACAAGAAAAAAGTCCGGTGCCCTTATAGCTAAAATCAGGGGCACCAGACTGGCACTCGGAAAACACATTACCTCCAATATCGAAGTTAAGGAGGTTAAAGCATGAGGGAACATCAAAACGGATTCCACGTAGCATTCGTAGGCAATCCCAATTGCGGCAAAACAACACTTTTTAATGCCATAACCGGTTCCAAATTAAAAGTTGCGAATTGGCCCGGCGTTACCGTGGAAAAGAAAGAGGGAAGCGTTGAATTTGAGGATGAAAAATTAATCCTTATCGACACTCCCGGCATTTATTCGCTTTCCACATACACAATAGAAGAGAAGGTTACGAGAAACTGTATCCTTGACGACGATATTGAAGTAATAGTCAATGTTGTCGATGCTTCGTCGCTTGAGAGAAATCTTTATCTGACGCTTCAGCTTCTCGAATTGGGCAAACCCATCGTTATGGCATTGAACATGATGGATGTTGTGGAAGAAAGAGGAATGGAAATAGACCTTCACAGACTTCCCGAAATGTTATGCGACATTCCGATTGTTCCTGTTTCAGCCATCAAAAAAAGAGGTCTCGACATTCTTTTGCATGCGATAATTCATCATAAGGAAGCCGTTACTCTCGGACAGGTTTTTTCCTATTCGGATGACATAGAAGACAAGATCTCAAAACTCGAAGTTATCATGCAGGCCAAATATCCAAACCATTCTTCGGCAAGATGGCATGCAATCAAATTCCTTGAAGACGACGAAGAAGTATACGAAGAGCATCCCGTGGATGTTTCGGGCGTTGTCAACAAGAGTTATTCGAGACAGATTATCCAGTCAAAATATTCATATATTGACGACATTATCAAAGAATGTCTTTTCAACAAATCCGCAAAAGAAGCCAAAACGGATAAAATCGATGCATTGCTTACGCATCCCGTGCTCGGTATTTTCTGCTTTCTTTTGATTATGGCTTTTGTTTTCTTTTTGACATTCACGCTCGGAGATTTTATAAAAGGCTTCCTTGAAATGTTCCTCGAATATTTCTCAAATGCCGTATCCTCGCTGCTTTCTTTTGCATCCGTGGCGGGATGGCTTCAAAGCCTTATCGTAGACGGAATTATAGCGGGTGTGGGCGGAATACTTACATTCCTTCCGAATATCATTATTCTTTTTATAGCGCTTGCGATATTGGAAGATTCGGGATATATGTCCAGAGTGGCATATGTAATGGACGGAATAATGGGTAAACTCGGACTCTCCGGAAAAGCGTTTCTTCCGATGATTTTGGGCTTCGGATGTACCGTTCCCGCAATCATGGCCACAAGAGCCCTCGAAACGCCCAAAGACAGAAGAAGAACGATGCTTATCACACCTTTTATGTCCTGTTCGGCAAGACTCCCGATATATGTGCTTTTATCCGGAATGTTCTTTGGAAAATGGGCTCCGCTTGTGAGCTTTTCGATGTATGTGCTCGGTATTTTGGTGGCTTTGCTTACGGCTTTTGTTGCGAATGTTTTTGATAAAAAGAAGAATTGCAACAATCTTTTGATAGAATTGCCCGAATACAAAAGACCCAATCTCAGATCGATCAGGGTATATGTATGGAATAAGGTTAAAGATTATCTTACCAAGGCCGGAACGACCATTTTCATAGCATCGATTATCGTTTGGTTTGTTTTGAATCTCGGACCTCACGGGTTTGTGACTGAGGCTTCGGGTTCTTTTGCGGCTTTGGCGGCCAAATTCATAGCTCCCGTATTGAAACCCTGCGGGCTTAACATGTGGGAGATAGTGGTTGCGCTTTTTGCCGGAATATCGGCAAAGGAAGTTGTTGTTACAAGTTTTACCGTTCTTTTTTCAAACAATCTCGAAGGTGCGGGATTGCTTGAGAGCATTAAAGCCGTATATCCTTCGTTCACTTCGGCAAATGCGCTGTCCCTTATGGTTTTCTGCCTTCTTTACACACCATGTCTTGCAACGATAGCAACCATAAAGAAGGAAAGCGAGTCATGGAAATTCACTTCGTCGGCCATGGTATTTCAAATAGCCGTTGCATATGCTTTAAGTGCGATTGTTTATAATATCGCGGCGATTTTCTTTTAGGAACAAAGCCTTTAAAGTACCGATATTTTGTTATTTTTGCAGATTATTTGCATCAATAAATGACAAATTGTGTACAGATTCCATATAACTGCGGTTTTAGGAAAAATATTCTTGAAATATGATTTACTTTCAAGTAAAATGGTAATGCTGATAAATTTTGACAATTATTTGTCATTGTCATTATATTATAAAAATTAATCTAGGAGGATTAAAAAATGGCAGTAAAAGTTGCAATTAATGGTTTTGGCCGTATCGGTCGTCTTGCTTTCAGACAGATGTTCGGTGCTGAAGGTTATGAAGTAGTGGCAATCAATGATTTAACATCTCCCAAGATGCTTGCTCACCTTCTTAAGTATGACTCTTCACAGGGAACATATGCTAAGGCATCTACAGTTTCCGCAGGTGAGGATTCCATCACAGTTGACGGTAAGACACTTAAGATTTACAAAGAGCCCGATGCTAACAATTGTCCTTGGGGCGAGCTCGGTGTAGACGTAGTTCTTGAGTGCTCAGGTTTCTATACATCTAAGGAAAAAGCTCAGGCTCATATCAATGCCGGCGCTAAGAAAGTAGTTATTTCTGCTCCTGCAGGTAACGACCTTCCTACAATCGTTTACAATGTTAACCACACATCACTTACAAAAGATGACAAGATCATTTCTGCAGCTTCTTGTACAACAAACTGCTTAGCACCTATGACAAAAGCTCTTAATGATTATGCTCCTATTCAGAGCGGTATCATGACAACAGTTCATGCTTACACAGGTG
>JAGADU010000036.1 GCA_017613435.1 Lachnospiraceae bacterium | reverse complement strand
GAAAATGTTCCTGCCCGTTATTCAAACCATTCGGGAGGACCGTAAACTTGTCCATTCATATTGATATCGGGCTTATAAACGTCTTCGTCGTCATTAAACCACTCGGGCGGTCCGTAAACCTCTCCGTTTATATTGATATCGGGCTTATAAACGTCTTCGTCGTCATTAAACCACTCGGGCGGTCCGTAAACCGTCGGCTGCTCGTTTTGGGACGGATCGTAATCGTCATACCATTCGGGCGGTCCGTAAACGGGCTCCGTTATGTTTTGATTGGGATCGAAATCATCGTTGTCATCATCGATATCGAAGGGCGGGGGACCGTATACGTCTTCGTTTGTATTGTACGAAGGGTCGAACCATTCGGGCGGTCCGTATACGTTTTCGTTTGTATTGTTCGAAGGATTGAACCATTCGGGCGGTCCGTAAATTCCTTCCGGAACATTACGCGAAGGATTGAATATTCCCGCAATTCCCGATGCCGAAACGCATATAATGAAAAGCAGAATGTGGCCGACTCCGACAATCAAAAGGAGCAGTGCCCACCATGCGCTTTTTCCGCCGTCGCGAAGTCTTCTGACGGTAAGTGAAATCCATGGAATCACGGCAATCGCAAGATATGCGGTAAGAATTATTCCGGGAATCAGGAAAACATAATGCGCAATCTTCGCCAAATCCTGTATGTGCCAGTCATAGCGAAATCCCGTAAAGATCAAAGCCGCCGCGGACAATGCGATGCAGGCGCATGCAAGAAGACCGAGTATCGCATGAAAAAGAAACGCAAACCAATATTCCTTCTTCGTGCTTTTTCCTTTGTAATCGAAAATTCTGCCCCATAATTTAATTTGTGCCGTAAAAAAATTCACTTTCATACATTTCCCCTCAAACAAAAGTTACGATTCTTTTACATTCTCTTTTCCGTGAGTGATATTGTCGTAAATAAGTTTGTATGCATGTTCCGACAAACCTGCGGTCTTTAATTCCATAACCTTTTGTGCAGGTACGACATCTACTATTTTTACATATACATCCGATCTTCTCGGAATTCTTTTCTTAACGAATTCGGTGCCGCTTATGGCAACGATAACGACGGGGCATTCAGCCTTGGTCGCGATTTTGAACGCTCCGTTTTTGAATTCGAGAAGAGGAGCATCGGTTCTGTTTCTGGTGCCTTCGGGAAAAATAAACACGCTGGTTTCGTCGTTTTTGATATAATCCGCAGCCTTGTTAATCGTAACGAGCGCATTCTTGACATTGTCTCTGTCAATGGCCATAAAACCGGTCTTTCGCATGATTGCTCCTGTTAACGGAATATTGAAATTCTCAGGCTTGCTGACAAATATGAGCATGTGCTTTCTTAAAACATACATAACGCTCATGGGGTCGTAATTGGATAAATGGTTGCCCACAACGAGGAATCTTTCTCCGGGCTTGGGAAGCTTTTCGGTTCCTTCCGTATGTACATGCACATTAAGGAAAAAGAGTGCCATACGTACGCTTTCGACGAAAATCCATTTGTAGAATTTCGAGGGTTTGTCGGATTCTTTTTTCTTGTCGACCGTCAGTGACCAAAGGAATAAACCTACCCAGTATATAAGCTGCCAAATGATTAACCACGCAAGCAGTATTCCCGCAAAAACAAGTATGTGCCAGGGTGATGTGTACCATTTGAAAAGTATTTGAGTCGCAACCGCGCAAATAACCCCCAAAGCAGTCAGTATGAAAATCATTTTAAGTCCTGTCCTCTCTTTTTATGTTTTAAATGCCTTTAAACATAAGGCACTTTTGATTGTATTCAAAAACGATTAAATGCACAATCCCGTTTCTTCGGGAAGACCCAGGCGAATGTTCATGCACTGGATGCCCGCGCCCGAAGCGCCTTTGCCGAGGTTGTCGAAAACGGAAGATACAAGCACTCTGTCTTCGTTGCCCGTGATGTAAATCTTCGCATCGTCACGACCCGCATAATCGTTGGCGTGAAGGAAATTGCCGAGTTCTTCTTCCGAGCCGAAAGGCATTACTTTTACAAATCTCTCCCCTGCGTAAAATTCTTCGAACATTTTGTGAATATCCGCGGGAGAATATTTCTTTTTCATCAAATCGGTGAAAACGGGGAAAGTAACAATCATTCCGCAATAATAATCATCGACGACGGGAACGAATAAGGGCTCCCTGTCGAGTCCGGAGATTGCTTTCATTTCCTTAAGATGCTTGTGGCTTTGCGAAAGCGCATACATTCTGGGAGCGTAAAGATCGTTTCTCTTGTCTTCCGCCTCGTAAAGCGCTATTGCTTTTTTGCCGGCTCCCGAATAACCCGAAAGCGCATTGACGCAAACCGGATAGTCCGTCGCGATAAAACCTTCTTTTATTAAAGGATAAACATCCATCGCAAATCCCGAAGCATAGCAGCCCGGAATGGCGATTCTGTTGCTCTTTTGAATTCTTTCCCTGAAATCTTTGCCGAGTTCGGGAAGACCGTACGCCCATCCTTCTTTTGTTCTGTGAGCAGTGGAGGCGTCCAGAATAACCGTGTGGTCGTTGTCTTTATCTATCAGTCCCACCGCTTCGATTGCGGCTGCATCGGGAAGGCAGAGAAAAGTTACATCCGATGTGTTGATGAATTTTCTTCTTTCTTCGGGGTCTTTTCTTTTTTCGGAATCAATCTTCAATATTTCGATATCTTCCCTGTCCGCGAATCTCTCGTTGATACGAAGCCCCGTTGTTCCTTCGCTTCCGTCAATGTAAACCTTTGTCTTCATAATTCTTTATATCCTTTTCTTTTTTAGAGCAATATTATAATTCTTTAATACCTGATGCGCAAACCCTTCGGGTAATGATTTTTAAGACTGTTGTTAACGGCTTTGCACCATCCTAGGGACACGCCTTTATATAATACCAAAGCCCATCCGTTTTCGCATTCTTTTTTGATTTCGTCCCCGTGTCTGAAAAGAAGGGCTTCGTCATCGTTTAAAGAAACACTTCTTTTGACTTCGTTTGGCAGCAAAACCATGGCAAGCGAATGCGAGGGCTCGAAGCGGTCCTTTTTGATATCTCCAAGGTGTATTCCGGCCCTGATAATTTTCAGTCCGTCGAGTCTTAAATCAAAGCCTTCCGGCAAAAGATAAACCGCATCCTTAAAACAGATCGTGCGGTTTTTGTCGAATTCGAACGATTTAAGATTATCCGCGACAAATTCTTCGATAAGCGCTGTTGTTTTCCTGTCGGCTCTGTTTTCGTTTTTGTTTTTCTTTTTCGAAAAAGAGTCGTTTGGCTTTTCATCCGCTCTTTTCATAATGCAAATGAAATGTCCTTCGCCGTCGATTTTATGGGGCCAGAGTCTTGCGCATTTCTTCAATACGTCATTCCCGTCCTCAAGGCCCGCCGAAAGCCATTCCTTTCGTCCCGGCTCGAAATATTTAAATAAAGGAATATCAAGCACCTCAAAATCGGGATTTTTCTCAAGAAATCCGATTATTTGATCCTCGTCCTCATCGGGCGCGAAAGTGCATGTGGAATAAGCAAGGATTCCTCCGGGCGCCACCGTCTTTACGGCTTCGTCGAGAATCTCTTCCTGTCTTTTGGCGCACATTTTGACATTGTCAATGCTCCACATCGAAACTGCCGTATCGTCCTTTCGAAACATTCCTTCTCCGGAGCAGGGCGCGTCAACGACCACCACATCGAAAAATTCTTCGAAACGTTCGGCGATTCTGTCGGGGGTTTCGTTTAAAACCACGCAGTTTCTTATTCCGCTTCTTTCTATATTGGAGGAAAGAATATTGCATCTTTCCCTGTTGATTTCGTTTGATACAAGAAGTCCGCAGTTTTGCATGAAGGATGCAAGCTGCGTTGATTTCCCGCCGGGTGCCGCGCATAAATCAAGCACCTTAAGACCCTTTAAATCAACCGCCTGCGAAACCGCCTCGGCAACCGCCATGGCAGAGGGTTCCTGCATGTAAAAAGCCCCCGCGTCATGAAGCGCATTCCTTCCGTATTTCTCGTCGGAGGGCGCCTCAAATCCGGTCCCGCACCATTTTACGGGCGACAAATCGTACGGGAAAACTTCCGTAAAATCCTTCGGGGAAATTTTTACGGCATTGACCCTTATCCCGGTCTTCTTTTTTTCGTCATAGGATGCAAGGAAGTCTTCGTATTCGCCCCCGAGCATCTTTTTCATTCTTTTTTCAAAATCTTCGGGCAGTTTAATCATTTTATCAGTCGATAATGTTCTTTACACCCATGATGGTGTTGTAAGTTGCATTTCCTATGTATGTATTCTGACGACTGTTTGCGGCATGAATGATTTTGCCGTCGCCGATGTAGATGGCCGCATGCGTGCAAACGCCGTTCTTACCGTAAATAATTATGTCTCCGGGCTGAGCCTCGGCATAGGTTACGAGTCGTCCGTTATTGTTGTACTGTCCCGAAGGAGTTCGATCGAGTCCGTATCCGAAATGAGCATAAATAAGTTTCGTGAAGCCCGAGCAGTCGGTACCGGTCTCAAGGGAGTTTCCGCCGTTTATGTACTTAAGACCCACGAACTGGCATGCGTAATTGACGATGTCTTTTCGAAGTTCCGTGGTATCTTCAAGCGAATAGCTGTTGCCTGCTGCCATTGCGGCTTTTCTTGCGGCTTCCTGCTCTCTGGCGATTCTTTCCCTCTCCTTACGCTCTTCCTCTTCTTTGGCAAGTCTTATCGCTTCCTCTTCTTCGAGCGTGATGCCGACGGTAAAACTCTTGTCCACGAGAAGTTCATCCCTCGTATAAGGTTCGTCGATGAGGATTTGCTGTGCGAGATGGTCTCCGTAAAGGAAGAACTGGCTCATTACGTATCCTTCCGCATTTCCGGATTTGATTCTGAACCAGTCGCCGTCTTTTTCATTGATGAAAACAACGGCTCCGTCATAAATTTTCGCCGTGGCTTCGGACTCGGCATCGGGTTCGACCCTGACATTTACATATGAGTCGACACAGGCGATTCCTATCTGACCGCCCAGAATATTGCTTATATCCATAAGAAGCTGTGCCTCGGGGCTTATTACCTCGACATTGCTTCCGTCTTCGATTTCCATTTTTCTCGCAGTTCCTGTTATCTGTGCTTCGGCCACTTCATACGAATCCATTCCGACGGAGGGGCTGAAATATATCGGCTGTCTGATACGGGTGTTTTCCCACTCTTTCATTTCTTTGTTTTCGGCAGCCGTACAGACATAGGATGAAATGAACACAACAAAGAAAAGCGCGCTTAAAGCCGCCGTCTGAATTGCGCTTGTTTTGGTTATGCAAAATGCTTTTCCCAATTTTATCATTGCTTGTCTCCCTGCGTTAAAGCCGAATCGATTGTTCGGTTTACTGTTTTCTCGTATTGTAACCCGTTGTCAGAACCGTGGCCAAAAGATTTCCCTTTTCGTCACTCACCGTCATTTCGTAGCTGCAGGTGGTTCTGCCCTGTTTAATCTTTTTTGCTTCGCAGATTATTTTTTCGCCCTTGGCGATTGCGTGAAAATTAATCGTCGAACTTAAGGATACGATTCCCGGTTCTTCATGATTTGTGGCAACCGCAAAAGTAAAATCCGCCAGAGTAAAATATACTCCGCCCATAACGTTTCCGACGGCATTCATGTGTCTTTGTGAAATAACCATGCTGCATACCGCCGTATTTTCGCCTATCGAATCTATAACCATACCGTTTTCGGTGGCGAATCTGTCTTTTTCAAAGAAAGCTCTTACATCTTCCAATTTACCCATTTTAAGTCAATCTCCGTGTGCGAATTTTAAAGGCTTACTTTTCGTTGGCTATGTATCTTGCAACGTAAATACCGCTTGCCGACGCATGCGAAAGCGAATGCGTGACTCCGGAACCGTCTCCTATGACAAAGAGTCCCTTGTTTCTTGTCTCAAGATTGTTGTCAAGCTCCACTTCCATGTTGTAGAACTTGACTTCCACGCCGTAAAGAAGCGTATCGTCGTTGGCGGTGCCGGGGCAGATTTTGTCGAGCGCGTAAATCATCTCGATGATTCCGTCAAGGATTCTCTTGGGAATTACAAGACTCAAATCGCCCGGCGTTGCGGCAAGTGTGGGTGTAACGTAACCCTCGCTGATTCTGGCCGCATTGCTTCGTCTTCCTCTGACAAGATCTCCGAATCTTTGAACGATTACTCCGCCGCCCAACATATTCGAAAGTCTCGCTATACTCTCGCCGTATCCGTTGCTGTCTTTGAAAGGCTCGGAAAAATGCTTGGAAACAAGGAGCGCAAAGTTGGTATTCTCCGTATGCTTTGCGGGATCCTCGTAACTGTGTCCGTTAACCGTTACGATTCCGTTGGTATTTTCGTTAACGACCGCACCGTGAGGATTCATACAGAATGTTCTGACAAGATCCTCGAATTTTTCGGTTCTGTAAACGATTTTGCTTTCGTATAATTCATCCGTAAGCGCGGAAAAAATCTCTGCGGGAAGTTCCACTCTGACACCGATGTCAACACGGTTTGATTTGGTGGGGATTTCAAGATCCCTGCAGACCGTCTCCATCCATTTGCTTCCGCTTCTTCCTACGGAAATAATGCATTTGTCGCATTCGTATCCGGCTTCTTCGGTTATTACCCTGTATCCTTCGCCGTTCTTTTCAACCTTTTCGACGGGGGTTCTGAAAAAGAATTCAACCCTGTCCTTAAGATAATTGTAAAGGTTTTCGAGAACCACGTAATTGATGTCCGTTCCGAGGTGGCGAACCTGCGCGTCAAGGAGATGGAGTCCGTTTTCGAGACACATCTTTTTAATCTTGGTATCCGCGGTCGAATATAATTTCGTTCCCTCTCCGCCGTATGCAAGATTGATTTCGTCCACGTATTTCATCAGATCGATGGCTTCGTTTTTGCCGATGTATTCGTACAAAGAACCGCCGAACTGATTGGTGATATTGTATTTTCCGTCCGAAAAAGCACCCGCTCCGCCAAAGCCGTTCATTATCGCACATGTGGGGCATTTGATGCAGTTTTTGACTTTTACGCCGTCAATCGGACATTTTCTTTTTTCCAGAGGGTTTCCGGCCTCGAATATAGCAATCTTAAGTTTGTCGTTTAATTTGGTAAGTTCGTAAGCGGAAAAAATGCCTCCCGGCCCCGCTCCCACTATAATTACGTCATATTTCATTTTGTAACCCCCGGTTTACGCTTTTTTGTTAAAAAACCGATAAGGCACAATATTTTGTAAAAGAACGCATATTATGCACATTATCCATTAGATTATACCACTAAAATCAAATATGTTCCATATTTTATGTAAACTTTGTGTGTCGTTTTTGTGAATTTCGCGGCATTTTTTCGCAATTTCCCGAAAAGAGAAAAAAAATGCCCCGTCCGAAAAGACGGGGCTGAAATTATTTGTTTTCTTTAATCCTAGATTTCAAACAAATCGCTGAATTCTTTGAGTGCGCCGTCGGTATCGTGAGCAAGCACCTTCTTTGCAAGCACTTTTCCGAGCTGAACGCCTTCCTGGTCGAAGCTGTTTACGTTCCAAAGGAAGCCCTGGAACATAATCTTGTTTTCGAAATGCGAAAGGAGCGCGCCCACGGATTCGGGAGTGAGCTGCTTACCGATTATGATACTCGAAGGGCGGTTGCCCGCAAATTTTTTATTGTTGTTGTCATCGTCTTTTCCGCACGCGAAAGCGATAATCTGTGCAGCAACATTGGCGCAGAGTTTCTTCTGGCTCGTGCTTCCCTGGATGTCAACGTCAACACCGAGCTGGCTGTCCTTAAATCCGATGAACTGCAAAGGAATGATATCGGTTCCCTGGTGAAGGAGCTGATAGAACGAATGCTGTCCGTTTGTTCCGGGCTCACCGAAAAGAACGGGACCGGTGGGGTAATTTACGAATTCTCCGAAACGGTTAACCGACTTGCCGTTTGATTCCATATCCGCCTGCTGAAGATGTGCGGGGAAACGGCTTAAAGCCTGTGAATAAGGAAGGAGCGCCGTCGAAGGGAATCCCAAAACATTTCTTTCGTAAACGCCGATAAGCGCATCGAGCATGGCGGGATTTTCTCTGACGTTCTTTTTGGTTGCAAG
>JAGADU010000035.1 GCA_017613435.1 Lachnospiraceae bacterium | reverse complement strand
TTCATTTTGTCCTCGAATAATCACTTTGATATTTCAAAATATCCCTTATAAAATTATAAACCATGAATGATTATAATTCTATATAAATATGTTATAATAAATAAGGATTTTAAAGATACGCAGGCGGATATTTATGAAATTGCAGCAGATTATGTCCAAGACCAGAAAAGCGGTCGACGACTATAATATGATAAACGAAAACGATACGATAGCGGTAGGCATTTCGGGCGGAAAAGACTCTCTCGCTCTTCTTAATTCTCTTGCGGGAATGAGAAGATTTTATCCCAAAAAATACAATCTTATCGCCATAACCTGCGATTTGGGGTTTAAAAACGTGGATTTCGAAAATATAAAAAAGATGTGCGAAGATTTGGATGTTCCTTATTACATAGTAGAATCCGACATTTCAGATATCGTATTTAATGTAAGAAAAGAAGAAAATCCATGTTCGCTTTGCGCAAAAATGAGGAAGGGAGCAATGTATTCTTTTTTAAAGGAAAAAGGATGCGATAAGATTGCTTATGCTCATCATAAAGACGATGTTGTCGAAACTTACATGATGTCGCTGATATACGAAGGAAGACAGAATACCTTCTCTCCAGTTACTTTCCTGGACCGCATGGAAGTTACCGTTATAAGACCTTTTATATATATGAACGAAGCGGATATTACAGGTTATGTAAGAGCCGAAAACATTCCGGTTTTGAAATCACCCTGCCCGGTTGACGGCTATACGAAAAGACAGTATGCAAAAGATTTGTTAAAAAGCATCAACGACGAAGCTCCCGGCGTCAGGGAAAGAATCTTCACCGCAATACAGAATTCTCAGATTAAAGGATGGAGTAAATAAATGCCTTCAACCGATTCCAAATCTTTGAGTTATCACGAAAATCTTAAAAACAGAAACATACTTAAACTGAGGGAATTGTTAAAGAAACTCCCTCCTTTTTGTGCTGAATATTTCATCGGCAAGAACGATGTCATCTCTTCGAGAACCAAAATCGCTTATGCTTACGATTTGATTGTTTTCTTTGAATATCTGCACGACAGTGACGAGAAATTTTCAAAATGCGATATTAAAGATTATAAAATCGATATTCTGGATACAATTACAAGAAACGACATTCTTTTTTACATGGAATATCTTTCGTATTATGAAAAAGACGGTAAGATTTTCTCAAACGACGAGCGCGGTAAAGCCAGGAAACTCGCTTCCCTTAAGAGCTTTTATCATTATTATTTCATAAACGAACTTGTAAAAACCAATCCGGCGGATCTTGTTCCCATGCCTAAGCTTCATGAAAAGGAAATCATAAGACTTGATGTTAACGAAGTCGTCGATTTACTCGATCTTGTCGAAAACGGCAATAAGCTTACGAAGGGCGAAAAAAGGTTTTTTGATAAAAACGCAACCAGGGATTTTACGATTCTTACCGTTATGCTCGGAACCGGAATCCGTGTTTCCGAATGCGTCGGATTAAATGTTTCGGATGTCGATTTGGACGAATTCAGATTTAAAGTCAGAAGAAAAGGCGGAAAGGAAGCCGTTATATATTTCGGAGACGAAGTCTGTGATGCTTTATCCAATTATATGGAGCTTCGCGAAACAATCGTTCCTCTTGAAGGAAATGAAGATGCTTTGTTTTTAAGCCTTCAGAATAAAAGGATGTCGGTTCGAGCTATGGAAAACATGGTTAGCAAATATACGGGCAAACTTAATACTTTAAAGCACATTACTCCTCATAAATTAAGAAGTACTTTCGGTACCAATCTTTATCGTGAAACAAACGATATTTATCTTGTGGCTGATTTTTTGGGTCATAAGGACGTAAATACAACAAGAAAACACTACGCTTCCATTTCGGACGATACAAGAAGAAAAGCGATAATGAATTTTAAATTAAGGGAAGATCCCGACAAAACAAGCGAGAATGACAAAAAATAAAAAAATCGAAAATATGTTTGCCTTTATTTGTTTGTTATGCTACAATAATTAAGAAAATATGTTCGATTATTGTCGGGAGAGAAAAATGTCCAGAGAGAAAAATAAACTTACAGACAAAGATTACGAATTGCTTGAATTTATAAAGGAAAACATAACCAAAAAAGGATTTCCGCCCACTGTTCGGGAAATGTGCAAATTTACCGGTCTTTCATCCACAAGCAGTATATTTGCCCATTTAAACAAACTCGAAGCCAACGACCTGATTAAAAGAGATCCCGCAAAACCCAGATGCATCGAAATTATGGATGATTCTTTCAATCAGATCAGACGGGAAACAGCTTCGGTTCCTATTGTAGGACGTGTAGCCTGCGGCGAACCCATTCTCGCAATTCAGAATATCGAAGGATACTTCCCCATTCCCGTTGATATGCTTCCCAACGAAGAAGTTTTCGTACTTATGGCAAAAGGCGACAGTATGATAAACGTAGGTATATTTGACGGGGATTACGTATTCGTAAGACAATGCAATACCGCATCAAACGGCGATACGGTTGTTGCTCTTTTGGATGACAGCGCAACAATCAAAACTTTTTACAAATTCAAAGATCATATAGAACTTAAACCCGAGAATGATACAATGAGTCCCATAATCGTAAACGGAAATATTCAGATTCTGGGTAAGGTTTTCGGAGTATTCAGACTTTGCAAATAAAACAAATAAGAGGTTCCTTTCGGAACCTCTTTTATTTTCTTTCTTTTATAAGTTTCTTGTAAAATTCATAAGTTTCTTTTGTTGCGGGATCGATATATTCGGGATTTTCGATCGTATTAAGATAATCGATAATATCTTTTAATATATTCATGCATACCAGATTTATATCCGATTTTGCTATCATTCGATACATCGGAAGTTTGTCCGAATGGTTTCTTCCGGGTTCGATATAATCCGAAACGAATATTATCTTTTCGATTAAAGACATGTCCGGTTTGCCTGTTGTATGATATTTTATCGCCTCAATTATTTCTTTATCTTTAATGCCGTATTTTTCATAAGCAAGACATGCTCCGGCTTTGGCATGAAGAAGCGATGTTCTCTGCTTTTCGATATCGTTTAAGGGAACAAAATTCCTCTCGCAGATTTCAATCATTTCATCAAGAGGCATATATTTTGCACAATCATGTAATAATGCGGCTTTTTCACATTTTTTTATGTCCGCGCCGTATGCTTTTGCCAATGCGTTGGCCGTATCCATGTCTCCCAAAGTATGGAAAAGTCTCTCCTGCTTTAATTCTTTCGAAAGCATTGTTATAAGTTGCGCATCGTTTAATTCTTTATATAAATTGTTTTCTTTGATATATTCGAAAACCTTCGGATCGAGGAATTGATTATTGTATTCATCGTAAGGGATTTTATTTAATTCTTCCCTTATTTCGGTTGAAGAGATCTTAATGACCTCGTTATTCAAAAAAAGTATGTCGGCATTATATTTCTCTTTTAATTCTTCGGCTTTGGTATGAGAATCCTCATCTCCTCTGTCAGCAACAATGAAAATAAGATTTTCGAAAAGATATTCCGGCATATACCACTTTTCAATCATAAAAAGCGTATCCGTACCGATAAGGAAATAAATATCATCATCCGGATAATGATTTTTGAAATATTCA
>JAGADU010000034.1 GCA_017613435.1 Lachnospiraceae bacterium | reverse complement strand
CTTATATAAAGAAAAGGTTGAATTTGATGAAAAACAAAATTATTAAATCTTTGATCCTTCTGATACCGATTGTTCTGATTTTCTTTGCGATGACCAGGGAAAACGATCCTCTTTACGCGCCGGACTCCTTTCTGACGGACCCTTTGTATTCAAGATTAAACGGAACCGACAGAAATATCGTAATTATCGGCGTAGACGAAAAAACAATCGGAGAGTACGGTAATTTCAATCTGTGGTCAAGGGAAAAACTCGCGGAACTTATAAACAAGCTTTATGAAAACGAGGAATATGCTCCCAAAGTCGTTGGCCTCGATTTTATTTTAACGGATCATCTGGATGAAGAAGCCGATGCCGCTCTCGCCAAAGCCGCCGAGGGCAGAAATATCGTAATAAGCTCCAATGTGGCTTACAGAAGGGCCGTCGAAACCGACGAAGACGGCAACAAATACATAAACAAAATGCATATCACGGACATAGAAATGCCTTATGAAGAACTTCGAAACAACGTTTCCACGGGTTTCGCGGATCCGCTCATTTCTCCTGACGGATATGTAAGATATACTCAAAACACAATCGATATTCCAAAGGAATTTCAGGATAAGGCGGGAGTTACCCAGGACAGTTTTGCCTATGCGATTTACAAAGCATACGAAAAAGAGAATAACGGTACAATAAACACTCCGAGAACCAACCGCGAAGGTCAGTTCCAGTTCCTGTATTCGGGACAGTCGGGAGAATACCGCCCACTCTCGCTTGCCGACGTTTTGTCGGACAAAGTTCCGATGGAAAATTTTAAGGACGCCATCGTTCTCGTCGGCGCATATGCTCCGGGCACTCAGGACTCGTATCAGGGCGCTTCCGACAGAAGAAAAGTCATGTACGGAGTGGAAATCCACGCCAATATCATACAGGCTTATATGTACGGCAAAACGATGACCACCGTAAACAAATACCTTCAGGCGGCCGCGGTTTCGCTTATTCTGGTTCTTTTTATCGTATTTTTGAGAAAAAAAGTGCTTTTTGTCACAATACCCGTATCGCTTGCAATTGCAGGGCTTTATCTTTTAGCCGGAAGAATACTCTCCGGAAACGGCTGGTACATAAGCTGCATTTATCTTCTGATTGCGCTGGCTTTTGCGGATTTGTATTTCATCCTCGAAAAATACCTCGGCGAACTGATTGCCAATTACAGATATCAGGAAGAGATCAAAGAACAGATGTGGTCGTTCACCGAAGCAATGGCAACCGCAATCGATGAAAGAACGCCCTACAACGCTTCCCACACGAGAAATGTGGCAAAATACAGCGGAATGATTGCGGACTACATCAACAAGCTTCACGAAAAAGGCGAAGAAGAGGATTTCTTCAGCGAACAGCGTAAGGAACAGCTTGTCATGGGCGCGCTTTTGCACGATATCGGAAAACTCGCCATCCCCCTCGAGGTCATGAACAAGGAGACAAGGCTCGACGGACGCGAAAAAGAAATCGAAAAGCGTCTCAACACTTTTAAGCTGGAGTCCAAAATCTCCCTTCTCGAAAACAAAATCGACAAGAAATGTTATAATGAATTTGTTTCCAAAGCCGACGAAGCCGTATCCCTTATAAACAAAGTCAACGGAATGGGCTTTATAAACGACGAACTTCGCGCAGAGCTTGCAAAGGTCATGGAATATGAATACAAAGCCCCGGATTCGGAGGCCGTCCCTTTCTTTACCGAAGAAGAAAAGGAATGTTTAAACATAGTTAAAGGAACGCTTACGGCAAAAGAACGCGACGTTATGCAAAGCCATGTCGAAATAACGGGTCGTATCTTAAGTAAGGTTCATTTTAATAAATATTTTGCCAATTCTCCCACATTGGCAGTCCAGCACCACGAATGTCTGAACGGAAAGGGTTATCCCAATCATCTTACCGCAGACGATCTGTCCACAGATGCGAGAATTATTGCCGTTGCGGATATCTGCGACGCCCTCATCGCCACCGACAGACCCTACAAGCCCCCCGTTCCGAGAGAGAAGGCATTCGATATCATGCGCAATATGGCCAAGGACGGAAATATCGACGCAAAGCTGGTGGAGTATCTGTACGAATGTACGAAGCCTTCCGAAAATCCCGAAACCTGATTCGGTAAAAAGGAATGCATAAACATTCGTTAATCATTTGTTAAAAAAGAAACGGAGCGAAAAACCATGGGAAAAATCAAAGAATTTTTGCTTTCAAAAAAAGGTAAAATAATCGCTGTCTGCGCTGCCGCCGTCATTTTAATCGCAATCGGAATATTAATAGCGGTTATCCTCGGCAAAAAGGGCTATCGAAGCATAGCGGTCGAAGACGTAAAAGGAAACGTAAACGTTGTCGGAGAAAAGAACAACGGTCAGGCCTATATCGGCGAACGTCTTTACAGCGGAGACGATGTCTCCGTTTTATCCGAATCGGAGTTAACCCTCTGCATGGATAACGACAAATATCTTTATGCGGGAGAAGATACTCATTTCGTGATTGAAAGCGTTTCATCGAAAAAAGAAAGCCGAATCAAAATTCTCCTCGATCAGGGTTCCGAACTTAACGAACTCACACAAAAACTCGGCATTAACGATACCTACGACGTGGATACACCCAATGCGACCATGTCCGTCAGAGGAACCGTTTTCAGGGTAACCGTATATTACGGCGACGACGGATTTGTTTATACTCTTGTGGAAGTTACGGAAGGCGTGGTTAACGTTAAACTCAAAACTACCGACGGCGTCTACAACGGTACGGAAAAAGATTTGCATGCCGGCGAAAGCGCGCTTATCAGAGCAAACGAAGAAATATCCGAATTCGTTACTTTTAAAGACGGAGAAACCGTTTTGATGCTCGATTACGACTCGCTTCCAAAAGACGGTAATGCAAGAGTTGAAGCATTGATAAAAAAATCCATCGAGGACAACCATGTTCATTCTTTCGGAGAATGGATAATCGTAAAAGATGCCACCTGCGGCGAAGACGGTGAGAAAAAGAGAGTATGCGAATGCGGCGAGGAAGAAACGGAAACCGTTAAGGCTACCGGAGAACACACCTGGGAAGAGGTGATTGATTCCGATCCCACCTGTGCCGAAGACGGTCACAAACATCAGGAATGCTCCGTATGCGGCGCAAAACAATCCGACGAAATCATAGAAGCCACCGGAAAACATACATGGGGCAACTGGACCACGGTAAAGAATCCGACATGTACCGAAGAAGGATCGGAAAAACATGTCTGCTCGGTATGCCAAAAAGAAGAGACGCGTACCGTTGCCAAATTGGAACACAACTGGACCGACTGGGGAGACAATACGGCATCCTGCGAAAACGGCGGTACGATGACAAGAGTCTGCCGTGACTGCGGTGAAAAGGAATCCATGTCCACGGGTCCGCTCGGGCACAGATGGGAAAGAACCGGCAGATCTTATTATAATCAGGCTGGCGCTATCGGAGGAACCGGTCCCGACACCATGGAATATGAAGAAAAATGCAGTATCTGCGGAAAAACCCAATGGGTTTCCGTACCAATTAATTAAATATTCATTACAGACAAGAAGCCGGGGACTTTGATTCCCGGCTTCTTTTTTATCAATTTACCCCTAAAACGTAAAAAAGACAGTCATTACTGATCTGTCCTTTTTAGAGAAGGTATTTCTTCTTATGGGGTATAGCAAAAAACTATAATGTATTGGGGGGTTACAAGTAATAATATACCAATCCCCCCCTTTTATTGCAATCCGCGAAATTCACAAATTTGTCAAAGGATTTGTGTTTTCTTTGTGCAAAATTACCAAGTAACCGCAGGATCCATTGCCACATTGAAGGCTTTTTCGAATTCTTCGCGTGTGATTCTCTCTTTTTCCAAAAGAAGTTCGGATACCGAATGAAGCACTTTTTCATGCTCTTTGAGAATCTTCTCGGCTTCTTTGTAGCACTCGTCTATAATTCTTCTTACTTCTTCGTCGATTTCCGCAGCGGTTTTGTCACTGTAGGATTTGGTATGCGCTAAATCCCTTCCGATAAATACTTCGTCGCCGTCATTCTCGTAATTGATCATTCCGAGCTTTTCGGACATACCGTATCTGACAACCATGCTTCTGGCAATTTCCGTGGCTTTCTGAATATCGCTCGAAGCACCGGTCGTAATATCGTCAAAGATGAGGGATTCCGCTATTCTTCCGCCCAAAGACACCATAATTCTGTGTTTCATCTTGCCCTTGGTGGAAAACATGTCGTCATTCTCGGGAAGGGGCATTGTATAACCTGCGGCCGAAACACCCGTGGGAATGATGGAAATCGTATATACGGGATCCATATCCGGAAGTACATGGAAAAGAATCGCGTGTCCGGTTTCATGATAAGCCGTGATTTTCTTCTCTTTTTCGGATACGATTTTGCTCTTTTTCTCGGTTCCGATACCCGTTTTGATAATAGCCTTTTTGATATCGTCGTCGTTGATGTATGCCGCATCGCGCTTTGTGGCTATGATTGCGGATTCGTTCAAAAGGTTTTCGAGGTCTGCACCCGTGTAGCCCGCGGTGGTTCTTGCGATTTCATCAAGGTTGACATCGCTTCCGAGCTTCTTGTTCTTCGAGTGAACCTCAAGTATTTCCTTTCTGCCTTTAACGTCGGGTCTTCCGACCATAATCTTTCTGTCAAAACGGCCGGGTCTTAAAATGGCGGGATCGAGAATGTCCACACGGTTTGTGGCCGCAAGGACGATAATACCGCTGTTTTCAGAGAAACCGTCCATTTCAACGAGCATCTGATTTAAGGTCTGCTCTCTTTCGTCGTGTCCGCCGCCCATACCGGTACCTCTTCTTCTGGCAACGGCATCGATTTCATCGATAAATACGATGCAGGGCTTGTTGGCATTGGCTTCTTCAAAAAGGTCCCTTACTCTGGATGCGCCGACACCTACGAACATTTCCACGAAATCCGAACCCGAAATGCTGTAAAAAGGAACTCCGGCCTCACCCGCGATGGCTTTTGCAAGCAGGGTCTTACCGGTTCCGGGAGGGCCCTCGAGAAGAATACCCTTGGGAATTCTTGCGCCCATCTTCGCATATTTTCCGGGATCTTTTAAGAAATCCACGATTTCGCTCAAATCTTCTTTTTCTTCGTCAAGTCCCGCAACGTCCTGAAGTCTCTTTTTGTTGTCCTTGATCATCTTGGCGCGGCTCTTGCCGAATTCCATAAGTTTTCCGCTGCTTCCGCCGCCTGCGACTCCCGAAATCATGTTGAGCATAATTACAAAGAAAAATACGCAGACAACCGCCATTATAATGGTGGGAAGAAGCGAAATAAACCAGTTTTCGCCCGGTACTTCGCTGACTGAGGGATCGAGTCCGTATCCTCTGATCCACTCTTCCGCTTCAGCGGTATCCGTAACGTTTAATACTTTTTCCGTACCGTCTTTTAAGGTAATATAGACGGAACCGCCCCTGGAATTGAGTTTCTGCTCGATTTTTGCAGCGCTTACCATGTTCTGTTCAAGCTGTTTTTCGAGCATGCCGCGCGTATAGGGCTTAATTCCCATAAGGGCATTGGTATCGAGTCTTGAGATAAAAATACCAAGTATCAGCAAAACCGATATTAATACTAATGCGCCGAAAAGTCTCGGTCCTCTGTTATTGTTCACTGATGCCTCCTAAAAAATCTATTTAAGTACTTCGTTGTCTATTTCAACCTTTCCTATATAAGGAAGATTTCTGTATTTCTGGTCGTAATCGAGACCGTATCCGACTACGAAATAATCGGGAATCTGAAATCCCGTATAATCAACCGGAACCTCAACCACTCTTCTGTCGGGTTTGTCGAGCAATGTACAAAGCGCCAGACTCGCGGGCTGTCTCGATTTTAAAAGATCCATAAGATGGCTTAAGGTTCTTCCGGAATCGATAATATCCTCAACGACGATAACGTGCTTTCCTTCGATTTCTTCCTCAAGGTCTTTGATAATCTTGATATGTCCGCTCGATTTTGTTCCTTTGCCGTAGCTGGAGACGGACATAAAATCGATTTTAACGCCGAGATTGATTCTTTTGGCGAGTTCGCACATAAAGAAACTTCCGCCTCGAAGAATGCATACCAAAAGGATGTTCTTTCCCTCGTAATCTTTTGTAATCTGTTCGCCGATTTCACGGATTCTGTTATTGACTTCCTCTTCGGAAATCATTACGCTGATTTTTTCCATACCTTGGCTCCTTTTTAAAGACTGTCCCGGGATTGTTTTTATTCTTCGGGCTCTGCCTTCTTACAGTATGTTGCGATCAATATTCTCTTTGTATCGCTTCCGACTTTGTAATAATTGCTTATCCGGTGTCCGACCACCCATAAAATATGCTCTCCGTCGGCAAGAAGCGGAATTTCATCCCTCTTCGAAAGCGGTATTTTCTCGTTTGTCATATAATCCGACAAAAGCTTTTTTTGGTTTTCGTCATTTATCGTGATGTAATCTCCGTCCTGACGAAATCTTACTCTCGGACAATTTTTTATTTTATCATAATCAAACCATTTAGTGTATAAATCGGTTGGAATATTTTTTGAAAAGTCCCTCTCTTTTATTTCAAAAGAAAGCCTTTTTAATATTTCTTCCCCGTCCCCTTCGTCGGTTTTTTTGCTTATTATCCTGACTCCGCCGTAATCGCGGCGCGCTTCCATGCCGTATATAAGGTCTCTTTTTCTGCCCGTCTGGCACGAAAAAAGCGAAAGTACCGCTTCTATTTGCACTCCGGAAATGTCTCTGGCCCTTCCCGCTTCAAAAACAAGCGCTTTTAAAATCACTCTTTTTACGAGTGCGGGATGCACCGATATTATTTCATCCTTTATAAAAACGCCCTCTTTGGCATCGACATACCTCTCCCAGAGTTCATCGGTTTTTCCCGACAGATAATCGTCGATTTCTCCGAGCGTTTCGGCGCAGCCTGCCATGTGATTTACCGCTTTTTCGGTAATTTCGTTCATCGTCGGAATGATTTTGTGTCTGATTTTGTTTCTGGCGTATTCATCCGACAAATTGGTTTCGTCTTCGATATGTTCGAGGCCTTTCTCTTTCAAAAAATCCTCAATCCAGGCCCTGTTTACGCAAAGAAGGGGTCTTACGATATTGTCTTTTACGGGCTTTAAGGAGGAAAGTCCCGCGATTCCGGTTCCCCTCGCCATATTGAAAATAAGCGTTTCCGCCAGATCGTCCATGTGATGTGCGACGGCGATTTTGTAATTTCCTTCTTTGTAAAGCTTTTTGCCCGTTTCGTTAAAAAGACGGTATCTTTCGTTTCGGCCGGCTTCTTCGAGTGATATTCCGTCCCTTTTTGATATCGCGGGGCAGTCGGTTTTGTACGACAAAAAATCGGTGTGAAGTTTTTCGCAAAGGTTTTTTGCGAATTCCTCGTCCCTACCCGCAGTCTCTCTGATCATATGATTGATATGAACCGCAGTGAGCGACAAACCGTATTCTTTTTTCAGTTCGTTCATTATGTATAAAAGGCAAACGGAATCAGCCCCGCCGGAAACGCCGAGGATGATATTGTCTTTGGGTGAAAAAAGATTATTCTTTTTTACGTATTCGAGCACGGTCTTCATATGTATCTATATTAACGGACTCTTTAAAATCTTGCAATCCGTCGTATTTTTGCTTTTATCGAAAAAAAAAGAGGCGATTCGTACCGAACAGCCTCGATTTTATTCCGTTACAAATAATATTTCGTTATCGTGTACCAGTCTGTATTTTTCTCTCGCAACCTCTTCGTAATACGCCGTGGTCTTTGTATACATTGCGTATTCCGCTATTTCGCGGCTGCGGTTTTCTTCCATGGCAATAAGATTTTGATATTTGGCTATCTCGGCATCGTACGCTTTCTGACGGCTCTTTAAAGAAGCACATCCGATACCTACGGCACCGACCAGTCCGATTATCAGAACTAAAACCAATATCGGAGTAATCAAAGAACTCTTTTTAAATTTTTGAATTCTGTACGCCGGCACCTGCCACCATTTCATTTGCATTTTCCCCTGTAAAACAAATAAATCAACCTTAAAAAAACGTCCGTGTTTTCTTCAGTTGACATAAATAGTTTACTGTTTTATGGAAACTATGTCAAATGTTTTTTGGCAAATTATGTAACCTTTTTTTATAAATTTTTATAAATCGAACATTCGTTTTGTGTACTATTTACGGGCTTTTAACAAGAGTGTTATTAAATATGCATTGTGGTCTTATGTTAACCACAATATCTATTGTCAGGTTACATAAGTTCATACATATCCTTGGCATCTTCCTTGTGAATCGTCTCCGTTATGCTTAGAATCTTCGCCGTAACCGTTTTTTCGCCGAATTTGATTCCGATTACGTCTCCGATTCCGACGTCGGCTGAGGCTTTCGCAACCTTTCCGTTAACCGTAACCCTGCCCATGTCGCAGGCTTCGTTCGCGATCGTTCTTCTTTTTATAAGTCTTGATACTTTTAAATATTTGTCGAGTCTCATATTAACTCCTTAAACCCTGTGACTTTTTACATAAAAAGGGCAGCTCACAGAGCTGCCCTTCTATAGTCGAAATTTTAATTATTTCTTCTTGTTAACCTTGTCCTTTAAAGCCTTGCCAGCTTTGAACTTAGGAGCCTTGGAAGCTTTGATTTTGATCTTTTCTTTTGTTAAAGGATTAAGACCTGTTCTTGCAGCTCTTTCAGCAACTTCGAATGTACCGAATCCAACTAACTGAACCTTTCCACCCTTCTTTGTTAACTCTGTACCAACTACGTCGATAAAAGCAGCGAGAGCCTTATCAGCATCCTTCTTTGATAAACCAGCCTTGTCAGCCATAGCTGCAACTAATTCTGTTTTGTTCATTATGAACTCCTCCTATACCATTTTTTACATTTTTCCGTGCTTTGTTAAGCACTATACTATTTATAGTGTTTTTTCGGTCATTTGTCAAGGCAAAAAGCCTAAATATACGCATTTTTAAATACATTTACCACATAATATAGTGATTTTTCAGTATTTTGAATAAAATCATTCGGCGTTTTGCCCGATTTTGTCATGCTTTAGTCTGTTTCAAAGTCTTTCAAGGTATCGATTTCCCGTTTCTTTTAACTGTTTTCTCAGCTCTCTGTAGTCCGGAATTATCTTCGAAACTTCATACCAGAATCTTTTTGAATGATTCATCTCTTTTCTGTGGCATAATTCATGCACAACGACATATCTCATGATTCGCTCGGGTAAAAGCACCAAAAGGCAGTTGAAATTTAGATTTCCCTCCGCGGTGCAGCTGCCCCACAGCGTCTTTTGGGCTCTTATGGATATTCTGTTGTACGAAACGCCTATTTTCGAGGCGTACATATCCACGAGAACGGGTATTTCCTTTTTGGCTTTCTTTTTGATTATTTTGAGTTCGGTATCGGTGAATTTGACAATCGGCGCTTCGTTTTGGGCCCTTGATTCGATTTTCAAAAGAGTCTTTTTTATCCAGTCCGCTTTGCTTTCGACGAATTTTCTTGCCTGGGCGTCGCTTACGCGGTTCGGAATCCTGACGAGAATCTGTCCGTCGGGTTTGATCTCAATGGCCATCGTACGCCTGGAACTTCTGATTATTTTATACTCAATCCTCATCTTTTTAATCCAAAACTAAACCAAATACCTTCCTATATAAGGAATCCTTCTTAAAAGCGAAGATACAACGCATGAGACCGCAAAGACGATCACGGTCGAAACAAGTGCCGTTATTACGTAATTAAAGGCATAAACGACGCTCGTTTGATCTTCCAGAATCTTCCAGAGCATAAGATGAATAAGGTAAATTCCGAGAGTGTCGGCCGCAAGCGCCGAAACGATTTTTTTGCCTTTTTTGATGTTCTTTGAGATTTTGTCCGCAAAAATAAATAACGCGATGCATATAAAGAAAGTAAATACTCCGAAACTGTCGTATATTCCGGGATTGTATGCTCCGTCTTTTTTGGAATAAAGAGCCGATATTATGAAATTCGCAGCCAATCCGACCGGAAATGCCGCGTAAACAAGTATTTTAAAGTTCCGGGACAACTCGTATTTTGACAGATAATGGCCCAATACGTAATATCCGACATATCCCGAAATCTCGGCAACGGTAAAAAATCCCGAAATTTCGTCGATCAGGGATTTGTTGATAAGGAGCGTGAATGTGGTTCGAAGAATCTGAAAAACAAAGAAAATGCAAAGAAAATACCGGATGTTTTTCTCTTCGGCATTTTTGACCCAGCTTCTGAGAACCGGCGTTAAAGCATATAAACCGATAATCATTCCCAGGAACCAGAAATGATTGCTTGCGTAAACAATGCCTTTAAGCGTCCTTATAAGGCCCTGTCTGTAAAAATCGAATTTCCAGAAATAAAGGCTTTGGAACACATAATACGCATATGACCAGAGCACGTAGATAAGAAAAATGCGAAGTATATTGTGAAGCCAGATTTTTTTGACTGTTACTTCCCTGTCCGGATTAAGGAAGAGCTCTCCGCTGATCATTACAAAAACGGGAACGGCAAAACGCGTGATCGAATTCAGGAAAACCATTGCGTTAAAGTTCGCGCTTCCGACTTCGAGAATATCGATATAATCGGAACTTATGTGTAAAAGAACCACTCCGAGTGCGGAGAGTATTCGTAAAATATCCAATTTGATGCTTCTTTCGGTTTGGGGCTTCTTTTGCAATTTCGTTCCTTTCCGCCGCAAAAGGGGCGTTTTTTTCTACCTGCACATTATAACACAAATCGCATGTAATTTGTGGAGTCGGTTGTAATCGTTTCCTTATTTTGATATAATTTAGTGAATTATGTGATAAAAAAGAGGCTTTAATATGATTTTGGACTTCGATGCCGCAATACTTTTGTGGATTCAGGATATATTAAGAAATCCCTTTTTGGATGTCATTTTTAAAACGATTACGCATCTGGGAGACAAAGGAATTTTTTGGATTTCTCTGTCCCTCGTTTTTTGCATATTCAAAAAGACGAGAAAAGCAGGCTTTTTCGCCCTATTTGCTCTTCTTTCTTCTGTACTTGTAAACAATGTGATTTTGAAAAACGTCATCGGTCGTATCAGACCCTACGAAATAATAGCCGGTCTGGAATGCATCATCGCTCACGCCACCGACGCTTCGTTCCCCTCGGGACATACGGGCGCATCTTTTGCGGCAGCGATTGTTTATCTTTTTAAACTTCCCAAAAAGATTTCGATTCCGGCTCTGATTATGGCTGCTCTCATCGGTTTTTCCAGACTGTACGTCGGAATTCATTATCCCACGGATGTTTTTGCGGGTGCGATAACCGGTGCGGCACTCGGTATTTCGGTATGCATTATCGGAGAATTCATCATAAAAAAATGGAACGAAAAGCATCCCAAGGCAGAGGCGAAAAACACCGAAAATGCCGCAGGCGAAGAAACAGACACTATTTAACATTAAGGATTTGGACATGAATGCAACAGTAGTAATTCCGAGTTTAAACCCGGACGAAAAAATAATATCGACGGTCAAAAGCCTTTTGGACGAAGGTTTTGAAGATATAATTCTCGTTGACGACGGAAGCGATGCCGATCACAAAGCGCGCTTTGAGGAAGCATCCTCTTTTCCGGGCGTGACACTCCTTACGCATGAGGTTAACCGCGGTAAGGGCCGCGCCATGAAAACCGCTTTCGAATACATTTTGGCGAACCGTCCCAACAAACCGAATGTCATAACGGTGGACGGAGACGGCCAGCATTTAAGCGTTGATGTCAAAAAATGCATCAGCCTTCTCGAGGAAAATCCCCATGCTTTTGTCATGGGTGCACGAAATTTTAAGGATCCCAGCGTTCCCGGCAGATCCAAATTCGGAAATACCGTAACAAAATCCGTCTTCCGCCTTCTTTGCGGAATCAAAATAAACGACACTCAGACCGGGCTTCGTGCGATTCCCTTCGAGCATCTTCCCATGATGCTTCAGGTTGACGGAGACAGATACGAATACGAAACCAATCAGCTTTTTGCCGTAAAACAGGCCGGCATAGCTTTTAAGGAAACCGTAATCACCACGGTTTATATCGAAGAAAACAAAACTTCGCATTTCAGACCGATTTGCGATTCAATCCGAATCTACGGAGTAATTATCCTTTATCTTCTTTCGTCGCTTGCATCGACGCTTGTGGATATCGGGCTTTTCACTCTGCTTAACATGATTTTCGGAAAAATCGGTTTTACGGATGAATCAAGAATCATTCTTGCGGCAGGAATTGCTCGTCTTGTAAGTTCGTTCGTCAATTTCACGATCAACCGCAAAGTCGTTTTCAAATCCAAGGACAAATACGGCTCGACGATGGTTAAATACTACATTCTCTGCGTCTGCCAGATTGCAGCGTCAACGGGCCTTGTATATCTGTTCTCGACAGTCGTTTTCAAATTGAAGGACGGCAGTATCTTCGATACTCTCATTAAGGCTGTCGTTGACACCATCCTTTTCTTCTTGAGTTTCAGAATCCAGCAGACCTGGGTATTTGTTTCCAAAAAGAAGAAAAATTAAAGCACTATCTTATCGGAGGTTTATTTTTTAATGCCTATAGTTATTATTGCAATTATACTGATTCTGATTGTCGGAGCGGTTTTGTTGATTAAAATCAATTCAAACAAAAGCGGCGCGGCATCCAAAGCGCTCGGACTGCTCGGCAGAGTTCTTCTTGTTCTCTTTGTAACTTTATTTGTATTTGTCGGAACATTCTTTATCGTGCTTCAGAAATGCTGCAACGGTCCGTCCGAAGCCGCAAGAACTCTTTTTATTACAACCATCCTTGAAACCGGACAGCTGAAATTCCTTGCAAACTGGGTATGCAGCGACGAGGAAATTCAAAAAATCGTTGAAAAAAACTCAATGGAAAAAGTCGATACCACCGTCGACAAATCCCTTATTACAATCAAGGCGAGTTCGGACAAATCCGATCCTGACGATCCCGATTCGCCCGACGATCCTTACAAAGACGAAGTTTTTGATGAAAACGGAATCCGCATCGAAGAGATTTCCGGCCGTGCTTTCTTTGCAAAAATGATGATTATCAAAGATCCTTCGCAGGTTGTAATGGCATCGACTTGCGAAAACGGAAACTGGGGCGAATACGGCAAAAACCTCGACGAAATCATTTCCGACAAAGGCGCCGTCGGCGGTATCAACGCAGGCATCTATGTTTCCGTCGGAAACAAGGGCGGAAAACCCCTCGGTGTAGTTGTCGAGGACGGAGTGATTACTTACAACGATCCTACGGGCCTTAACGGTCTTTATATGATAGGTTTTAACAATGACGACATCCTTATCATCAAGGATTTGACCGGAATGTCCAAAACCGATTTCGAAAATTATGTTAAAACCGAAGGCATTCGCGATGCTCACTGCTTCCAGGAAGAAGCATCCGATGCGAACAACCATTTCGTATCGCTCATTTCAAACGGCGAAGCGCGTGTTCTTAACGGAACAGGTTCGGGTGCAAATCCCAGAACCGCCATCGGACAGCGTGCCGACGGAGCGGTCTTATTCCTCGTAACCGACGGCAGAGGTTCCAGTGCCCATCTCGGCGCAACGGCTTCCGACCTTATCGGTATCATGCAGGAATACGGTGCGGTAAATGCCGCAAACCTTGACGGCGGAAGTTCTTCTTCCATGGTTTACAAAGATAATTACGAAATGTCGAGCGTAACCTTCTATTACAAGAATTCATCATGGAAATTACCGACAGCTTTTGCGGTAATGCCCAAAAATTAAGGAGGTTATGACATGGCAAACGAAAATAATTTTAACAATCAATACAATCGTCAACCTTCCATGCGAGATCTCGCCAACGAAAGAATGAAACAGCTTCGCGGCGAAGCGGCTTCGGGCTCAAACGGACCGGGCGAAAAAAGAGAGGCTTCGAACGTACAAAGAATAAGAACCGCTTCTCCCGATAATGTCAGACGCGAAAGCCGTCCCGTATCGGGTGAACAAAGAGTCAGAAGGGAAGCATCGGATTCAAGAAGCATAAGAAGCATTTCTCCCGAAGGCACAAGACGCCCCTCTTCGGATGAACAAAGAATAAAAAGAGAGGCACCCGATGCCGTAAGAGAAAGAAGATTGTCCGACTCCGAGAGTGCAAGGGAACGAAGAATTGTTAATCCCGAAGCCTCAAGAGAAAGAAGGGTTGTAAATCCCGACAAAACAAGGGAAAGAAGAGGCGTAAATCCCGAAGGCGCGAGAGAAAGAAGATCTGCTTCCCCCGAAGGCGCAAGACGACCTTCCTCGGGCGAACAAAGAATAAGAAGGGACTCGGATGCGGACAGAGCAAGAAAAGCACCCGCAGGCAATTCCTCAAAACGTATCGCATCAAGAGATGCCATCGAAACGGAAAGAAGAATCAACAAATCTTCCCATGCCGCGGGAAACACAAGAAACAGTTCATCTTCCAAAAAAGATGCGTTTCGCCCCGCAGCCGGCAGGAAGAAACCGCGCTTCTTTATAATCGGCCTCGGTATTTATACCGCAATTCTTTTGGTTCTTGCGGGTATCTTTTTGGTTTATACGGATGTGTGCCTTAAGAAATACGAAAAGTCGCAATCCGAATATTACATGAACACCTATATCGAAAAATTCGAAAAGAAGGCCAAAGAAGGTACTTTTACGCCCTCCGATTTTACGTTTTCGGGTATAGACATGACTTTCGCTTCCAAGGATATGCTCCTTGGCAATTATATTTCGGATCTTAAGGATTATTCGTCCTTTACGGCCGAAAAAGATTCCTCGGTTTATATTACCGAAGCGCCGGTATATAACATTCTTGCCGACGGAGAAGTTATTGCAAAAGTTACGCTTAAAGCGGTCAGTCAGACGAAAATCTTCGCAATCCTCACGGTTATGGATTGGGATGTGGATAAAATCGAACCGGTCTGCAGCATAGAAGTCACGGATTTCGTTATCATGGCTCCGAAGGGTTACACCGTAATAATAAACGGTATTCCCGTGGAAGATTCGTACAAAACGGGCTCGGTTATAACTCCTCAGCAATTTGCATATGTTTCAAAATATGTGGAAATGCCCTGTTACGAAGAATACAAAATTGATACCGTTTTATCCGATTCAAGCATTAAGGTTCTGAATCCTTTGGGAGAAGAAGTTACGCTTGATACCGACGATAAAAAAATTGTCGCATCGTTCTCGGCTGCAAATTCCGATCTTTCGGAAGACAGAAAAAACGAAGCGCTTAAGATGGTTCAGACCTACGAAGACTTCAATACGGACGATTTGTCAGGTCCGAGCCACGGTCTGGCAACGGTCCAGTCATTCCTCATAAAAGATTCCGATTACTGGAAAATGGCCAAAGAATGGGCAGGCGGCGTCGATATCACTTTTACTTCCGCTCACACATTCGACAATCCCAAATATTCCGATGTGGTTGTCGACAATTATGCCGAATACTCCGATGTCTGCTACTCCCTGCATATTGCGTTCTCCAAGAACCTGATTCTTACGAGAACCAAAGAGAAAATCACCAACGATTTCGATTCTACCGTATTCTTCGTTTATTACGATGACTCGGACGACGGAGTTGACAATCCTCACTGGTGTATCGCAGACATGATCGCAACAACCAATAACTGAAATACCGAATCCACTGCGAAATGAGACTAAAATAAAGAATAATCGGATTAAAGAAAACGAATTATGAAAAAGATAAAAGAACTTTTTAAAAAATACGAAGAAATCATTGTTTATCTGATAGTCGGCGTTTTGACGACCATCGTTTCATGGGCAGCCTGTTTTGTGGCCAAATTCTTTTTGGATTCAAACATCAGCTGGCAGCATTTTATAATCAATACAATCGGCTGGGTTGTCGGCGTATGCTTTGCCTATCCCCTTAACAGAACATGGGTTTTCAAAAGCAAAAACAAACATATCATCAAAGAATTCGGCGGCTTCGCGGCTTCACGTATCTCGACTTGGATTTTGGACGTTCTGATTATGTGGTTCTTCGTAAACATCGTTTCGTTCAAGACCCTGCTGCTTAAGCTTCTTTCTCTCTTTAACATAATCATTTCCGATGTGGATATGCAGGATAAAATCAACTACTGGTTCGTAAAAATCTTCATCTCGGCGGTTCTTGTAACACTCGCCAATTACGTATTCAGCAAATTCCTGATATTCGGCAAAAAGAAAAAGAAGAAAAAAGAAGAAGATTCCGAAAAAGAAGAAGACGATACCGGGAAAGAGCTTAACGAAAACGAAGCCGATTCCGCCCCGTCAGAACAATAAATCAAAAATCAAAAAGCGACGATTCATTCGTCGCTTTTTTTGGTGTAATATCTTAATTCCTGTCCGACCTTTTTACAGTTTGAAACTGTGACGCTTCGACGCATCCCTGTAAATACGTTCTTTTTCCCTGCTTTTGTTCTTCTTTTTCTTTCTTATCTCTCTCTTGGCAAGCAGTATTTTTCTGTAAATCAGAACCGCCAGGGTCACAATCAAAACAAAAACAAGCATCGAGATTAATATGATTTTGATGTTTACGAAAACCGATTTGCCGTCTTTGTTGGATACATACGGAACATCCTGGGCCGGGGAGCCGTTTTCAGAGTCTTCGAAAAGCGTTGTTTTTTGCGTATTTAACAGGATATCCGCATAGCCCACCACGTTTCCGTTATATGTGTATTCGGCCTTGGCTACGGCATTGACGTTATCCGTGTCATATACGACGTTCATTTTCAAATCGTCAAATGTCGCATTGTTCGGAAGAATCACTTTGGCATTGTCGTTTAACATCAGAATGTCTACGGAATCTCCGAAAATATCGGTTCCGGTCTCGAAAAATCCGCTCTTGTTTGAATCAAACGCAAATTCTTTTCCCTTTATCGATTCGAGCGTAAAATTGTTGAATCCGTATTCAAAAAGCGCAATCGTATCGGTAAACTGGGTCGGCGATTCTTCTTTCAAAACAACGCATATAAGTTCCATTCCGTCTTTCCTGGCGGCGGAAACAAGCGTCTGTCTGGCCTTGTCCGTATATCCGGTCTTGGAACCTACAAGGTATTCGTATTCGTACTTCTTGCCCTCGAGCAAAAGGTTTTTGGAATTGACCGTAAATTCATCGGGCTGGGTCGGCGTCGGCGTAAATTCCATCTTGGGCGTTCTTGCCATTTTGCAAAGCAAATCGTAACTGAAAAAGTCTTTGGCAAGAATTGCGAGATCGTATGCCGAAGTATAATGTTCATCGTCATAAAGACCGTTTGCATTCGTAAAATGCGTGTTTTTTAATCCGAGGTCCTCTGCCCTTTTGTTCATCATGACCACGAAATCATCCATGCTGCCTGCCACATGTTCCGCAACCGCATTGGATACTTCGTTGGCGCTGCCCACGAGAATTGCTTCGAGCGCCTGTTGCATGGGTATTGCCTCGCCCGCATCCATTCCGACTTTGGAACCGTCCCACGGAACGGAATGAACCGCATCGTACGAAAATGTTACCGTTTCGTCGATATCGCAGTTTTCCATCGCGAGAGTACAGGTCAGGATTTTGGTGGTGCTGGCCGGGAAAAGTCTCTCGTCTATATTTTTGGCATAAAGAATCGCACCCGTTTTGGCTTCAATAAGGATAGCGGCCTGAGCGGACACTTCCGGACCCTGAGGCCAGTCCGTGATGGAATTGGATTGTATCGGAAGCGCTTTTCTTGCCTCTGCCTGCGCCTCGTAATCAGGTTCGTCGGCCGATACCGTCAAAGGATACGACAACACAATGCCGAAGGCCAAAGCAACCGAAAATATTCTTTTTGCCAAACATTTGATTTTCATTTGAATTCCCGTTTCAAATAATTATTCTTTTTCTGCCACGGCGGCATTTACAAAGTAATACAGCATACTTATGATGAGGCATGCGACACCTGCAATGAAGAAGCTTAACGCATAAGCCAAAAGCGATGATTTTTCGAAATCGACAAGCGCCAGCTTAAATATCATTATCATCGAAACCAAAAGTCCGTAAATACGTACGCCCTTCATCTTCGTTACGAATCCGAGAACAATGCATCCTACGGCAAGAACGATTCCGACGATACTCGAAACATATGCGGGTGCGGACATTGCATAGCAAAGGAAGAACGGAACGAATAAATATTCGGTAACCGCAAAATATCTTCCTGCAATGCACCATGCTTTGTCGTCTTCCTCCGTCCAGAACCATGCGGATCCCATGGGAACCAGAATAAGTGTCAAGGTTCCGGTAAGAATATCCGCGGGTGCTTTAAGAATTGCGGTAAATATCAGTCCCAACAGCACAAGGATCTGGCATACTGTAAACGTAATTAAATCCATATCCTTCTCTTCGCTTTCGGGATTTTTCGCAATCGGCGTAAATCTGAAAGCCGTATTTACCAAAAAAGTTGCCAATAAAATCACATTTAAAGTAACAAACACAGGATTTTGCTCGAGGAATTCCCTGCAAATAATCGGACATACGAACGAATTGAGCATGGCAAATGTATAAATTATCCACTTAAACGTGAACGAATAGCTTTCCTCTGCCCTGTAAAGGAAGAATAAGTAAACAGCCGTAAAAATCACAACCATTATCGAATATAATCCGGGGATGAAGAAGGTTGCAAAGAAAACCGCAAAAAATGCCGCTGCCAAAGAAGCAATTTTTTCCGTTAATCTTTCCTTTAAGAATCCGTCTATTACCCAGATCATAAGGACAATAAAGAATATCGCGCTCGGAATAAAGTTCGCCAAATCCGTTTTGTTGTAATAAACTGTCAAAACGAGCGCGAATATATCAATGAGGCCGAACGAAACGAATGTTGCGAAATGGAAATCCTCTTCCTCGGTATCCGGATTTTTCGAAAGAATTGAATATTTGAACAATACGTTAATTATAAGCAATGCAACGAGCATTATTCTTACAACTCCCAATCCTTCGATTTTGCCAAGTGTCTCGTAATAAAGAGCGGGACAGATTACGGCATTTAAAAGCGCAAGCGCATAAACCGGTAATTTATACCAAATCGAATAAGCATTTTCGTTTGTATAAAGAAAGATAAAGAATATGATTGTCAAGGTCGTCGTTATGACTGTGTAAAGGGTGGGAACAAATGCCCACGAGATACACGAAACCGTAAACATCGATACGATGAATGCGATTTTGTACAAATACCTTTGAGCCGCAAAACCGTGAATCAGCCATATGCAGATCATAATGGCGAGAACCGCGGTCGGAACATAATTGCCGCTCTCCATCAGCAGAACTATGAGAATCATCGAATATACCAAAGTTACCGCATCGGAAACAAAAGTAATATACGATGTATCCACGGTATTGTCCTTCGGATTCTTCGAAAGACCCGTGAATTTAAAGAGGAGGGATATGAACATCAAGGCAATAAGTATCACTCCCTGAACGCCCACATATTTCACATCCTCAAACGATGTTTCAAAAAGAATCGGAACAATAACGCAGTTAACAAGAAGCTGGAAATAAATAATTCCTTTGTAAACAACCTTATAGGATTCTTTTTTGATATATAAAAATACAAGGTACAAAGCGGCAATCGCAATTTCGAATACCGTATAAGGAATTTTTAATTCGAAACAGTTGAGCATTGCGAGGAAAAGAACAGCAAGCACCGCAATCTTTTCTTTGTTTTTGCCGACAATAAATCCGTGAATAAGCCATACCAGAGTGATTATCGACATAATTGCGAACGGAACATATATCATCGAATCCTCGGTATCCGCAATCGAAACAACCGCCATTGACGTAAGCACTATTGCCGCATGTGTTACAAAAGTAACCCATTCGAAATCATCTTTGACCCGTTCGCCGTCTTTTGCAAGGGGCGTAAATTTAAATATGTAAGTAATAACCGTAGCCGCGATAAGCCAAACGGATATAATGCAGATTTGTGAAAAATCGAGCGATTCCCTGAAATAATATACGCAGTCTCCGACATATACGAGAGTTAAAAGGAAATAAACAAATTTTTCGACAAATGTGTATTTTTCCTTTTTTATGTACATAAGCGCAAGTGCAACCGCAATCGAAATCGAGGCGAACCAGAATGCGGAATATTCAAATGCGCTTATCGTAACCGTTCCGACGGCAAGTGACAGAACCGAATTGATTCTGCAAATTATTCTGTCCTGTAAATAGCCCCTGAATAAGGAAATGATTATCAAAACGAATGCAATCAGGAGAGGAATAAAACCGATTTCACCGTCCTGACGTTTAATACTCATCGAAAGAATGAGCGCGCCGCCTGTGATAATAATATTCAGCAATTCCGGAATGTATGCGAAATCCGATTCTTTTTCCGTATTTTTGGACAGATTCGAGAACATCGCCACAATATCCAAAAGAGCTACGAATGCGATAACAACCACCCAGCTGATTCCGTAAATGCTGCTTTCTCCCAGCGACGAGAACGATACGGTAATCGAATACAGGATCAGCGAGAAATACACGCTGACTTTGTATGCGAAGAAATACTGTTTTTTGCTTCTGTAAAGAAGGATAATCCAGACTGCTGCCATTACGAGTCCGACTGCGATTCTGAACACCGTTTCGTCGGGAAGGAATGCATATCCTATATAGAAAAGCAGTGCCGTTATTTTCAGAACATGATTCTTTCTTAAATATCCGAGCACCGTCATGAGGATCATCATGACGATAAAGCCGAATTTGAATGTCGGATGCGAAAGAATCAGGGAAACGATCAATGTGAAAGCAAAAAGACTTTCCATGTAATATTTGACATCCGATTCCGTCCAGACGTATTCGACAAAAAGCATGAGAATCAAAATGAAAATACAGCTTATTGTAATCATCAGCCATCTTGAATCGCCGATTGCTCTGTATACGCTTAACAATCCGTCTGAGAATGCAGTCTCGTCACATCCCTTGGCAAAAAGTTCTATATACATCATTGAAAAGATTGATGTAAAGAAAATCTGAATCGAATAGAAGAATACGCAAAGCGGTCCCATTATCTTATCGAGAACGGATTCGCTTCTGAACGCAAATATAACATCCACCGCTCCGAGGAAACCTGAAGCTGAGGCAAATAAACCGATTATGCCGATTGCAACAAAAGGATTCTTTGTCGCAAGCAGAATTCCTATGGATAACGTCACAAGTTTTACAATGTTGAAAGCATGGTAAATAATTACATTGGGCATTTCGCCGCGGAATTTGAAAAGGAAATAATATACTATCGCGCCGAAGGTATAAAATGCCGCAACCACGTAAAGTCCGACATGATTACCCATCGACAATGAATAACATGTACCGAAAATAACCGCCGTCGCCACGCCGATTTCTCCGATAATCTGGAAAAGGATACTCGAGAATCGCTTCAAAACAACCAGGGCCGCGGACCATATGAAAATCAGGATAAAGAGCCATAAGTCGTTAATCGACGCAAATACAAAGCGGATTACCACAAGCGAAACAAACAATTCTCCGGCACCGATGGCCATGAGTACCTGTCCGAATGCTCCGCCTTTTTTCTTCCTCTTTAAAAAGATACCTATGCCGGCAAACGAAAATCCGGCTATAACCATGGTTACCTGTTTTATTGCATTTCCTATTTGTTCGGGGAGTGCACTGGCTAAAAGAATAACACTTATAAAAATAAGAGTTGCTGCCATGATGGGCATAACCCAAAGACCGATTTTGTTTTCAAGAGAAGCTTTTTTCTTCTTTTCGGACTTGATAACTTTCTCGGGAATTTTCTTTATTTCAAAAGGCTCTTCGACCTCATAATCTTCGGCCTTAACAGTATTTTCAACCGTCTTTGCCACGGGCGTTTGAGCACTCTTCTCAATGTCTTCTTCCGCTGCCTTGGAAGTCTCGATAACGGGTGCTTTGGGCGCGGATTCTTCTTTAATCTTATCGGGAGTTTCAACCTTATTGCCGGATACTTCATCAAGAATGCTCTTTACGGCATCAACTTTATCCGAAGCATCCTGGGGCTTGGTTTCTTTAACGGAAACACTTCCTTCTCTGACCCAGACTTTAACCGGACCGTTATGTTCCGTATCAACTGTTTTTTCGGAATGATTGTATTCGGGATCTTCGATAGCCGTAACGACATCCGGCAATTCATCGGATTCGTAAGCATTCTTTGAATCCTTGTTTTCGGCTTCTTTGCCTGCTGCCGAAACTGTTTCGTCTTTGGATACGGTATTGACTGCTGCTTCGATGGTTGCGCTGTCTTCAATAACGGTTTCGATGGTTGCGCTGTCTTCGATAACGGTTTCAGCGGTTGCGCTGTCTTCGATAACGGTTTCGGCGGTTGCGCTGTCTTTGATAACGGTTTCGGCGGTTGCGCTGTCTTTGACAACGGTTTCGGCGGTTGCGCTGTCTTTGATAACCTCTTCGCTTGCCGTAACTTCTTCAACTGCTTTGTCTGCAGTTTCTTTGACTGCTTCCGCGCCGTTTTTAATAATATCTTCCTTGACCGCGGTTTCATCTTTGACATCCGCTGTTTTATTACCTAAAACTGCCGTTCCCAAAGCGACTTCTTTATTTAAAAATGATACGCGTTCTTCTTCGACGCCCGGTTTTTTCAGAGTAAACTCGTTTAAGAGTTTAACTCTTCTGCTCAAATACTCGATTTCCGATTCGAGATATTTGAGTTTGTTTTGTACTAAAGCGTCTTCGTTTGCGTCGTAAAGAGCCACAAGTTTGTCTAATTCGTCACGTTCGGCTCTTACGCGTTTTTCAAGTTCGTCAAGTTTTAAATTGTTCATTTTGCCCTCTTCTGCATTAAGCGTTACTGTTACCCATATGAAATATTATCAACTGATGCAGTCTCCGTCAAGGTTTCCGCCCCGTTTCACGCACTTCTTACAAATCTTTTTCTTTTTGTTAAACAATCATTCATAAATCATTCATTTTTTTGAATTTTTTGAGTCCGAAAGATATTGAAAATTGTAAAATCTTTTCCAATTTTGTCATAAATGGTATATAATACTTTTACTTAAAAAATATAAAGGAAAAGACATGAGACTTAAAAACGTTCCGGGTTCAAAAGAATACATTGCGCAAAGCAATTTTGTAATTCACGACGAAACCGAAAAAAAGGGGAAAATCCGCGATTGTTTTTCAAACGACAATCCGATTCGAATTGAAATAGGCATGGGAAAGGGTCGCTTTATATATGACCTGGCGAGCCAAAACCCCGACATAAACTACATCGGCATAGAAAAATATTCTTCCGTTCTTCTTCGTGCGATTCAAAAAATGGAAGAAAATCCGCTCGATAACCTAATATTTATCCGAATGGATGCCGAAGATATTACCGAGGTATTTCAGGACAAAGAAATCGACAGAATCTATCTTAATTTTTCGGACCCCTGGCCAAAGGACCGTCATGCGAAAAGAAGACTCGAAAGCAGACAGTTTCTCGAAAGATATAAAAAGATTTTAAAAGACGGCGGGCTTATTGAATTTAAAACCGACAATAACGATCTGTTTGATTTTGCGCTTGAGGAAGTCGAGGCGGCAGGCTGGAAGATGCTTTCTTTTACAAGAGACCTTCATAACGACGACGTCCTTTCAGAAGGAAATGTCATGACCGAGTACGAAGAGAAATTTTCAGCCATGGGAAATCCCATAAACAAATACATTATTCAAAAACCTTAATTTATTGGAAAAGCGCTTTTATGAACCGTTCCGATTCCGTTAATCCGGACTTGATTCCGATTCTCGATAAAAATTTCATACTGACCAGATCGATGAACTGCAAATATGCGAAGGTCACTTACGGAAGATATCATTCCAAATGGCAGAGGACCACTTTTATCGTTTCTATCCTGCTGTTTGCCGTCGGGTTTGTATTCGTTTTTCTCCGACTTCCCATCCCTTTTGCGATTTTTATCTTGCTCGGACTCTATGTTTTCTTTATGTCCTGGTTCGGATATCTTTATCAGGCAATGGTTTCATACAGCCAGATGACTCTTCATTACGGCACCCCGGTCGAGATGCATTTGATTTTCTATCCCAAATTTTTCAGGGTGTGCGGACCGAAGAGCAATTACGACTTTTTTTACGGTCAGATTACCGATATTATCGACCTTGATGATATGTGCATTCTCTCCGTTTCGGCAAAAGGAATGATTATGCACGGTCAGGTTGTGGACAAAAAAGCGTTTTCTTCGGAAGAACTCAACAAATTTTACAATTTGATTTGCAAAGGAACAAAATAGATTATAAAATCATTGTACAAATATTATTCAGTGAAAGGAAATCAGTATGTCAAATTCATTGCAATCCTTGGTATACACAACCGAAAAATGCGTGGGTTGTAACAGATGTATTCGTGCGTGTTCCTGTATGGGAGCCTGTATCTCGACAGAACCCGACGAGCACGGAAACTCCCGCATTGAAGTAAACGGTTCCAGATGTATTGCATGCGCAGCCTGCTTTGACGCATGCGAACACGGCGCAAGGGAATATCGCGACGATACCGAAAGATTCTTCGAGGATTTGAGACGCGGCGAAAAAATTTCACTCCTTATTGCACCTGCATTTCGTGCGGATTATCCCAAAGAATACGAACGTGTTCTCGGTGGTCTTCGCAAACTCGGCGCCAATCGTATGATCAATGTCTCTTTCGGTGCGGACATTTGTACCTGGGCGTATATCAACTACATTTTGAAAAACAATTTTTACGGCGGAATCTCACAACCCTGTCCTGCGGTTGTAGGATATATCGAAAGATATCTTCCCGAAGTTCTGCCCAAACTTTTCCCCGTACAAAGCCCTCTTTTATGTTCGGCCATTTATGCAAGAAAAGAACTTCATATTACGGATAAATTTGCTTTCATCAGTCCCTGTATTTCAAAGAAGCTCGAAATCGACGATCCCAATACCGGCGGCTATGTTAGCTACAACGTAACTTTCGATCATTTGATGAAATACGTTCGCGAACACAATCTTATGGGTGCGCCCTTAAAAGACGAAATCGAATACGGACTCGGTTCGATTTACCCGATGCCCGGCGGTCTTAAGGAAAATGTTTACTGGCTGCTCGGAAACGATGTTTTCATCCGCCAGATTGAAGGCGAAAAGCGCATGTATCATTTCCTCAAAGCAAATGCCGACAAGATTAAAGGAAACAAAACTCCTTTCCTCTTCATCGATGCCTTAAACTGTGAGAACGGATGTATCGCGGGAACCGGTACCGATCCTGTTGTTTCGGGAGACGACCAACCTTTATACAATATTCACGACATTCAGGAAAGCGTAAAGAAGAATACCTCAAAGAGCGCATGGTCGAGAAATTCGACTCCTCAGAAACGCCTTGCGGCATTGAACAAACAGTTTGCCAACCTGAATCTTAACGATTATATAAGAAAATACACCAACCGTTCGAATCTCGGTGCATACAAAATCCCTTCCGAAATCGAACTCGACCGTATTTTCAATTCGATGTACAAAACAACGGAAGAATCGCGTAAGGTTAACTGTTCGAGCTGCGGTTACGATACCTGCCGCGAAATGGCAATCGCCATCTACAACAATTTCAACCACAATTCCAACTGCGTTCATTACCTCAAGGATTTGGTTGAACTTGAAAAACAGGAAGCTCAGGATCTCGTAGAACACGAGCAGGAATTGCTTGATAAGCAGCGAAGCGAGATTCTCTCGACAATCGGAGACATAAATGCCAGATTCAATACCCTTCGCGAATCCATTAAAACGATGCTTGCGGGTAACTCGAACAGTGCCGACGAAAGTTCGGTAATCTCCGAAGAGATGGGTAATGTATCCGATTTCTGTAATACGCTCAACGAATCGATCGAACATATTTCCGAATACCTTTCGGAATTGACCGAAAACAATCTTCGCGTTGTGGATATTGCAAATCAAACCAATCTTTTGGCACTTAACGCTTCCATTGAAGCAGCCAGAGCCGGAGAAGCGGGCCGCGGCTTTGCTGTAGTTGCAAGCGAAATCAACAATTTGGCAGCAGACTCAAAGATTACCGCCGAAAACAGCGGAAACGCAAATACAAATATCAAACAGGCGGTGGATTTGATCGATACCGAATCAAGAGATCTTATTTCGAGTGTTGAAAACGTTAACAGCAGAATCCACAATCTTGCTTCTTCGACAAAAGAAATTTCGGCTTCGGCAGACATGATTTCCGAAATCATCGAAATCGTAAGCAAAGAACTCGAAGTTTTGGTTGAAAGCAGCAAAACCAAATAATCAATCAAACAAATAATCCGATTAAAAACAAAAACCCGGAGTGATTTCACTTCGGGTTTTTTATTCTTTAAGATTATGTTTTTGCCGTGTTTGGGGTTCTGTTTTTTTCCGATTTCAGGAATAAATTATACTTTTACATTATGTCCGTCCAAAAAGGAATTTTTTGTATATTTGAAAAATCGATTTCGGATTGTTTTTTATTCCCGAATTCAATTTGAAAATAATCTTCCAGATTTGCACCGTAATAAATCACGTCGCATCCGCAAACGGAAATAACCGGAGGATTGTCGGACACTCCCATCGGTATGAATCTGTGACCGTATATCGGAATTATTTTGGGAGCATCGTCAATAATGCTTAAAACATATTCCCTTATTTCTTCGGGACTTTTAGGATTCTCATGCGTAAAGTCAGAGCAGTAAGCTTCTTTTGCATGTTCTTTTATCCATTTTATATCCGAGCTCATAATATCCTTTGTGAGAGAGACGTTTTCGTTTGATTTGTCCCTCCAATTATAAAATCCGCGCGAAACCGGTAAGGCACTCATTAAAAAATCCCTCAATGATTTCGGAAAAACAATATCATAAATCCCTTCGATTTCTTTTAATTCTTCTTCGGAAAGACCTTTATCAAATTGTATGTTTTTATTTTGTAATATCGTTAAAATTTCCATCGTTTTATTCTATTTGTCAAAATCCATAAACACTCTCGAACCCGTGGCGCCTCTTTGACCCTGGTATTTTCCGTTGTAGGGGTTCAATGCCGAATCATCCATTTTGGCGAAAACCAGCTGTCCTACTCTTCGGCCGGCCTTTAATTCGATTGCGCATTTATTCGCATTATACAATTCCAGTGTGATTTCGCCCTTAAAGCCCGGATCCACCCATCCGGCATTTTGAATAAACAATCCCATGCGGCCGAGGGAACTGCGGCCTTCGACAAAAGCCGTCAGATCGTCGGGTAATTCAAAATATTCCATGGTCGTGGCCAAAACAAACTGTCCCGGGAGAATCAGATATGTATCGGTAACTATTGTTTTGTATTCGATCTTTCCTCCGAGAGTAATTATTCCGGACGGCGTATCATCTACAATACTGAAGGTATTTCCGAGTCTGATATCCACGCTCGCCGGCTGTATCTGTTCTTTGGTAATCGGTTCAATAACCAAAGTTTTTTCCTCAATCATTTTGTTAATGGTTTTGTCTGATAAAATCATCTGCTGTATCCTCTGCTTTCATTTATTTTTGTTATATTCCGGGTATTTACCCGATATTTATGGTTTCGCTTATCTCAAAACCGGCTTTTTGTATAATTCAACCGCTTTTTTATTCCATTCCGCCACATGAAGAACCGCTCTTTTACCCGGAATGTTTTCAAGGGCCCAAAACAGTATCTTTTTGCCAAAACCTTTACCCTGATATATACTTCCCGTAATTATTTGGATTATTCCCTCTTGATTGCCAAACGCATTGGACTTTATGAAGCCTATATAATAATTTAATGCCGCCAATAACCTTTTGGCAACATAAATTGCATGATTTTTCCGTGAATTTATAATACCGAAGCGAAGCGTAGACTTTGAACCTGTTCAAGTCCGACTGGACTTGAACAATACAAAACACCCGGATTGTTCCGGGTGTTCTTGTATTATCAACGTCCGCGAGAGGATTTGAACCTCCGACCCCTCGCTTAGGAGGCGAGTGCTCTATCCAGCTGAGCTACGTGGACCGGTTACAAAAAGTAATATTCTTTTGTAAACAATAATGATTTTTGCCGCATGCAAATGAAATTATAACATATTCACACGACCCTGTAACCATACGGTTCCCTTAAATCTGAAACCGATCTGGGGTTCTCCGAACAAATCCTTTTCATTGATGCAAACGGTAAGAACGACTCCTTTTACGGAGACCTTTAAAATATAGACTTTTTCGCCGCTTAAGGCGTTTGTCTTCATTTGGAAATCAACGATTTCTCCGAGAACCGAATACAAATCACACTCGGCTCCGCAGGGAATGAAAGATGAATCGACAACGGTATAAATGTCCATCGATTCGATGAAAACCTGCTCGGAAACCGTAACATTGGTCAGAATGTCATCGTATCTGACCGTCGCAAATGCGTTATGGTCTCCGTCATTGGCTTTATTCAAAAGATTGGTTCTCTTTCGGTTAAATTCCTTGGCGCTTTCCCTCTCGTTCTCGTCTTTTTTTATCGGAAGAATAACGTTTCCCGCAATGGAAAGCCCCGAAATCGCCACCGAACACTTAGTGTTTTTGAGATTTTTTCTTCTGTATAATTCGTCTACGTTTTGAACATAAAAGAAAATATTCTCTCCGAGACTGAAATCTTCGTATACGCCCAGGAATTCTTCGCCGCTTATCTTTTTTTCGAACGAACAATCGTCATGTTCGAAATATTCTTCGCTTCTGAAATAAGGAAATACGCAATCCCTGTGAATATTTCCCCTCGAATCCTTAATCATTCTGACGCAAATGCCGAAATCTTCGCCGCAGTCCAGGCATTTATCCATAATGAAATATTTTGCCTGAATATTGTCGGCAATTACGGACCCTTCGGGACGAAACATAATGTCTTCGACTATTTTTTCGTATTCCTGTATTGAAAAATTATTCAAAAAGCCTACGGCTCTGAAATATCTGTTCATTCTGTCACCGCTTCCGATGATTACTTAATTTCCGTCATTCCTCCCATGTAAGGACGGAGCACTTCGGGAATTCTTACCGAACCGTCTGCCTGAAGGTTGTTTTCAAGGAATGCGATAAGCATTCTGGGAGGAGCTACAACCGTATTGTTTAAAGTATGAGCAAAGAATTTGCTTCCGTCTTTGCCGTTTACTCTGATTTTAAGTCTTCTTGCCTGTGCATCGCCGAGGTTCGAACAGCTGCCTACTTCGAAATATTTCTGCTGTCTGGGCGACCATGCTTCAACATCAAATGATTTAACCTTTAAATCAGCCAAATCGCCGGAGCAGCACTCGAGCGTTCTTACGGGAATATCCATGGATCTGAAAAGATCTACGGTGTTCTGCCACAATTTGTCAAACCACATTTTGCTCTCGTCAGGATGGCATACAACAATCATTTCCTGTTTTTCGAACTGATGGATGCGGTATACGCCTCTTTCCTCGATACCGTGAGCACCTTTTTCTTTTCTGAAGCAGGGCGAATAACTTGTAAGTGTCTTGGGAAGTTCTTCCTCGGGAATAATCGTATCGATGAATTTTCCGATCATCGAATGCTCGGAAGTACCGATTAAATAAAGGTCTTCGCCTTCAATCTTGTACATCATGGCATCCATTTCGGCAAAACTCATAACGCCCGTAACAACATTGCTTCTGATCATAAAAGGAGGTACGCAGTATGTAAATCCTCTGTTGATCATAAAGTCTCTGGCATAGGAAATAACTGCGGAATGAAGTCTTGCGATATCTCCCTGCAGATAATAAAATCCGTTTCCTGCAACTTTTCTTGCGGAATCGAGGTCGATACCGTTGAATTTCTCCATGATTTCGGTATGATAAGGAATTTCAAAATCGGGAACTACGGGATCGCCGTATTTTGTAACTTCCACGTTTTCCGTATCGTCTTTACCGATGGGAACCGAAGAATCGATGATATTGGGAATAACCATCATGATCTTTGTTGTTTCTTCTTCGAGTTCCTTCTGCTTTGCATCAAGTTCTTCGAGTTTCTTGGCGTTTTCGGCAACCTGTTTCTTTACCTCTTCCGCTTCATCCTTTTTACCCTGACCCATCAGAGCACCGATCTGCTTGGAAAGCGTATTCCTGCTTGCTTTAAGGTTATCTGCTTCCTGCTGGGTTTTTCTTCTTTGCTCATCAAGTTCGATAACTTTGTCTACAAGGGGCAGTTTGTCAAACTGAAACTTGTTTTCGATGTTTTTCTTAACTACTTCAGGATTTTCTCTTAAAAACTTAATGTCTATCATATTCTCTCCTTTTGAGCACTTTTTGCTCAATTTTATGATTTTGAAAAATCTTTTAATACACTCTTTGGGGGCTTTTTCCCAATCCGATGGTCCTAGTCCCTGTCGGGCTCGACATTATCGGGCGCTTTGGCAATTTTCATTTTTCTTCTCGTTGCCTTATCCACCGCAAGCTGCTCTTCTTCGCCCAGAATTATATCGCATTTGCCGTTTTTGATCTTTTTGGCGTAACAGAAACATCCGGAGGTGTTATGAATTGAATTGATTAATATTCCTGTGTCGTTTTCGTCCAAAAGAACCAGGCAAAAGCTCAATTTTCCGCCCATTTCCTTAAAAGCGTCGTATTTCACCAATCCGACCTTTTGGAATGCCGACTGATGCTTTGTGAATATTTCCTTGATTTCTCTTGAATGCTTAAGCCCGAGCTTCCTCAAAGAATCCTGCTCTTCGCACATCTGAAAAATCTTTTCTTCGAGACTTTCGGCTGTTGAGCCCTTCATGAATTTTTTGTAGGCTTTTTTGAATCTGATATTGTCGTAAATGACATATGCCAGTGCGGCTGCCATTAAGACGAGCACAATAAACATTATCAAAAACAAATAACCGTAATCTATACTTCCAAGTCCTATTTTGCTTAAAAAGGCACTGTTCATTAATTACTCCATGCTATGTTATGTAAACCATCGTGCTTTTTTTCGCACAATCGGAATCATATTATTTTTTATTTGAAACAATCCATGATTCTATTTGAAGCAATCCATGATTCTTTCGAAATCTTCGTTGGAATAGAATTCAATTTCAATCTTTCCTGAATTGTTTTCTTTGAGACTGATACTTACTTTGGTTTCGAGTTTTTCTTTAAGTTTGGTCTCGTAATTCTTGTAAGCATCGGAAACCTGTTGTACTTTTTTATCCTGTACTTTCTTTTCTTTTCCGATATTTCTTACTGCTTTCTCTACTTCTCTTACACTCATTTTCTGATCGAAAACCTGCTGTGCAAGGTTGTACTGAAGTTCGGGATTTTCGACACCGAGAAGTGCTCTTGCATGTCCCGCGGAAATCATTTCGTCGATAAGCATCTGCTGAACTTCGGGACAAAGTTTCAAAAGTCTCATTGTATTGGTAATCGCAGTACGACTCTTTGATACTTTCTCCGCAACTTCGTCCTGTTTCAGATTGAATTCATCGATAAGTCTTTTGTATGCCTGTGCTTCTTCGACGGGATTCAAATCCTCTCTCTGAATGTTTTCGATAAGAGCAAGTTCGACTATCTCGAGCTCGGTAAGATCTTTGATTATGATGGGGACTTCCGTAAGACCTGCAATATTTGCAGCTCTCCATCTTCTTTCGCCGGCGATTATTTCATAATATGACTTTCTGTCCTGAACAATAAGCGGCTCGATGATACCGTGTTCTTTGATGGAATCCGCCAGTTCGCTCAAAGCATCTTCGTTGAAATTCTTTCTGGGCTGATTATGGTTAGGCTCAACCTTGGAAATATTCATCATTACGATGCTGTCTTTTAACTTTTCGTTCACTGCGGGCTTTTCTACATTTGTATCTATTAATGCCGCAAGTCCTTTTCCTTTATTTAATCCTTTGCTCTTGTTAAGACCGGCCATGTCCGTCTCCCCCTAAATCATACTTTTTGAATTATACTATAATTTTCATTCGTTTGCATTATCAACTTGCATTATTTTACTTTATTCTGAGCAATTCATCTGCAAGATTGTTGTAGCTTTCGGCGCCTGCCGATTTGGGATCGTACTCGACAATGGGTTTTCCGTAGCTGGGTGCTTCCGCAAGTCTTACATTTCTTGGAATCGTTGTTTTGAAAATTCTTTCTTCGAGCGCATCTTTTACGCTGTCCACTACGTCCTGGGAAAGGTTTGTACGGGAATCGTACATTGTAAATACAACGCCTTCCATTGCAAGGGACGGATTAAGTTTTGTTTTTACGAGATTAACCGTATGGATTAACTGGCTCAAACCTTCCATTGCATAGAACTCACACTGAATGGGAACGAGAACGCTTCCGGCTGTGGTCATCGCATTTACCGTAAGCATGCTGAGTGAGGGAGGACAGTCGATGAAGATGTAATCGTACTGATCCTTAATCCAGTCAACTTCGTTCTTTAAAACAAATTCTTTTTTGTCTGTATCTATCAATTCGATCTCGGCTGCTGCGAGATTTACATTGGACGGTATTACGGAAAGGTTTTCATATACGTCGGAAATGATACACTGCTTAATCGGACATTCTCCGAGCATCAGTTCATAAACCGTATTGTCAAGTTCGTTCTTCTCAATGCCGAATCCGCTGGTTGTATTTCCCTGAGGATCCATGTCTATAACAAGAACTTTTTTGCCTTTCTTGGCTACTGCAGCAGATAAATTAATTGCGGTTGTAGTTTTTCCGACTCCGCCTTTTTGGTTGGCAATTGCTATTACTCTTCCCATTTACACTCTCCTTGTATTTTTGCTTTTATATTTCAAGTCATAATAATAACATTATTATCATTCTTTATCTACCGAAAAAATTCACTAATTTATTTACGGTAAGCTGCTTTTATATTTCTTATACTCTATATCTTGTTTTTCATTTCTGTTTTGTTTCACATGAAACATACTATATATATAATTATTCATTTCTTTGTTTCACATCTTTTTTCAAAATATAGTATGTATATGTTTCACGTGAAACATTATCTTGATTTTTCTCTGTATTTGTTAAAATTATGTTTCACGTGAAACAACTAAATATAGATTTTCTAATATGTTTATTTATTCAATATATAGATATGGCAGAATTATTTGAATTAATATTCTGTTTTTATTTCCGAAAGATTATAAGTTTTTTTGAACAATTCTTCATCCGATGGAGTTTTAATCAGCATTACTTCCGTAAAATGACCGTCATCAAAATTCTTAAAACCCGCAACTTTCTCTCCCGTACAAATCGAAGAACGAATAACGGGATACTGCTTTTCGGGATTATATTCAAATATCGTCTTTTTATTATCTTTCTTCCAAAACATTTTTTGTAATGCTCTCTGTAAAATCTATAATAATATACTTTTTCTATTTGGTTATCTCATACGAAAGCTCGATAAGATTACAGATCTCATCACCTTTTACGGAACCGTCGAGGATAACGGTAATCCAATGGTTTTTGTTCATATGATAAGCCGGCCGAAATCCTTTTTGATTATTTAGATTAATTATCATATCGGGGTCCAGTTTGACATTTAATATATCAATCATTCCGTCGCCTTCGATTCCGACAGTTCTTTTGGAAACTTCCATTACAAGTCCAAACCACTTTCGGTTAACCTTATGTCTTAAGACCATTGCGTT
>JAGADU010000033.1 GCA_017613435.1 Lachnospiraceae bacterium | reverse complement strand
TACTTCATGACTTCGCCATAGTCAATTTAAAGCTTGATAAATCGGGGATTGCGACGAGTGAATAATACGTATGATAAATTACCATACCCTTATCCCCTCCCGCAGGTTTTTTCAGATTCTTTTTCCGCGTATAATCGATTTCGACTTTGGACAGGCCGGAATGCGAAGAATTGACGGCAGCAATGGCACCGCAGATTTCAAAAAGTTCGTCCGGCATCTCCCATTCCGCGGCTGAATTGTCTTTGTCGGATTTAACAATAACATGGGAACCCGGAATTCCTTTGGCATGAAACCACCAATCGTTTCCCGTAGCGATTTTAAAAGTAACTTCTTCGTTTTGAATATTGTTCTTTCCGACATAAATATGATAATTATTGTCGTAAATATAATGCTTTACGGATATGCTCTTTTTCTTTTCCCTGATTGCGGTATTCTTTTTGATATATCCTTTTGAATACAGTTCCTCCCTTATCTCGTTAAGATCCGAAGTCGTTTCGGAGAGAGAAATGTATAAAAGAAGTTCTTTAAGATATTCGTTTTCCTTTTTCGTTTCATCCTTCAGCTCATCGATTTTGGCTTCTCTTCTTTTGGCTTTGGAATAATCGTTAAAATACCTGTTTGAATTTTCGATGATTGTTTTGTTCTCATCAAGAGGAATGGTAACGTCTTCGTTTGTATAGTAATTAAGAACCCTGACGCTTTGACCTCTTTGAAGGTTGTGAGAATATGCTTTTAACAGTTCGCCGTAAATTTTTAGCGTTTCCTTGTTCTCGCATTCCTTAAGTTCTTTTTCCCATTCGGCGATTTTTTTATCGTTCTTGGCGATAACGGAATTCAAAAGATTGATTATGTCTCCGCTCTTTTGCAATATTCTGTCCCGGTTGTATTTTTCATGATAAAAATCACATAAAAAGTCCGAAAAAAGAACATCGTCGTGTTTTATCGCTTCATTCTCCGAAGCCATGGATTCATAAAGAAAGGTTGAATATTCAAAAGTTTTTTGATTCTTTCGGTATTCGTAAAAACACTCGGATTTAATGTGTAAATCAAGCAATTCGCCGAAAACAGAAGCTATTTTGTTTAAATCTTCTTTTCCGATGTCGGAGAGTTTCAAATCATAAGAAAAATCCGCTCTGTAAAGTATTTCTTTGGCAAAAAGTTTGGAAACTCCTTCGAAATTCGAAAAAAGAAAGGAAACCAAGGATAAATTTTCTTTATCATTATCCGAGAGGGAATCAAAAAGCGTACAAAGCGCTTCTTTAACATTCACCTCAAAAGGATTGATTTTGGACAAATCCGAAGGAAAGAAATACGTTTTTTGGGGCAATACTTCCCTTAGGGAACTCGTCAGGGTACTGACTCTTTTTATACTGTCCATAATAACGTCGTTTTCGTCGGTAAGAATGATATTGCTGTGTTTGCCCATCAGTTCCAAAATGAGTTTTTTTACAGATAAATCTCCCATTTCGTCAAGATGTTCTATTTCGAATACAATGATTCTTTCGTTTCCTTTTTGTGATACATTTATAATTTTGCCGTTAGAAACATATTTTCTTAAAATCATGCAAAAATTAAGCGCATTCTTGGGTGTATCGCCTTTGTCTTTTATAAGATACGTATAAGACATGGAGGGATTCGAGGATACAAAAAGATTATATGTATCCTTTCCTTTTTTCATGACGAAAACAATATCGTAATTGTTGTTTTGAATAATCTTGGAAATTCTTGCATCCGTGAATATTTCTTTGTATTCTTTAACCGTTTTGTTAATGCAAAAACCGTCGAAAGCCATTTGAGCTCCTTTACGAAAATAAATCTTTATAAGCGTAAAATAAGTGCCGAACACCAAAGTGCCCGGCACATTTATTATATAGCAATTTTAATCTTTATCCAATAAGCCAGTCGTACATTTCCTGATATTTGTTTGCGGAAACCTGCCACGAGAAATCGACCGCCATGGCTCTGTCGATCATCTTGTTCCATTCACGCTTTCTGTCATAATAAACTTTTTCGGCGTAACGAATCGTATAAAGCATTTCATGGGCATTGTAATTAACAAAGCTGAAGCCCGTACCCTTGGATTCGTATTCGTTGTAAGGCTCCACGGTATCTTTTAAACCGCCCGTTTCCCTTACAATGGGAATCGTACCGTAGCGCAAAGCCATAAGCTGGCTCAGACCGCAGGGCTCAAAAAGCGAAGGCATGAGGAATGCGTCGCAGGAAGCATAAATCTTATGACTCATGGATTCCGAATAATAAATATTCGCGGAAACCTTGTTATTGTATTTCCAGTCAAAATGTCTGAACATGTTTTCATACTGTTCTTCGCCGGTACCGAGAACGACGATTTGAACGGCATCATGACATAATTCATCCATAATATAAGCTATAAGATCGAAACCTTTTTGGTCGGTAAGTCTTGATACGATACCGATCATCATAATCTTGTCATTTTCCTCAAGACCGAGATCATGCTGAAGTTTTCTCTTGTTTTTAATCTTCTCTTTTCTGAAATTCTGAAGATTGTATTTAAAATCAATAAATTTGTCTACCGACGGGTCGTATTCGGAATAATCGATACCGTTTACGATTCCTCTCAAATCATTTTCTCTCGCACGAAGAAGTCCGTCCAAGCCTTCTCCGTAAAAAGGAGTCATAATCTCTTTTGCATAAGTGTCGGAAACCGTTGTGACGGCATCGGCATAAACAAGACCGCCCTTTAAGAGATTAGCGTTTTTAAATGATTCAAGTTTGTCGGGAGTGAAGAAATAATCCGGAAGTCCCGTGATATCCTTAACGGCGGGAACATCCCATTTGCCCTGGAATTTAAGGTTATGAATAGTCATGACGGATTTGATGCCGTGGAAGAATTCGTTGCCCTGGAATCTTTCTTTAAGATAAACCGGAACAAGACCCGTCTGCCAGTCATGGCAATGAATCACATCGGGTCTGAAATCAAGCAAAGGCATTGCAGACAAAGCAGCCTTCGAAAAGAATGCGAATTTTTCGATATCATCGTAAACATTGGAACTGTAAGGATGGAATCCGCCGAATTTGGATTCGTTGTCTATGAAATAATATTTGACGCCGTCTACCTCGGCTTCAAGAATGCCCACATATTCGTTCTTCCAATGGAAATCCATATAAAAGCTGGTTTTGTAAACCATCAGATCTTTCATTTCCTGCGGAATGCAGGTATATTTGGGAATCATGACACGAATGTCGAAATAACGCTTGTCAACGCATTTGGGAAGCGAACCGACAACATCCGCCAAACCGCCCGTTTTAATAAACGGTACACCTTCGGAAGCTACAAACAAAATATTTTTCATGAATCCCTCCACATAACGGAAAATAATTTTTCAAAATTTGAGCATATATACAAATTGTGCCGTTTTTCTTTATGCCATACTCGATATATTGTATATTATACAATAATTCGCAAAAGTATTAAAGACCAAAATTATCCGTTAGCGTTATTTTTATATTCGGCTGCCTGTTTAATGATTTCAAGGGCATTTTCCTTGAATTTGTCCGAATCGAATTCATCACCGAGCATTCGTGCGATTTCTTTGATTCTGCCCTCTTCGTCAAGCTTGGAAATATAAGTGTTTGTTCTTGAATCATCCGAAACATTTTTGACAATTTCGAAATGAACATCCGCCATTGCCGCAATCTGCTGAAGGTGCGTAATGCAGATAATCTGGTGTTTCTTCGCCAAAATTCCGAGTTTCTTGGCAACTTTCCATGCGGTAACCCCGGATATTCCCGAATCGATTTCATCGAAAATAAGCGTTCCGGTATTGTCCCTCTCGGCCGAAACCGTTTTAAGAGAAAGCATGATTCTCGACAATTCGCCGCCGCTTGAAACGTTCTCAAGCGGTTTAAGGGGTTCTCCCTTATTGGTGGATATTTCGAAATTTACCTTATCTTTTCCGAGTGCCGTATAATCCGCTGTCTCATCAAACACTGCTTTGAATTCGCTTTGCGAGAAATTTAAATCCGCCAGATTTTCGGATATCGCTTTTTCGAATTCAAGCGCATATTTTTTTCTTAGTTTACATAACTCATCTGCCGCATTTTTAAGTTTGTCTTTGATTTTTTCGTATTGTTCGAGGATTTCTTCTCTTTTTTCTCCGTATACCAAAAGTGAAGCAAGTTCCTTTTTTCTTTCTTCGCAAAAATCCAGAACTTCTTTAATATCCTTACCGTATTTTCTTTCGAGTTCGTTAATAAGATCGAATCTTTCTCTCAAACGGTCGAGTTCTTCGTCGTCGGGACAGATATCTTCGAGAAGGCGCTTGTTTTCTCTCTCGAAGTCCGAAATACTCTCGGAAATCGCATTAAGTTGAGAATACAAATCGGAAAGTCTTTCATCAAACGAGGACAAAGGAGAAAGCTCGCGTATCGACATATCAATCATTTCCGAGGCGCTTCCTTCGTTTTCGTAAATAACGTCGTTTAACATTTTAAGGGTATTTTGTATCTTCGAAGCGTTTTCCAATACTTTTAATTTATCTAAGACTTCCTCTTCTTCTCCGATTTTAAGGGAAGCAGCTTCGATTTCGTTAATCTGATATTCGAGAATCGATATTTCTCTCTCCCTCTTTGCTTCGTCAATCTCGGGACTTTGAATCAAAGCTTTGAGTTTCAGATATTCGTCATATATGTTTCTGTATTCGAAAAATACATCTTTTAAATATTTAAAAGCATACGAATCGAGAATTTCTATATGCTTCTTTGAATTCAAAAGATTTCTGTAATCATGCTGACCGTATATGTCGATGAGCATCGAAGCTATTTCTTTGACAGTACTTACGTTTACGGTTTGGGAATTGATTTTGAATACACTTCTTTGCGAAGTGATTTTTCTTTGAATAAGAATTTCGTCGTTTTCAAAAGAAATGTCGTTTTCTGTTAATTTATTTTTTACTTCTTCGTCATCAATCGAAAAAGCTATCTCAACCAAAGCAAAATCCGCCCCGGTTCTGATGCAGTCTTTATCGGCTTTCTCTCCGAGTGCAATGCATAAGGATCCGAGGATGATGGATTTGCCGGCGCCGGTTTCGCCGGTTAAAATATTCAGGCCTTCTTTGAAATCTATATCAATTTCATCTATAAGCGCAAAATTTTTTACATGTAAATTTAAAAGCATTTGACCCCCTTTATTTAAACTAGTTCTCTCTCAGTTTCCTGTTGAGGGTTTCAAGGAAATTAACATTGTTCATCTGAATAAAGCTCACATGACCCGAGTTCTTTGTGATAATAATCTCGTCCCCGCTTTGAAGTTCGATATGATCGAAGCCGTCAAAATGGGCTATTACCGTCTGACCGAGCTCTTCGTCATGGGGCTCTCCTATGGAAATCTTAATAACATCGTCGGCTTTAAACAAAATGCTTCGATTCATAAAAGAATGAGCGGCTATCGGCGTAACGAGTATCATATCTGCGCTCGGTTCCACTATCGGTCCGCCGGCCGATAAATTGTAACCCGTAGAACCCGTGGGTGTTGAAATAATAACACCGTCTGCTGCATATGATTTCAAAAACATATCGTTTACCGAAATGTCAAAATTTAATATCTGAAGCATTCCGCCTCGGTTGATGCAGACATCGTTTAAAGCTTCCGATTCGAAAATCTGCTTGCCGTCCCTTATAACGCAGCCTTTCAAAAGCATTCTTTTTTCCAAAAGATATTCTTCGTTAATAAGTCGGTTTAAGGTCTCTTCCAATCCGTCAACGCCCGTCTGTGCCAAAAATCCGAGATGTCCCAGATTTATTCCGATAATGGGAAGATTGAATTTATTGCATTTTTTGGCAACTCTCATAAGAGTTCCGTCGCCGCCCAAAACCAAAACCGCATCACATCCGTTCGCATCGTTCACGGATAAAGTGGTTTCTCTCGTAACTGTAACGACATCGGCATAGGAAACATTGTTTTCATCAAAAAAAGCGCAAATCTTTTTACAGACTTTCAATTCTTTATCTTTATATGGATTAACGCAAATCAAAAATTTCATATGCCCCTCCGTTTTTATACATTGTGCTCATTATGAGATTTCATAACCGTTTCGTTAATTAATTCCCTGAATTCTTCGATAACCTCAAAATCAGTCTCATCATTCCTGTAATCTTCGGGATTGATATAATTCTCCCCGCATTTTTTTATAAGCAGGAGATATTCTATATTGCCTTCCGGTCCCTTTATCGGGGAATAATCGAGTGCGATTGTTTTAAATCCTATCTTTTCGCAAAAAGAAATCACTTTTTCGATAACTTCTTTGTGAACAGCCGGATCTCTTACAACACCGTTCTTTCCGACTTTCTCCCTTGTTGTCTCAAACTGCGGCTTTATGAGACAGACCATTTCGGCATCTTTCTTTAAAAGATTGTATGCCGGAATCAGAATTTTGGTAAGCGAAATAAAAGAAACATCCGTTGCGGCAAAATCTATTTCTTCGGGTATTTCTTTATTTGTCACATACCTGAAATTACATTTTTCCATGCATACGACACGTTCGTCGTTTCTTAATTTCCAGTCAAGCTGACCGTGTCCGACATCAACGCTGTAAACTTTAACTGCGCCGTTTTGAAGCATGCAATCGGTAAATCCGCCCGTGGATGCTCCGATATCAAGGCAGATATAATCATCAAATTTCAAATCGAAAACCTTAACGGCTTTATCGAGTTTAAGTCCGCCTCTCGAAACGTATTTCAGGGTTTCGCCCCTTATTTCGATTATCGACTCTTCGTTAAAAAGAGAACCTGCTTTGTCTTCTTTTTGATTGTCCACATATACAATACCGCTCATAATAAGCGCTTTGGCTTTTTCCCTTGACGCGGCAAGCCCTTTGTTTACAAGCAGTATATCAAGTCTCTCTTTCACGTTGAATCCTTTCAAAAGAAATATTAAATATCTTTTTCGTTCAAAAGTATTTTTTCGATTATCGAATCGGTATCAAGTCCGATTTCTTTCTTTAACAGATCGACATTTCCGTGTTCTACATACATATCGGGAATTGCAATCGAAGTAAGCTTGCAATTAATTCCTTCCCTCAAAAGATATGAGCCTATTCTTTCACCGAAACCGCCGGATTGAACGTTCTCTTCCATTGTAACGATATGGGAATGGAATTTTGCGGCTTCTTTTATCATTTCTTCGTCGACGGGATTGACAAATCTTGCATTCATAATCGAAACGTTTTTGCCCTGCTCTTTGAGCCTTTCCCTGACTTCAACGGCAGTCTTTACCATACTTCCTACGGCAATGAGACAAATCTCGGATTCTCTGAATATCCATTCGGACTGACCGTATTGTATGGGTGTTCTGAATTCCGACAATCCGTCATACGCTTTTCCTCTGGGATATCTGATTGCAATCGGTCCTTCGTATTTAAGCGCAAATTTAATCATATCGGACAATTCCCATTTGTTCTTGGGCGCCATGACGCACATGTTGGGAATATTCGAAAGGAATGACAAATCGAAAATACCCTGATGGGTTTCTCCGTCGCTTCCGACAAGCCCGGCTCTGTCGATACAAAAGACGACATGAAGGTTCTGTATGCAGACATCATGTATAAGCTGATCGTAAGCACGCTGTAAGAACGAAGAATAAACGCATACTATGGGCTTAAAACCGCCCATGGCAAGTCCCGCCGCAAAAGTAACCGCATGCTCTTCGGCTATGCCGACATCGAAAAATCTGTCGGGATACATGCTCTTAAATCTCTTAAGTCCGGTTCCGTCCGGCATCGCAGCGGTAATTGCAACACATTTTTCGTCTCTTTCTCCCATTTTGCACATAACCGTCGAGAAAACATCCGTATAATCGGGCTCGACTTTTTTGTTTTTGGGAAGACCTGTTTCAATATCAAAAGGAACCGCGCCGTGGAATCTTGCAGGATGCCTTTCGGCGGGAATATACCCTTTTCCTTTTTTGGTAAGTACATGAACCAGAACGGGTGTCTTGCATCTTTTGGCTTCGTTGAACGCACGAACCATTGCATTAATGTCATGACCGTCGACGGGGCCGAGATAAGTTAATCCCATCTCTTCAAAAAACATACCGGGAATCACAAAAGACTTAAGTGTGGCTTTCGCCTTTTGGATTCTGTTAATCATGTCATATCCTTTGGGAACTTTGGATAATTTGTCTTTAACGCCTTCCTTAAGTTCGAGATATTTCTCGGTTGTTCTTATATTGTCAAGATACTGGCTCACACCGCCCACATTCTCTGATATGGACATATTGTTATCATTTAAAACAACGATGAATTTGGTATTGGCTTTGCCCGCATTGTTCAACGCTTCATAAGCCATACCGCCCGTTAAAGCACCGTCTCCGATTACGGAAACAATCGTATTGTCCTCACCCTTCATCGTTCTCGCAATCGCCATTCCGAGACCGGCGGAAATGGATGTCGAGGAATGACCCGTATTGAACGCATCGCAGTCACTCTCGCAGGTTTTGGGGAATCCCGCAAGACCTCCGTATTTTCTTAACGAAGAAAATCCTTCTTTTCTTCCTGTCAGAATTTTATGAGTGTAACTTTGATGTCCCACATCCCAAATAATCTTGTCATCGGGAAGATTCAATACCAGATGAAGGGCCATCGTAAGTTCTACGGTACCAAGATTGGCACCGAGGTGTCCACCCGTTTCCGATATCGTCTCAATAAGAAATTCCCTTATTTCGTCGGCAAGATCATAAAGGTGATTATGACTTATTTTCTTTATATCATTCGGTTTGTTTATTTTTTCGAGATACATTTAACTGTTCCTTGTAATAAGTGATTCCGTAAGTTTTGAAAGAAATGTTTCTTTCCCGGCAATCGAATCAATTATATCTATGGCTTCGATTGAAAGATTCTTTTGATCTGCCTCACTCTTTTCCAATCCGTTAATAGAAACATAGGTTGTTTTTTCGTTCTTTTCGTCGCTTCCGACGCTTTTTCCGAGCTTTTCGAAATCGCCCGTAATATCCAAAATATCATCCTGAATCTGAAAAGCAAGACCGATATTGTTACCTGCTTTTTCCATCTTCTTCACTTCCTCGATTGAAGCGCCTGCCAAGAGGGCTCCTATCATCAAAGAAGCTTCTATAAGCGCAGCGGTTTTGCATTTATGGATAAACAAAAGCGTTTCAAGAGGAACATCCTTTTGATGCTCCATTAAAAGATCTACGACCTGACCGCCTATCATACCGTATGTTCCGGCTTTTTTCGACAAAATATACGAAGCGGCTGCCATTCTTTTTAAAACGGTAAAATCTTCTTCTTTATTCATCGCATCGTTTATCGTTTCGAAAGCAAAATTCAAAAGGCCGTCTCCCGCAAGTATTGCGGTGGCTTCATCAAACATTTTGTGATTGGTAAGTCTGCCCCTTCTGTAATCGTCGTTATCCATTGCCGGAAGATCGTCATGAATAAGCGAATATGTATGAACCATTTCGATTGCAGCCATAAAAGGAGCAATAAGTTTTAAATCCGTACCGCCGAAAAGCCTGTAGCTTTCAAGCATAAAGAGAGGTCTTAATCTTTTTCCGCCCGATTCAAAAGAATAATTCATCGATTCGAAAACTCTTTTTTGCAAGCCCTCTTCTTTGGGAAGGAATGTTTTTATCAAATCATAAGTCTCTTTGACTTTTAAATTCAGTTCGTCTTTAAATTCGTTCATTTTTCGGTAAATCCTTAAACCTGTTTATAAGAAATTAAAAATCCACCTCGTCGAAAGACGAAACGCTTCCGTCGGGATTGATTTTTTTGACTTCTTTTTCAATCATGTCTATTTTATTCTTGCATTCTTCAACTGCCACTTTCCCTTTGGTATAAAGTTCAAGGGCGTCTTCGATGGCAATATCGTCTTTTTCGAGTTCTTTTAATATTTCTTCAATTGATTTGAATTTTTCGTCCAAAGAAACAGAATCCATTTTAATCTCCTATAAATTTTCCCAAACAACGGTATTTATGTTTGCGTACGCATAGCCGTCTTTCATGGTAATCTTTATGCTGTCATTTTCTTTCAAAGACGTTACGCCGCTGATTCTTTTGCCTGATTCGTCGCTGATATATGCCATACCGGCTTTTAATCTCTCAAGGGGCGAAGCCGCATCAAGACGTGATATCAGGCTTTCCAATTTGTGTTTTTTATTCAAAATAACGGCTTTCATGAGCAAATCCATTTTTTCGTCAACGGATTTTGCATACACCTTTTGCCTGCTTATTCTGTTTATCGGAGAAAGAGCCTTTAGCCTTGTTTTGTAAACTTCGCATGCATGCCTTTTATTCTCGATAATTCTTTGAATGCTTTTATCAAGTTTTAACGACAATTCATCAATATCCGAAATAACACCTTTAATGTCGTCAACCGCCAATTCTGCGGCGGCCGATGGCGTTGCCGCTCTTAAATCGGCTACGAAATCTGATATCGTAAAATCAATTTCATGTCCGACAGCGGAAATAATCGGAACGCTGCATTGAAAAATCGCATAGGCTACCGCTTCTTCGTTAAAAGCCCACAAATCTTCAAGGCTTCCTCCTCCTCTGCCTACGATTATAACGTCCACACCCATTTTTTCGAGCGTTTCGATACCTTTTACTATAGTTTGCGAAGCACCTTCTCCCTGTACAAGCGCAGGATATAAAATAAGCGATATGTAGGGATTCCTTCTTTTCGAAACGGAAATAATGTCTCTTATCGCAGCTCCCGTGGGTGCGGTTACGATTCCGATTGTCTTGGGAAATTTCGGAATCGGTTTCTTGAATTCTTTATCAAAAAGACCCTGTTCGGATAAATTCTTTTTTAATTCCTCGAAACGTTTTGTCAAATCTCCGATTCCTTCGTATTCGACGCTTGTAATACTGAAGGTGATACTGCCGTTTTGAACATAATTCGAGATACTGCCGTGTGCGACAATTTTATCTCCGTCTTTTAATTCCATATTCAGTTTTTGAGCGGATGATCGGAAAATTGCGCACGAAATGGCTGACTGATCGTCTTTCAACGTAAAATAAATATGTCCCGATGAATGGAATTTCAAATTGCTTATCTCTCCCGTGACGGAAACGTCTGAAAGGAGATAATCTTCGCGGAACATATTGTGAATATATGTATTAACCTGAAAAACCGTATATATAGTTTTCATTAAGCAAACCTTGCAAGAATACCGTTAACAAAAGAATATGAATCCTGAGGTCCGAACTTCTTTGCCAGTTCGACTGCTTCGTTAATTGCCACGGATGAAGGAATACCCTCGTCAAAAAGGATTTCATATACCGCAAGTCTTATTACGGCAAGTTCGACTTTTCCGATACGATCGATGGTCCAACCTTTCGACACTTCGGAAATCTTTTTGTCTATTTCGTCGATTTTGTCGATGATGTCAACGTATCTTGCCACTATTCTTCTTCTGTCATTGTCGTTTATATTCTCTTTAAGCGAAGACAATTCGGTGATTGAATTGCCCTCCTCCGTATCCTCAAAAGGAAATGGAGAATCAAAATAGAGAAGAAGTTCGTCTCCCAACTCCTTCTTCTCATAAAAATCCGACATAAACAATAATTTAAAAGTAAATTCCCTCTCGGTTTTTCTGTTCATATCCGTTCCTTATGCAATACCTACAGAGGCAATTCTGACATTTACGTCGCTGACTTCAAGTCCTGTCATTGTTTCGATTGCGGTCTTTACGGAACTTTGAACCTTACCGGAAATCTCGGGAACCTGATATCCGTAAATAATGCCGATTGACATGTCCACGCTGACTTTTCTGCCCTTAATGTCAACTTTTATACCTCTTGTAAGTCTTTTAAGATTGATTTTAAAAGCGATGCTTTTTTTATCCTGTAACGGAGTTACGCCTTCCACATCCTGTGATGCAAGCGCTGCAATAAGAGGTACAACGTCTGTAGCTATTCTAATCGATCCTATTTTTTCATTGTTGTTGGTCATACTCATATTTAGCCTCCGAATAATTTTTTTACAATACTACTAGATTATATTACCACAAAATACCCAAACTCACAAGACAGATGTGTTTTGAGCCTTTTATTTTAGAGGAAAAGAATAAATATACATATCCTCATTGGTCATGTAATTGATGCTCTCCGTATCGGCCGGAAGATAATCGAATACATGATTGTCCGAAAGCAGATAATCGTGCATATGTTTATAAACCGTCGCATCCGAACATTTAATCTCAACAGACTTCCTTCCAAGCATTCTGGCCTTGTCAAAAGCACCCGCTAACTGAGAAGTATCAATATTTTTAAAATATAAGCCCTCTTTTACATAATAATTCTCGGATTTTGACGAACAATTCGGTAAATAATCGAAATTGTCTATGACATGTGTCTTTTCGAGTTCCGATGTGGTTATATTCAAATAATCGTAATTGATACCTTCAATTCCCGATGTTGACTGTGTATTCTCGAGATACGAAGAATCGCCCCAGGTACAGTCTATATAATAGTAATCCCCCCTGCATTTAACCATATTCCATGCATGTCCTTCATTATCGCCTACATAACCTACTACGAGCGTACTTTGAATTCCGAGACTTTCCGATAAATACTGGAATGCTTTTGCGTAGCCCTGGCAAACTGATTTGCCGTATTTGAAAACAGAAAGAATATTCTGATTTTCAGGAGCAT
>JAGADU010000032.1 GCA_017613435.1 Lachnospiraceae bacterium | reverse complement strand
GTAATGCAAATCGGTCTTGATAACAATGCATTATTCCCCAGAAGAGGTGATTCGCTCGAATTTACGCTAAACGGCGAAAAGAAGGTTATTAAGGGAGAACTCGGCGAACCCTGCGAAGTTTATCTTAATTCCGAAAAAACCAATCTGCATGCCGTTTTGCATGCCAATGATTATATCAAGCTCATTCCTTCGACTAAAGGCGCGAAGGGAAGCGTGAAGCTTGGAAAACTTAACACTTCAAACAAGAAGTTGAATATAGTCGTAAACGATATGAATGTGACTCTTCCGAATCTTTGCACCGTAAACGGCGAAATAGCCGTTGATTCTTACAAAATCAAAGACGGTGATGAAGTCGAAGTGCTTGATTATCTTACGGTTTCGCAGGTTTTGGAACTTTTGGATATTAATCTTGACGATAACAAATACGTTACGGTTAATAATTCTCCCGCGGATTTAAACACCAGGGTTTATTCGAGATTCAAAGTCGATATTTCGGATAAGGGAGAAACTACTTACGCGGATCTTCCGGAAGACGAAAGCATTATCGAAAAAACAGTCGAAGAAAAATCTGCCTTGGACGAAAATTCAGACAATCTGGGCCTTTTAAAAACGATAAATGTCGTTATTAACGGTGAAAACGCAGTTTTAAACAATAAAGAATCCTATGTTTTCGTAGATGTTTTCGATCATATCGATTTCGATCTTTCAAAACCTCAGGGCGACGGAATCGTTACGTTGATAAACGGAAGATCGGCCGATTTTTTGGAAGAATTAAAAGACGGAGATATTGTTGAAATATACTGGAAGGGAATCGGGAAATGAGAATAGCCGCGATTGCAAGCGGAAGCAGCGGAAACTGCATATATGTGGGCAATGACAATACCCATATTCTGATTGATGTCGGAATATCCGCGAAGGCTGTCGAAGAAGGATTAAACGAACTGGATCTTACCTTAAAAGATATAGACGCGATACTTCTTACTCACGAACATTCGGATCATATCAAAGGTCTTGGAGTGCTTGAGAGAAAAACGGAAATTCCTGTCTTCGCTTCAATGGGTACGATAGACAGTCTTTATTCCTCGAAGGGTTTAGGAAGTTTTAATTTCGATACGGTTAAATCATTAAGAGATTTATCCCCTTTTAAAATAAAGGATTTTACTTTTTATCCCCATCCCGTTATGCATGATGCGGCCGAACCTCTTTGTTTTTCTTTTGAAGAAAACGGCAAAAGGGCAGCACTTGTAACGGACCTCGGCTGTTTTGACGAAAAGCTTGTCGAATCCCTCGGGAAACTAGATTTTATTTTTGCCGAAGCCAATCATGATGTTCGAATGCTTCAGCTTGGTCCCTACACATATTCTCTTAAACAAAGAATCTTATCCGACAACGGTCATCTTTCGAATGAAGCGAGCGGGAAATTTATTTCGAAATTGCTTAATGACGATACCGAGGGTATAATGTTAGGGCATTTAAGCGACAAGAACAATCTTCCGGATCTTGCTTACGAAGCGGTGAAAGTCGAAATCGAACTGTCGGATACGATTTATCACGGACTCGATTTTCCGATATATGTTGCCAAAAGAAACGAATTGTCGAAGATTATCAATCTTTGAAAATATATTTAAGGAGCGAATTTATGAAAAAAACAATTATTACCGTTGTGGGAAAAGACGGAGTCGGCATTATTGCCAAAATCTGTACTTATCTCGCAAATAATCATATCAATATCGAGGATATTTCACAGACGATTACGGGCGGTTTCTTTAACATGATGATGATTACCGACATGAACGATGCGCCCAAGCCCATCGGAGACATTTCCGACGAACTTGCTCAAATAGGAGAGGAAATCGGCGTGGTAATCAAATGTCAGAGAGAAGAAATCTTTGATTCAATGCACAGAATATAATAAAGGAGTTTCAGGCTCAATGATTAATATAAACGAAGTATCCGAAACCAATGAAATGATCGAAAAGGAAAACCTTGACGTAAGAACGATTACCATGGGTATTTCCCTTTTGGACTGCATTGATTCGGATTTGGATAAAGTTAAGAAAAACATTCATGACAAGATATATAAATATGCAAAGGATCTTGTCAAAACGGGAAAGGATATCGAAAAAGAATTCGGTATTCCGATTGTAAACAAAAGAATTTCCGTAACACCCATATCAATAATCGGTGCTGCCGCATGCAAATCATCATCCGATTTTGCTTCTCTTGCCGTAGTGCTTGACGAGGTTGCGAAAGAAGTCGGCGTGAATTTCTTAGGCGGTTATTCCGCTCTTGTTTCGAAAGGCATGACCCCGGCCGAGGAAATGCTAATCAAATCCATACCGGAAGCGCTTTCAAAAACAGACAGGGTTTGTTCGTCGATTAATCTCGGTTCGACAAAAACCGGTATCAACATGGATGCGGTAAAACTTATGGGCGAGATTATAAAAGAGACTGCCGAATATACCAAGGAAAAAGATTCCCTCGGCTGTGCGAAGCTTGTTGTATTTTGCAATGCTCCTGATGACAATCCTTTTATGGCAGGCGCGTTTCACGGCGTAACGGAAGCCGATTGCATTATCAATGTGGGTGTTTCCGGACCCGGTGTTGTAAAAACCGCTCTTGAAAAAGTTAGAGGAAAAGATTTTGAAATTCTTTGCGAAACAATCAAAAAGACTGCTTTTAAAGTAACCAGAGTCGGACAGCTTGTAGCAAAGGAAGCATCCGAAAGGCTTAAGGTTCCTTTCGGTATAGTCGATTTATCGCTTGCTCCGACACCTGCTATAGGTGATTCGGTTGCCGATATTCTTTGCGAAATCGGTCTTGAATATGCCGGTGCTCCCGGAACAACCGCAGCCCTTGCGCTTTTAAACGATCAGGTTAAAAAGGGCGGTGTGATGGCATCTTCCTACGTGGGAGGCTTAAGCGGTGCATTTATTCCCGTTTCCGAAGACCAGGGTATGATAAATGCGGTGGAAGCAGGTGCTCTTACGCTTGAAAAACTCGAAGCTATGACCTGTGTATGTTCCGTAGGACTTGATATGATTGCGATTCCCGGAAAAACCAAAGCAACTACGATTTCAGGTATTATTGCGGATGAACTTGCCATAGGTATGGTCAATCAAAAGACTACTGCGGTTCGTATTATTCCCGTTATCGGAAAAGATGTGGGAGAAAATGTCGAATTCGGCGGACTTCTCGGTCATGCGCCGATTATGCCGGTTAACAATTATTCCTGTGATGATTTTATAAACAGGGGCGGAAGAATTCCCGCACCGATTCATTCATTTAAGAACTGATAAAAAAACACTGATGCGAATCAGTGTTTTTTTAATCTATAATCACGATTTCTCTTGAAAATTCGGAAACCGTTGGAGTATTGAATTTTTCTGATATTATCGTGTCGTAAATATGGGCAGCCTGTATATCCGTCTCAAGCATTTCCATTCCGACTGCCGTCAACTGATGCCTTGCGTCCGCAAGCTTTGAAATGACAGGAACAGATGCTTTTGATTTAAGTGCGCTTAAAAGTTCGTTTGAGGATTTTCTGAAGCCAAGCATTCTGGCGTAGAATATATATCCTTCCTCTTTATATTTGCCCATCGATTCTTTTCTGATGTTTAAGAGTATGTGCAAAAGGTTTCTTGCGACTCTTACATAAGTGATGTCCTTGCTCTTTAACAAATCGCAGAATTGCGAATAAGAATCGTATTTGTTCAGGTTCTTGATTATTTTTGCCGAAAAATCGGGAGAGATGTCAAGATATTCTTCATATCCTTTTCCTTCGTCGAGAAGAAGTTTGTATTTCAGGATGGATGAAATATCTTTATTGAGAACAGGGAAAGTCTTTTCGTATTGTTCTTCAAGCAATTTGTAAACATGGAACGGAACCTGGGATCTTATATGTTCAAGTTCGTTTGTTTCTTCAAGCGAAGAACGGATGGCAAGCGAAGAACAGATAGGGTTATCCATCATTCTGTTATGATATCCCGCGCCGATTCTTAAATTCGTCATGGGAATAATGTTTGAATTAAATTGCTTTAAGGCTCTGATATATTCAAATCCCAAAATATTATTGGGATAATTCATTGCTTCAACATGTTCGTAAGAATTGGGAATAGCTTCTTCAACTGCCCTTACTCTTGCTATCGGATAGGAGAGGCCTTCTTTTACGAGATTGTGAATGACTTCTGATATTTCGTTTTTGCGATTGATTAGAACATCCGCGATATCGGTAAGAATTTTAATATCTCCGCATTCGCTTCCGAATACGAGATAATCAACTATTCCGAGTTTGTTTAAAAGATTCACTGCACCGGAAGCGAAATATTCGGCGCTTGAGCATGAATAATAAAGGGGAAGTACTATAACAAGATCCGCCCGTGCATTAAGTGCCATTCTGGTACGCTGATATTTATCTATTACCGCCGGAACTCCGCGCTGCGTAAAATCACCGCTCATAACGACTATTATAAAATCGGCGCCCGTAAGCTGTTTGGTTTTCTTGATCTGAAATTCGTGACCGTTGTGTAACGGGTTGTATTCAGCAATTATAGCCGCGACTTTCATTTTAATCCTCTATAATTTCATCAAATTCCTGCGAATCAAGATATTCGTCAAAAGCATCGGCAACAGCTTCGTATGTTTCGTCATCTTCGATATATATAAGTTCGGGTTCTTCGTTGGGGTCGTCGAGATTTTCCTTATAACCGTAGTACCAGACTTCGCCGTATAATTCGTCATCTTCGTCAACCATGGGCAAAAGTGCGATATAATCCTTGCCGTCAACTTCAAAAATGGTAACAACCGAACATTCTATATTTCTTCCGTCATCGAGGTTGATTTCAACGCTCATTTCCTCTTCGGGAGTTTCATAAACCATACTCATAATTTACCTCCGCGTAAACAAATATATTTTAACATACTTTAAAAAAATTACAAATATGTTTATAATGATATAGTCTTGACTCATGCACTTTGCAATAATGCTTTCGGTCAGAGAAAAAATATCAATCGGAGATTTTTATGAACGAAAATCAATTCAGACAATTTGTAAAGAAAACCACCACGCTTATGTGGATCAGTTTCGGTATATGGATTTGGATTGTTATCCAGCAGTTTTTTATCGGAATTCTGACCCTGGTTTTCGGATACGGAATCGGAACCCTGATTCTCATGGTTTACAACCTTGTAATGTGTATCAGATTTGCAAAAAACATAAACATTATAAAGGATTACCGTACGAAGCAGGATGCTGCGTATCTCGTAAATTATTTCGAAAAATCCATTCCCATCTGCTGGATATTCATGTTTTTAAATCTTTTACTCGGCGGTTTCGTAGGTTTTTTCGGAAATTTATACGATTTGATTATTGCATATTATGTTAAAGGAAAGAAAAAAGAACTTCTGGCACCGGCATATAACGCTCCCTTTAACAATGCACCTGTTAACGCTGCTCCCGTATACAGCAACGCACCGGTTAATGGTGCACCCTTCTGCAATAACGCACCGAATGGTGCACCCGTATACAATAATCCCGTTAATGCAGCACCTGTTTATAACAACGCATCGGTTAATTCTTCGCCTGTTTACGCAAACGGACCTGTCAATGCGGCGCCCGTATACAACAACACGCCTGTCAATGCGGCGCCCGTATACAACAACACAAACGTAAATCAGGCTCCCGTAAGCGGTAATCCGGTTAATCAGACCGATAACAATGCATCCGGAATTGATAATTCGACAATCTCTTATTCTTCATCCGACACAAATACAGACGATACGGTAATTTCCTAAGATACTGATACCGAAATGATGTTCCCGATAATGAGGGCAATTTATGATTAATTTTAAAACGGAAAAAGGTAATCCTCTTATGATGGGCGCCACTCCTTTAAAAGACGGTGCCTTGTTTTCCTTTGAGAGCGAATCCGACAATTGCGGCATAATACTGAAAAACAAAAGAACCAAAGAAGTGATTCGCATTCCTCTCGGCAAGGAATACAAAACGGGAAATGTCTGCTCGGCTTCGGTAAGATATATAGATAGCAGCAAATATCTTTACAGATTTTATTCAAACGGCATCGAATTTGCCGATCCGTATTCGAAAATCGTTGCAGGAAACGAAAAATTCGGTCCCAAAAAAGAATTCGAGCTTTATTCCGCAATTCCCGCAAGC
>JAGADU010000007.1 GCA_017613435.1 Lachnospiraceae bacterium | reverse complement strand
TCTTGCTCCTCTGTAGCCCTTAGCAAGCTTTAATACTCTATTATGTTTTTTCTTGGCATTTAAGCCACCTTTAATTCTTGCCATTGTTTACTTCCTCTCTTTCCTTAGATGTAAGGTAATATCTTCTTCATGTTCTTAACATTGGTCGCATCCGTAATCGTGGACTGACGAAGATTACGTTTTCTCTTGGTGGACTTCTTGGTTAAGATGTGGCTCTTGTAAGCCTTGTTTCTCTTTAATTTACCGGTTCCGGTTACTTTAAAGCGCTTTGCAGCTGCTCTGGATGTCTTCATTTTAGGCATGGTGTAGTTCCTCCTTAGTAAAAATATATTTTAACTGTTACTTCTTTTCAGCCAAAACCATAGCTATCGAACGACCTTCGACTTTCGCTTCTTTTTCAAGAGTTGAAACATCCGAAAGGTCATTTGCAAAATCATCGAGAAGTTTTTTGGCCATGGGAATTCCGTGAGCCATTTCTCTTCCTCTGAAACGTACCGTAACCTTAACCTTTTCGCCTTTGGTAAGGAATTTTCTTGCCGCATTCTTCTTTGTATTGAAATCGTTTGTATCAATATTGGGAGAAAAACGGATTTCCTTAACTTCGGTAACTTTCTGTTTCTTTTTGTTCTCTTTTTCTTTTCGAAGCTGCTCGTACTTGAATTTTCCGAAATCTTCTATACGACATACGGGAGGGTTGGCGTTGGGAGAGATCATGATTAAATCAAGCCCCGCATCGTCTGCTCTTCTCATAGCTTCGCCCGTGGGCATAACACCGAGCATTTCACCTTCCTCGGAAATAACTCTTACCTCAGAATCTCTTATCTGATCGTTAATAATATAGTCGTTGTTCTTCATATTCCTCCGTATGACAGATTTAAAAAAATAGAGTGGACGAAAATATCCACTCTAATATAAAAAGTTTATTGATTACTTTTACATATTAACGCCGAAAACGCAATTGTCGTCGGGTGAGAGCGGATACTCTTCTTGGTTTTTGCACTTTGATAGTGTAACTTATTTTTTTCTTAAAGTCAACACTTTTTTCTATAATAAATCACCCAGGATTATAATCAGGTATTGAGCCATATAATACAATCCGAAAGCCGCCGCACCGAGGCAGTAAAACAAAATCGCTCCCCAGTTAAACGCCGCGCATCTTTTCGTTCCTTTTTGACCGAGCATCATGCCCTTTCTGATCTTCAGTGCTTTTCCGATGAAGCAAAGCGCCAAAATAATTCCTATAAATACAAGAAGCAGATAAAAGCATACCGTAACTACGGAATAAACCGCACCGAATATTGTAAGCGGCGAATCAAAAAGCGCCCATAATTCTTCGGTTGCATGCTTCATCGCTATCTCTGCCATAAGCGGGTCTTCGGTATTGATATTTGACATTTTTTCCAATATTTCCGAGACCGAATCGGAAAATCCGTCCGGAAGCATTTTTGAAGAAAGCGGAATGATAGCCGAGGAATACATATTATATCCCATATGGAAAAATATCGTATTCCATATATTTCCGGTTTTGCAGTAAACATATGCAAAAAGGATGCCGAGGGAAAATGCATAAAAGAACTGAATGAAATTTCCGTGAAATACGGCAAAGGTAAAGCCGGAAATCATAATGGCCGCTCCGAATCCGTATTTGGAAGTTTTATCAATCAGAATTTTTCTGAATATCAACTCTTCCAAAACGGGAACAAGTATTCCGACGGTAAGCACTCCCAAAAAATAATATGCCCAACTGTCATTGGCATAAAGCATTTCCTGTATCAGATTCGATCCGGACAAAGACGATAACAATAACTTTGTAATCGTAGCGGGAAGGCAAATGAAAACTTCTACTATCGCACCGATTATTGCTCCCACACCGCCGATGCCGAAGCATATAATCATTATCAAAAGCCACCAACCGAAATTAAGTTTTTCTCTGTTCGGCTTATATGACTTGTCTTTAAATGTAAGGAAATACAAAGACAAAAGACCGCATGCATCCCCGACAAGAAGATAAATATACTGGAAAATCGCCGAAACGGTATCGACTGCCCCGATATCCTTAAGTGTCATGTAAAAGGAAAGCATTCCCCGTTTTGAAAGCGCATCCAAAACAGCCGTAAATATTTTTCCGCCGGCGGCCAATACAAATTCCGCAACAAACATTATTGCCAAGGACAGAGTGAGCTTCCAGAGAAAAGAAGCAAAATAAGCTTTTTTCTGCTTTTTGACTGTTTTTTCCCTTAAAGCAATATCGATTGCCGGAAACGGTTGCATATTGTTTTGTTCGTTAATGTTTATATTATCCATAAATTAAGCGTTTTTGCCGCAGCATTTTTTGTATTTCTTTCCGGAACCGCAGGGGCAGGGATCGTTGGGATAAACTTTGGTTTCTTTAACAATCGTCGTAGAAGCTTTCTGTTCCTTGTAAAGAGCCTTCTTTTCGTCTTCCGAGAAATATTCGTTCCACTCTTCAAGGTTGTAAAGCCAGTCAGCGCCTGCGGCAACCATGTTTTTGTACAAAAGTTCCTTGTCATATTCAAGGGAAATCATTGTATCTTCTTCCATATCCTCAATGGGATTGGGAGTAACAAGCGAATCGTTGATACCGTCAAGAATACCGGTCATGTAAAAAATATCGATATCATATTTTTCGCTGAGTTCCTTAACCGTACCTTTAACAACATCTTTTTCGGGAAGGAGCTTCTGATAAAAGCCTTTCTCCAAAGCAAAATATGTATTCCAGATAGGCTGAAGCTGTGATCTGTCTGCTCTCTCGTCATATGCTTTTGAACGCCATACATCAAGCAATTTCATAAATAATTACCATCCTTTGTAAAAAAATATTTCGATTTCGCATCGATATTCAGTATAAAACAATTATATATAAAATGAAAGTTATTTCTTTGTCCTTGACTAATCCTTCTTATAATTTTATATTTAAATTAAGAAAACAAGATAACCTTCGCACAACCGAAAAAGGAAAAAATATGATTAAAAAAATCCTGGCTATAATCGGAATCGCACTTATATTTCTCTGGATTGCGGCAACTTTTGTCATTGCGGTGTTTCCCATTCCTTTAAAAGAAACAATATTTCCCATAATGGCTGTGGGATGTGTATTCCTTCCCATAGTTTTATGGATATTCCTTTGGATGATCAGTTTCATCACGGGAAAGAAAAATATCGCTTCTCCCGATAACGGTGTGAAAAAGCCCGATTTAATCGTATCGGAAGAGACAAAAAGCGAAGAAAACGAAGAAACAAACGAAAATAATTAGTTTACATAAATTCCCCGATTTCTTTTTGAATCGTGGGAATTATTTTTATGTCTTTGAAATTCAGTTCAAAATAAGCCCTTAACAAATCAACGAATATCACTTCGGTTCCGTAATGCGACGCATCTATGATGCCAAGTCCTCTTTCGTGTGCATCAAGCGCGGTATGATATGTTATGTCTCCCGTTATAAGCAAATCGCATTTTTCCCTTATGCATTCTTCAACCATCGATTTTCCGGCGCCCGTACAAACGGCCACACGTTCAATCATTCTGTCTAAATCTCCGTACACCTTAACAATATTCTGTCCGAAAGCTTCTTTGGTTCTTATCACGGCTTCTCTTAAACTTATGTTAACCTCTTCCTTGCTGTCGTTTAAGAATTTGCCTATGCTTCCTATTCCGATAAGTTTATCGTCTTGATTTATGTTAACTTCAATCGCTCTTTCTTTTTTAATTTTCAAAAGCTCGTTTGCTACATCGGAAAGCCCGGTTGTGTCCATATTAGTATGCATGGCAATGTAATTGATATTGCCGTTTGCAAGTTTTAATATTCTCGAAGTTATAAAATCTTCGGAATTTATTTTCAATACCGGAGAAAAAATAAGCGGATGATGGGAAATAATAAGATCCGCTTTAGCCTGAATGGCCTGTTTGACGACTTCGTCCGTAACATCCAATGTCACAAGTATTTTTTCGACATCCGCATCCATATCGCCGAGAATCAATCCGGAATTGTCCCATTCCTCCTGATACGAAAAAGGCGCTATTTTGTCCAAGCATTCATAAATTTCTCTGACTTTCATTTTTTTCTCCAAGCAATTCTTTCTTGATATCTTACATGTTTTTTTAAGTTTCGTTTTTCCGTCCTGCCGGATTGCTTTTAATACACCAAAAAAGGATTTCCTTTTATCCGATATCTTATTTTTCTTTCAGGATTTTCATTGTTTTTTGCTTTATCGGATATTTTTAAACTTCTCGTAAGCGGCATTCATTATATCCAATTCTTTTTTGATTATCGGAATTCTTCCGGAATCCGTCGGAAGATACGATTCGATTTCGGTATATTTGCCGATCATGAATTTAAGGAAGCTTTCGTATGTTTCGGCGTCCATTCCTTCATAATAAGGATATTTGTATTTTACGCATTCGTTCATATCAAGCGAATCGTATATGTTTTTTAAAACAAAGGGAAGCGTCTCGTAATCAACTAGCGAAAATGCATTTTGAGAAGCAGAAGAAATATTGTTTCGTACTTTCATTACCGTATAATATTTGGAATCTTCAAGCACCATATCTTCAAACAATATTTCATAACCGCTTTTGTCCAAAAAGATTCTCACAAGCTCGATATCGGACTGAAGCTGGAGGTAAAAGCATTTCATTCTTCTGAAAAAACCATCCGCTTCGAATATGATTTTTACGCCCATAAGGCCGCCCATTCCGCATATCGTACATGCGTCAAAGGCATATCTGCCATATTCTTCCCCAAGTGTTAAAAGTCCGTCGGAAAGGCATGTATCGATTACATCCTCAAGACCGTATTCTTTTATATGATCTCTTGCTCTTTTAAGCGGACCTTCGTTAATGTCGGTGCATAACGCTTTTTTGATTTTTCCGGATCTGATAAGATCGATTGCCAAAAAACCGTGATCGCACCCTATATCAACCAGAAAAGCAGCCGGTTCAACCAAGTTTGCCACTTTTTCAAGTCTGTTTGACAAATTATACTTGTTCATTCCGGCTGCCTTTCAAAAAATAGTTTACATAATTTAGTCTTCGATATAATCACGAAGTTTTCCCGAACGGGAACGCTGGCGAAGTTTTCTTAAAGCTTTTGCTTCGATCTGACGGATACGCTCTCTTGTTACGCTGAATTCCTTACCGACTTCTTCGAGCGTTCTGGCTTTGCCGTCATCCATACCGAATCTTAAACGCAAAACCCTCTCTTCTCTGTCCGTAAGCGTTCCGAGAACTTCGTTAAGCTGCTCTTTAAGAAGCGTCTGCGTAGCGGCTTCAACGGGAATGGGAACGTTTTCGTCGGGAATGAAATCGCCCAAATGCGAATCTTCTTCTTCACCGATGGGAGTTTCGAGCGAAACGGGTTCCTGAGAAATTTTTAATATTTCTCTTACTCTCGAAACATCCATCTTCATATAATCCGCAATTTCTTCGGGCGTCGGTTCGCGACCGTATTCCTGAAGCAACTGACGGCTGACTCTGATGAGTTTGTTGATGGTTTCAACCATATGAACGGGAATTCTGATGGTTCTTGCCTGATCCGCAATGGCTCTGGTAATTGCCTGTCTTATCCACCATGTTGCATATGTCGAGAATTTATATCCCTTGCTGTAATCGAATTTCTCAACCGCTTTGATAAGTCCGAGGTTTCCTTCCTGAATAAGATCGAGGAAAAGAAGTCCTCTTCCGACATATCTTTTTGCGATTGAAACAACCAGACGAAGGTTTGCTTCGGAAAGCTTCTTCTTTGAATTCTCGCCTTCGTTGATTTTCTTTTCGAGTGATTTTCTTTCTTTTTCGGAAATCTTGTCGCCTTTTTCGGCAAGTTTTCTCTTGGCTTCTTCGCCGATTTCCATCTTCTTCGCAAATTCGATTTCCTCGTCTGCGGAAAGAAGAGGAACTTTACCGATTTCCTTAAGATACATTCTTACGGGATCGTCGGTATCGATACCGAGTTCGCCGGACAAATCGATTTTGTCGATATCCATGTCGATTTCGGCTTCTACCACGCTTGCCTCGTCCATCATAAGGCCGAGTTCGTCATCGGAAATCATATCTTCGTCTTCCATGGGACGGAAAACATCGATATTGTTTGCGTCCATGAATTCCTGAAGTTTGTCGTATTCGTCCTCGCCCATCGAAACGCCGTCAAAATGCTTGGCAACTTCGTCGGGATCGAGAATATTCTTTTTCTTTTTAGCCAGTTTCAAAAGAGATTTGAGTCTTTCTTCGAAAAGCTCGTTCACTTTCTGTTCTGCCGCTTCTTCTTCGCTGTCTTCGATCAATTCCTCCGTTTCTATGATTTCTTCAACAATTTCTTCGCTCTTTTTCTTTCTTGCCATTTCTTTCTCCTTACTCGGGTAATTGTATTTTTATTCTTCTGATTTCCATCAGTTCTTTTTTCTTTTTCATGAAAACAGCCGGGTCAAGGGCTCCGGTGCCGTTTTTCATTTCTTCAAGAGCATTTGCCTTAAGTCTGTAAATTATGTCAACCAACGCATTCTCTTTTTCTTCTTTTTTTTCGATGCCGTTTAAATAGCTTGTGAACATGTCGGAAACTTTGTTCTGAATCTCCTCATCCTCAAACATACTGACCATTCTGGCCGGAGAAGCAACGCCGTTACGCACATCTTCAAAGAATTTGACAGCCACTTCCCTGTACGTTGCATCCGTAAAATCTTCGGGTGTGATTATATTTTCTATCTGAGGATATATTGAGGGGTATTCAGCCAAATAGGTTAACATAAGTTGTTGAGGCTTTACCGCGGAATCATCCTTCTTTTCATGTATGCCGTTTTTGAGTACCGGAGTTTGGGCGAATCTTCGGTTTTTGGACGCTTCCTTTGCAACCATGGATGAAAGAGAACTCTCCGTAATTCCCATTTCCTTCGCACAGGCTTTGATATAATTGGTCCTTGCCACCTCATCCTTCATCTCGGATAAAAGCGCGGCCACTTCCATGTCATATCTGGTATTCTCGTCGGGATCCGAAGGATCGTATTGTTTTCTGAGAACTCCGATTTCAAAGATAAAAGCGTTCTTTGCTTCGTCAATCCTCTTTTGATATTCTTCTTTCCCCAATGCTTTTATGAATTCGTCGGGGTCCTTGTAAGGACTCATATTTATTACTTTGCATGAAAGATTAAATTCGCGGCATATCTTCGCGGCTCTTATTGCGGCTTTGACTCCGGGTCCGTCCGAATCGTAAGAAAGATATATGTCTTTTGCATATCTTCTTATGATATTCGCCTGTCCAGGTGTAAAAGCGGTACCAAGCGATGCAACAGCCATGTTAAATCCGGCCTGATGAAGCGCTATAACGTCCATATAACCTTCGCACAATATAAAATACTGACTTCTCGATGCCTTCGCCAGATCGAAAGCATAAAGATTTGTGCTCTTGTTAAATATCGACGTTTCGGGAGAGTTTAAATATTTCGGCTCGCCGTCTCCCAAAACCCTGCCTCCGAAACCGATGACTTTTCCCGCCTGATTCTTTATGGGAAACATTACCCTGTTCCAGAATTTGGATCTTAATCCGTTTCTCTCATCATGAGTGCCAAGACCCGAATCAAGAATTTCCTTATCGGTAAAGCCCTGCTTCTTTAAATGTGCCACAAGGTTTCCGTTTATGTCCGCAAATCCGAGACCGAATTTCTTCATGGTCTCGTCCGATAATTCTCTTTTTTTGAAATAATCGAAACCTTTTTTGCCTTCGCTGCTTCTTAAAAGTGCGTAAAAATATCTGGCGGCTTCGGTATTGCATTCTATGAGTCTTTGTTTTTTATCCTGATTTTCCTTTGAATATTCCCCGGAATAATTCTCGGGAAGTTTGATGCCGGCTCTTTCCGCTAAAGTCTGAACGGCTTCAACAAAGGTTTTCGAATCGTATTTTTGGAGAAAAGTTATGACATTCCCGCCTTCGCCGCACGCAAAACATTTGAAAAGCTGCTTTTGCCTGCTGACCATAAGCGACGGATTCGAATCCTGGTGGAAAGGACAAAGGCAAACATAATTCGCCCCTTTTTTCGTCAGAGGAATATATTCGTTAATTACATCCACAATATCGTTATTCTGTTGAACCTGATCTATCAATTCCTGCGGATAATACATCTTTTAACCTCAGCCGTACCAAACTTTCGGTATATATATTTCTTCAAATTTTGCAATCGCGAATCTGTCGGTCATTCCCGCTATGTGATCGCATACGACTCTTTCCTCGCTCTCGCCTTTTTCAATGAGTTTTTGAAGTTCCTCCGGAAGTGCTTCGTTATGCACGAGATAATAATCGTAAAGATTGCCTATAAGAAGTTTGGCTCTGCCTTCTTCTTTTTTGGCAACCGGATTCTTGTAAACGGAGTCATACATGAATTCCCTGAGTTTAACCATAGCCTGTGCTACGGGCGGAGACATTAAAATATCGGGCTTTCCGAGAGAATTCGTAACTATGTCGTGAATAAATCTGTCGAGTCGCTCTCCCGTAGTATTCCCGAGTACGTCTCTTATTTCTTTGGGAACATCTTCTTCGGTAAGAATTCCGGCTCTTATCGCATCGTCCATATCATGATGGAAATATGCGATTTTGTCGGAAAGTCTGACGATTTTGCCTTCGAGCGTGGACGGCATGCACGATGTCTGATGATTTAAAATTCCGTCCAGAACTTCATATGTAAGATTAAGTCCCTGACCGTCTTTTTCAAGGATATCGATGGTTCTGACACTTTGTTCGTTATGTTTGAAACCGTGCGGACAGATTTCGTTTAAAACTCTCTCTCCCGAGTGGCCGAAAGGCGTATGTCCCAAATCGTGTCCGAGTGCTATGGCCTCGACAAGGTCTTCGTTCATTCTTAACGCCTTGGCGATTGTTCTCGCATTCTGGGATACTTCCAGGGTATGCGTGAGTCTTGTTCTGTAATGATCTCCTTCGGGAAGCAGAAAAACCTGAGTTTTGTCTTTAAGTCTTCTGAAGGATTTGCAATGCAGAATTCTGTCCCTGTCTCTTTGAAATACGGGTCGTATGTCGCATGGTTCCTCATCCCTTTTTCTGCCTTTGGAATTCATGCTGAGGCAGGCATAGGGGCTTAAAACATCTTTTTCTTCTTTTTCGATTCTTTCTCTGATTGTCATGTTGCATTCCTCAAAAAAGCCTATCCAAAATAATTATTCTGAAAAAGATTGCAAAATCCTTTTTTATAATTTATTTTTTCTGATTTTATTTGTTGACATTTTGATTTGTCTTTGATAATATATTTAAGTCGCTAAAGACATGCGGGGATGCTGGAATTGGCAGACAGGCTAGACTAAGGATCTAGTGTTGGCAACGACGTGTGGGTTCAAGTCCCATTTCCCGCATTGGTAAACCCTTGAAAGATTTTCAAGGGTTTTTTAAAAATTTATGGGTTTTGCAGGAGTGGCGGAACGGCAGACGCGCACGGTTCAGGTCCGTGTGAAGGCAACTTCGTGAGGGTTCAAATCCCTTTTCCTGCAGTTTGAAGCGGATTTTCATTATTTTTTGGAAATCTGCTTTATTTTTGATATAATAAAAAAGCAAAAACAAATGTACGAGGTGTTTATGGAAGAAAAAAAATTCGCGCTGCTTATAGATGCAGACAATATTTCATCGAAATATATTAAAGTCATTATCGAGGAACTTTCCAAATACGGAACGATAACTTATAAAAGACTATACGGTGATTTGACAAAATCAAACAACAGAAGCTGGAAGGATGCGCTTTTATCACATTCAATCAATCCCGTTCAGCAATACAATTATACAACGGGAAAGAATTCCACGGATTCCGCAATGATAATCGATGCGATGGACATCCTGTATTCGGGAAGCGTAGACGGTTTCTGTCTTGCAACAAGCGATTCGGATTTTACAAGGCTTGCAATGAGGCTTAGAGAATCGGGAATGACCGTTATCGGAATGGGCGAGCAGAAAACTCCCGAACCTTTCAGGGTTTCCTGCGAGAGATTCTTTTTCATCGATCTTCTCTCCGATGAGGAAGATACGGATGAAGAAGGAAAATCAAAAGACGATGACAAAATCACAGCCGATGCCGTAACCCCGCTTCCCGCTCTTGAATCTTTAATCAGCAAAATCATTATGGAAAACGGTATCAATTCAAGTGCCATGGATATCGGAGAACTCGGTTCGAGAATCACAAAATACGATACGGCTTTTGATATAAGAAACTACGGCTATACCAAATTCTCGAAATTCCTTGAGAATTTTAAAAATATCGAACTGAAATTTACCGAAAACACCGTTACGGCAATTTTAAAGGATTCGGAAATATCGCTTAAAGCGATTGAAAACGATATTATAAAACTTTTAAAAGAATGCGAAAAGAATTCATGCAACACCGGACAGCTTAATCAAAAGCTTATCGCTCTTCATCCTTCGTTCAGTTTCGAAAACTACGGTTATACGAGATTTTCGAAATTCTTAAGCGATTTGCCAAGCGTTAAGGTAACGTCTCTCGGAAGAGTCGTAACGCTTAATTCCGAATACGCAAACAAAGAAGCAAAGAAAAGCAATTCTGCCGGCAGAAAAACACAAAAGAAACAATCATAAAAAAATGACCCTTAACGGGTCATTTTTTACATGGGCATTGTCCAAAATTCCACAAGTTCCTTCATCTTTTTTACAACTTCGTAAAAGATTCCGTTTTCGACTGCTTCGTTCCAATACGCTCCTTTGGTTCTTCCCTTGATTACATATTTCGAAAGAATGGCGAATAACATATCCATATCCTTTAAATCGGCTCTGTGGATCAGGCTTATCTCGTCTTCAACCGAATAAATTTTGTAATTTCTGAAGACATATTCATAATTTCTGTTCATTCTGCCTGTCTTCTCGAGCATTTTTACAAACGCGAGAAGCGTGGAATCGTAAACAGGAATGGCTATGGTATTTTGCGCGCCGTCCGGAGTATAAACCGAAACCGAATTTTCTCCCGATTTTCTCTCAAGCCAGGGCAGATATTCGGCTATTTCGCCGACCACTCCCCTGTATTCTTTAAGCATTTCGTCTATGCTTTTCTTTTCGTTTTCAAATCCCATTTTCTACCCCTCTTTTAAAATAGAATCAATGATAATAATCGCTTCGTCGTAATCGAATTCTTTTACGGCTGCTCTGATCTTCTTGTATTTTTCTCTCTTTTCGGGTGTACTGTCGGTTTTGAGCATTTCCGAAATCTTCTTGTCCGACTCCGTCATATCAAGCATTTCGAGAGATTCCTTAAGCGAAAGAAGTTCTTTCTTTTCTTCTTCATAAGAAAGACTGCCTTTGGTAACCTCGATTTCCTTGCCGATTTCGACCCCGTTGTCAACCAAAACGAATTTGATGTTGGCAAGAATCATTCTGTATTCTTCGATAAGCGAAGGAGCCTCCTTTTTAACCTTTTCGTAATCGCCCTCTCTTACGGCAAATTCGAGTTCCTTGGATTTTTCCGCAAGACCGTTTGCTCCGACGCCGAGAGCAAGACCTTTAAGCGCATGCGTTTCGAAAGTATACTGCTCGTAATCTTCTTCGGCAATCATCTTTTCCATGCGTTCGATCTGTGCTTCGCCGTCATCATATATGTATTTTAACACCTGAACGTATCTTGAAACGCTGTTATTGTAATTCTTGATTCCGGCCTGCGTATCTACGCCCGCAATCGTGATATTTTTTCCGACCTTGATATTGGGATCTTCCCTGTCAACAAAGTGGATGAATTTCTCGGGAAGATATTTTATGAGAATATTTTCCAAAAGATTGATATTCATGGGCTTCGAAAGATAATCCTGAAATCCTTTTTCGAGGAACATCTCTCTCGAGCCTCTTATCGCATTGGCCGTAAGCGCTATAATCGGTACGTTTCTCTTGTCTTTCTGGGGGAGTCTTCTTATCTGCTCCGCCGTTTCGATACCGTCCATTATCGGCATCATCTGATCCATGAGAATCAGATGGTAATGGTTCTTTGTGACTTTTTCAAGACATTCTTTACCGCTTGAAGCCGTATCGACCTTGATCTGATACATCGAAAGAATACCCCGAATAACCTTGATATTCGTGGCATTGTCGTCAACCGCAAGCACTTTGGCCATGGGTGCGATAAACGATTCGTTGGTATCATCGCCCTTTGTGGGTATGACAATATCGGAAATTTTGCCGGTATGTGCATAATCCACGACGTTTTGGAAAATGGTGAAAAAGAACACGCTTCCCACGCCGTATGTACTTTTTACATTGATTGTACCGCCCATGCTCTCAACGAGTCTCTTGGTAATCGCAAGTCCGAGACCGGTACCTTCAATAGTACGGTTTTTAATCATATCCGCACGCTGGAACGAATCAAAGATAGTAGGCAGCGCTTCCTCGGATATACCTACACCCGTATCCTCTATGGATGCACGAATAAGTGCCATACCGCTTTGCATATTCCAGTCCACATTGACGGTCACGCTTCCCTGTTGGGTATACTTAACCGCATTGTTCAGTATATTAGTGAATACCTGACGTACATGAACTTCGTCTCCTCTTAAAACCTTGGGAAGAGTTTCGTTTACATTCACATAAAGCTCGATATTCTTTTCTTTTAATTTGGCTCTTACCGAATCCGTGATGTCTTTAATAAGAACACCGGGCTCGTATTCGTTTTCGGAAGCATTCATCTTGCCTGCTTCGATTTTCGAGAAGTCAAGAATTTCGGTAATAATCGATATCAGTATGAGGGAAGCGTTTTTGATACTGTATGCAAGTTCTTCGATTTTTTCGCTTTTATCCCTCTCCCTCAAAATCATTTCGGTCGATCCCATAATGGCATTTACGGGAGTTCTGATTTCATGTGACATATTCGCAAGGAACACTGTCTTCGCCTGATTGGCTCTCTCCGCCTGTTCCTTAAGTTCAATGAGGCTCTTGCTGTATTTGTTTTCCTCGGTTTTGTCGTAAAGCCAGATATGGTAACCTTTCAAAAGTCTTTTATCGTAAAAGGGTTTTACTGAAACGAGGTACTCTTTTCCGCCGAAATTCAATACTTTCTTATTATTTCGATAGAGCTTGTTTATCATGTTTTCGGCCATGCTTGAAATCTTGAGTTCGGGAACAAGAGAATAGGCAACTTCGTTCGCATAAAGAAAGTTTTTGCGAACATCGATAACCATAAATCCGTCTTCGATTCCGTTTATGATATCTTCTTTTGCGGTAAGAACCGAGTCAAACAGTCTGAATCTGAAAATAACCAGTGTTTGAAGCCCGAATGTGATAACAAGCGAAACATGAAGCGGAATATAAGTATAATTCGGATAAAGCGGAGTAATGAGATATACAAACGAAAAAAGAGGGAAAATATAAGGAAGAAGCAAAAAGAGGTATTCTTTTCCGAAATTTTTGCCTTTGTTTTTCGTTCTTCCGATAATAAGTACGATCTGAATCACATACAAAAGAACTATATAAATACAGAAAATCGTATAGACGACTCCGGGAATAATAACAAGATGAGGAAATACACCGGATGTTTCGAAATAAATATCTTTAAAGACTTTATCAAAATCAACGCCGAGTATGTACAAACCGAAAATAACATCGAGGAGAACAACGAAAACTATAAAAGGAAGTCCGAAACTCAAATCGCAGAGTTTAAAAACGAGAATCGTCATGAATGAAGTCATCATAAGAATCGAAATCATCTGAACTTTTGAACATACAAGCGCTTCATTCAAAACGGTTGCGTTCATTTCAAAAAGATATCCGATAAGATCGAAAAGTATGCTGATGCCCACCAAACCGAGCAATTTGTCGTGCATTGAGGATTTTTCACGTACGATAATTACGCAAAGAACCAGGGTAAACATTATACCCGCTATCTGAATTATATTAAAAACAGAAAATAAACTTATCATATAAATAACCCCGCTTTGATAATTATAATACGAGTAAAAAAAAGTGTCAAAAATGCAGTTTGAGCAATATATTGTTATTTTTAAGCAAAATATTTGTATATTTATAGCCTTAGTGGCAATATAATCTTAATTGTAATTCGAATTGATTTTACAAACAGATCATTCCGAAAGAATTCCCCTTTTACACAGCAAAAAGCCTCCTTTTCCCGGGAGGCTTTTTGTGTTATATATTATTGTTAATTCCGATAAGCATAAAAAAAATCTCTCTGATATCTCAGAGAGATTTTTCAATACAGGGGAAGAGAGATTCGAACTCCCGTGAACGGTTTTGGAGACCGTGATACTGCCACTGTATGATTCCCCTACGCGGTCAACGAAGTGTATTATATCAAATCAAATCAAAGTATGCAAGTGTTTTTCCCCACCCTTTTTCGATAATTAAAAATTTATGTTGCATTTTAAAAAACATATGTTATACTTGTTTTAAACGAGATTGTTATTTTTTTATCAATCTCTAAAACAAACGGAAGGAGAATTGTTATGGAAAAAGATTACGGAATCATCGACAGCGTCGAAAAACTCTCGCAGGCCATGATTGAATTGAAAGAAGCTCAGAAAGTTTTTGCCGGATATTCTCAGTCTCAGGTCGACAGAATTTTCTTCGAAGCCGCCATGGCCGCAAACGCGCAAAGAATCCCTCTTGCCAAAATGGCCGTAGAGGAAACAGGCATGGGCATAATGGAAGACAAAGTTATAAAAAACCATTATGCGGCAGAATACATATACAATAAATATAAGGATACGATAACCTGCGGTGTTATTGAAGAGGACGAGGCTTACGGAATCACAAAGGTGGCTGAACCCATCGGTGTGATTGCTGCCGTAATTCCCACCACAAACCCCACTTCCACCGCCATATTCAAAGCTCTTATCGCTTTGAAAACAAGGAATGCCATCATTTTCAGCCCGCACCCCCGTGCGAAACTTTCCACCATTGCTGCCGCTAAAGTAATATACGAAGCAGCCGTAAAAGCCGGAGCTCCCGAAGGCATCATACGCTGGATAGATATGCCCTCTCTCGACATGACAAACCTTGTAATGCGTGAATCCGACATCATCCTTGCAACAGGCGGTCCCGGAATGGTTAAGGCCGCTTATTCGAGCGGAAAACCCGCCATCGGCGTAGGTGCCGGAAATACACCCGCGATCATCGACGAAAGTGCAGATATCGTTTTGGCCGTAAATTCCATAATTCATTCAAAGACATTTGATAACGGAATGATTTGCGCATCCGAACAGTCGGTTATCGCAGACTCCAAAATATACGCAAAGGTAAAAAAAGAATTCAAGGACAGAGGATGTTATTTCTTAAAAGAGGACGAAATCGAAAAGGTAAGAAAAACAATCCTTATTAACGGTGCCTTAAATGCTAAGATCGTAGGTCAGTCCGCATATAAAATCGCTTCGCTTGCGAACGTAAAAGTTCCCGAAAAGACGAAAATCCTCATCGGCGAAGTCGAAAGCGTCGAACTTTCCGAAGAATTCGCACATGAAAAGCTCTCTCCCGTTCTTGCCATGTATAAGGCAAAGAATTTTGCGGATGCTTTGAACAAAGCCGACAGGCTTATCGCGGACGGCGGTTTCGGCCATACATCTTCTTTATATATAAATACGGTTACCGAAAAAGAAAAAACAGCGGAATTTTACAGCAGAATGAAAACCTGCCGTATCCTCATCAATACACCTTCTTCTCACGGCGGAATCGGTGATTTGTACAATTTCAAACTCGCACCCTCACTGACACTCGGCTGCGGCTCATGGGGCGGCAACAGCGTAAGCGAAAATGTCGGTGTTAAACATCTTTTAAACATAAAGACGGTAGCCGAAAGGAGACAGAACATGCTTTGGTTCAGAACACCCGAAAAGGTTTACATAAAAAAAGGATGCCTCCCTGTCGCACTCGAAGAATTAAAGAATTATTACGGCAAAAAGAAGGCATTCATCGTTACGGATACGTTCCTCTTTGAGAACGGATTTACAAAACCCATTACGGACAAACTCAACGAACTCGGTATTATTCATCAGACATTCTCGAATGTCGCTCCCGATCCCACGCTTGCATGCGCAAAAGAAGGAGCACTTTTAATGAACGAATTCAAGCCTGACGTAATTATTGCGCTCGGCGGCGGTTCAGCCATGGATGCGGCAAAAATCATGTGGGTTTTATATGAGCATCCCGAAGCAGATTTTCTTGATATGGCAATGCGTTTTGCCGATATCAGAAAGAGAATCTATCAATTCCCCAAAATGGGTGAAAAAGCATATTTTGTCGCAATTCCCACATCTGCCGGAACAGGTTCGGAAGTTACGCCTTTTGCGGTTATAACGGATGAAACAAGCGGCGTTAAATACCCTCTTGCGGATTATGAACTCTTACCCGATATGGCAATCGTGGATGCAGACCTTCATATGAGTGCCCCCAAGGGCTTAACAAGCGCTTCCGGTATCGACGCGGTATCTCATAACCTCGAAGCAATCGCTTCGATTATGGCTACCGATTACACCGACGGAATCGCACTCATGTCGCTTAAGAACATATTCGAATATCTGCCGAGAGCTTACGATAACGGTCCAAACGATATCGAAGCAAGAGAAAAAATGGCCAATGCGGCAACAATGGCCGGCATGGCATTCGCAAATGCATTCCTCGGCGTATGTCATTCGATGGCTCATAAGCTCGGCGCTTTCTATCATATACCTCACGGTGTCGCAAATGCGCTTATGCTTGACGAAGTTCTTCTTTTTAACGCAAGCGAAGTTCCTACCAAAATGGGTACTTTCTCGCAATACGACCATCCTCATACGCTGAAGCGTTACGCAATGGTTGCCGATTATCTCGGACTGGGCGGAAAAGATGATGAAGCAAAGCTTAAGAATCTTATAAAAGCACTGGATGATTTAAAAGAAAAAATCGGCATCAAAAAATCGATTGCGGAATACGGAATCGACGAAAAAGAATTCCTCGAAAAACTCGATGACATGGCTACACAGGCATTCGACGATCAGTGCACCGGCGCAAATCCCAGATATCCTCTTATCGAGGAAATCAAAAAGATGTATCTGAATGCATACTACGGCAAGCACGAAGAAGTTTAGGGAAGGGGGAAGTTAATATGAAACTTGATAAAGTTATAGCCGAAAGAAAAAACAAAACCGTTTATCGCGACGGAAATTTGGCAATAAAAGTATTTTCAAACGAATATTCCAAAGCCGACATTCTTAACGAAGCCTGCAATCAGGCCCGCGTTGAGGATTGCGGACTTAATATCCCCAGAGTACGCGAAGTATGCAAAATCGACGGAAAATGGGCAATCGCAACCGAATACGTCGAAGGAGTGACACTTCAGAAAATGATGGACGATCATCCCGAGAAAATCGACGAATACCTCAATCTTTTTGTGGATCTTCAAATGCAGATTCATGCAAAAAAAGTTCCGCACCTTAACAAGTTGAAGGAAAAAATGCAAAGAAAGATAAGTGAGACGACTCTCGATGCTACGACACGTTACGAGCTTCACACAAGACTTGCTTCTCTTCCCGAGCACGATAAGGTATGCCACGGGGATTTCGTTCCGTCAAACGTAATCATCACGCCTGACAAAAAGGCATATATCATCGACTGGGCTCACGTTACAAGCGGAAACGCTTCTGCAGACGTTGCCAGAACATATCTCACATTCTGTCTTAAAAACAAAAAAGACATTGTGGATAAATATTTAAATCTCTTTTGCAAAAAAAGCGACACCGCAAAGCAATATGTTCAAAAGTGGCTGCCCATTGTCGCTGCAAGCCAGTCCGTAAAAGGAAACGAAGAAGAAAGAGAATTTCTTCTTTCATGGACCAATGTGGTTGATTACGAGTAAATTGTAAACAATGAAAAAAAATGCTATATTAAGAGCAGGGATTATTCCCTGCTTTTAATAAGATTATATGGAGAAAAATATGGAATTTATTTACCCTGAAGGAAAAAAAGGAGCTCTCACTTTCAGTTTCGACGACAATCAGGATTTCGACAAAAAACTTATCGAAATTTTTAACAAATACGGCGTTAGGGGAACTTTTAACATCAATTCCGGTACCTTGGGAATTAAAGACGACCAAAGCGGGGATCACAATTATTTCGTATCGCCCGATGAATTAAACGAAGTTTACAAAGGTCACGAAATTGCCGTACACGGAGTCCATCACAAATTCATTGCCAATCTTACCGATTCAATGATTGTAAACGAATTTCTCGAAGACAGAAAAGCTCTCGAAAAAATCACGGGAAAACTTGTTACGGGTTGCGCTTACGCTTACGGATGTCACAACGAACATATAATGAATATACTCTCTCACCTCGGAATAAAATATTCGAGAGGCGTTGATTCGACATACGGCTTTTTCCCTCCGCAGGATTTCCTTGACTGGAATCCCACATGCCATCAGGCGGATCCCAGAGCAACGGAACTTGCGGAAAGCTTCCTTAACTGCCCGGGTTATATCGAGCTTCCGATTCTTTATATCTGGGGCCACAGTTTCGAATTCGGAAGATCCGGAGACTGGAGCGGTATCGAAAAGCTTGTTTCAATGCTTGCCGGCAAAGATTTCATCTGGTACGCCACAAATATGGAAATCTGCGATTATATCAAAGCCACAAGATCGCTTGAATTTACCGCCGACGGAACAAAGGCTTACAATCCGACCCTAATCGAAGTATTTTACAAAAAGGACAACGGTTTTTCATCAATTAAACCGGGCGAGTTGAAAACATTATAATTATGTCCGAACAGAACAGATTTAAACGATCTGATTAATAATAAACGGATCTTTTATCTTTTCGTCTTCGGCAAACAAAAGAATCTTGGAAATAATCTCCGCGGTCTTAGGATCGTCATCCACAAAAGGAAGGAAGATTCTTCCGCGTTTCTGCGAATGAACCGGAAGAACATTAATCATCAAACCGCCTTCAAGGTGAACGATTCCGCTTCCGAGATGAATTGTATAATTCGCCCTGCTTCCTTTAACAAGCGCATGGCTGTCCGTAAAGGAAACATTCTTAAGTTTGAAGCTCTTACATGCAAATTCCGCAATGGCACGGCGCATTTCAACGGTTGAATGCGACATTTCGGGATCCACTTCTCCCGCATGAGCTACGCTTACGGCCAAATCCACATCTCGCATTACTTCCGAGAATATTATGTCGGGAACTTCTTTTATCTGAAGAGGAGTTCCTTTTTTTCTGTCAATGAACGCAACCCACTCGAGCGTCGGAGCTTCGACATCCGAAGGAGAAAACCAGTCCGCAAGAGCATAAATCGTTGCGATAATATTCTCTTTGTAATAAACCTTTTGCAATCCTTCTTCAATATCGGCAACCCATCTTCTGCTCTTTAAAGCGCCGACGGTCTTTTTCGTCTGAATCTGATTGCCCGCATAACGTCTCGAATCATATGCGTTTATTTCTTCATCCGTTTTTACATAGAGTTCACGGAATACCTGTTTGAAAGGCTGAACGATTCCGTTCTCGTATACCGCGGACTGCATGTCTTTCCATACGCCCGCTTTGAACATCGTATATGAATGAGCGACATAAACATCCGCATCCTTTTTGACATCAAGATCCTTTAAGAATCCGAATTTGTTGTCGCATTCAAATACGAGCGCATCAATCATATCCGTAAGTACGGGATTGTTTCTTAATGCGTCAATCTCTTCTTTTTTGAAGGAAGTCTTGCTCTCCATTGCTTCCTCGAACATGATTTTTGTTCTTCTGTACTGTTCGGTAAAAGCCTGCTTTGCTTCCTGCAAATCGACTGCATGCTCGTCTTTCTTTAGTGCTGCGGGCATCGATTTTAATTCCTTTCCGCCCTTTACCACTTTGATGCAAACCTTGCCCGCTTCAACCGCAAGACACATTTCAACATCGCCGACTTTTTGCATGTCAAAGTAACAGGCAAGCTCGGACGCTATTTCATTTTCCATTTTAAGAACAAATCTTGTTTCGTCGGGGTAACCCTGCGATGTAGCCATGTTCTTAATCGCGGTTTCGCCTGCGAGTTTTTCGCTCGCCCTTCTTTGCGCGCCGAATTGTCTGCTTTCCTTGATAAACCGTCTGATATAGGAATACCTGTCGCGGATTTCCTTATCGCTTCCGTCAATGATCGCATAAGCCATAAGCAAATCTTTGTTTCTCTTCTTTTCTATCTCTTCTCTTGTCTTTTTCGCATCAAGTTTGCCGGTTGCGGCATCCGCATATTTTCTTGCACGCGCATGCTTCGAACCGTCCGATATATATTTTGCTGCATCATAAATCTCATCGAATTTCTTTTCGCCGAGTATTGCATATACTTCGTCAAACCAGGTCTTGTCAAAAGCACCCGCATTGAATTCTTCTGCGGAAATAGGCGAATATTTTGCAATGGCTGCCTTTCTCTTATCGTCAAATTCCTCATTCATATGTGCCATGAAATAATAGCAGCCCGAGCGGAATCCTTCTATCTGCAAAAGCTCTCCGATGATATCGACCCATTCGGGAGAATAAAGCGCAGCCTCAATAAGTCTCTTTTCTTTTATATCCGTTCCTTTTATCTTCTCTTTAAGTTTGGCTGCCTGTTCTTTTAAATCTCCCTCCCTAGCATCGGGAACGCAAACGCCGAGAAGATGCGAAAGGACGTCCTCCTTGGAAGTGACGCTTCCGTAAAAATACTTGGATCGGTTGAACGTTCCTTTTCCGAAGGCCTTTAATATACCAACAAAATTGTCGATTCCGTAAAGTCTTCCGACCGAAGTTATATAACCTGAATATTTGGTCGGCGAATCGCCTCGTCGAAGTTCCCCTCCGACAATGTATGAAATTACTTTCTCATAGCTTTCTTCCGCCATGTCAAGAATCTTTGATTCCTCTTTTGTAATGGATTCGGGATCGATTTTTTCTCTTACGTTTCTTCTTCCCAAAAGTCCTGCCAATAAGCTGTTTAATCTGTAAAAATATCTTTTGACTCTGGTTGATTTGGCATCTTTGCTTTCACGTATGAAAATAATCACGGAAGAAAGAAGTTCAATCGCTTCTTTTTCATTGCCGTCGAAAATCCTCTTATACAAAAAGTCTTTGGAAATAATTCCGTTTGCGCATGCCGAAACGTACTCTCCTATGCTCGGATAACTTGTTTTTTCCCGATAAGTGTAGTAATTCTGTGCGCTTTTTAGCAAATCGGAATCCTTTAAATAATCGCCTTCATACTTTTGTATAAATTCATATTTAATCGGGAAATTTTTATAATTATGATTAATGGAATTTATGAAAAAAGCAAATCCGTGATCCATAAAAGGAGTTCTTTGGAATTTCGTCTGAGTGATTCTGTCTCTTTGCGTATTTACGATATCATCTTTCGTAAACGAGAAAATCATCGAATCGTCGGATAAAACAACATGATTTAACACTGCGGCTCCGACCATGGATTTTATAAGAGCCAAATCATGTTTTTCGCAATAATAATCAATTACCGACATAACTATCGGCAGATGCATGTAATCCTTCGGATTGATTACGATATTGTCCGCATCAAAATACTCCTTGATATATTTTTCGCAAAAACCGTTAAAGCCCTTAACGACTTCGACATCATATCCCTTTGTCGACCTTACGCTGAGAAATGCCAGTCTTACAAGTTCTTCATCGCTTTTAATCGATTCGTCGAAAAAAGAATCCCAAAGATCCGTAAAAGGATAAACTCTTTTTCCGTCCTCAAAATAAGTGCGGATACCGTTACCAAGAAGTACTTTGTCGCCCCATGCTTCGTATTCAAGATTTTTATTCTTTTCTATCAGTTTGTCGAGTTCATGCAAAATCTTGTAATCATCGACCTTATTCTTCGGGGAGAATATTTTTTTGCCGATTTTCTTGTTGGGAAATACGCGATTCCACACTTCGTTGCATTCATTTACATAAACACTGTCGATAACGGGCTTATAATCGGCATCGGGATCAAACAAAGCAATTTCGCCAGTAACAGAAGATGCATCCCCCGATGAGGCATTTATTTCATCCAAAAGAACCTGCTCCTTCGTTGTGGGAGAAGAAATGACCTTCGTCTTTTCGGCCGCTTTTTCGTAACAGGGAGAATCGTTCTTTTTTAACTGTAAGATAATGTCAAGACCGGCAGTTCTTTTCTCTTCCGATTTGTCTGACAAAAGTCTCTCTATCGTTTCGACTTTTTCTTCGTCTTCCATCGTCATCAAAAAAGAAATAACATTCTGCCTTAAATCGGCTCTCTTTAATCTTAGCATTTCTTCCATGATCTCATAACAGAACGCGGGAAGCTTACCCGATGTCGCTCTTATATCGGAATCAAGTTTTGAAGTGTCGCGCGAAAGCTCATGTTTTAACATCGTGTTGGCACGACTTCTCGTAATCTCTTCCGCATCGGAAAGCGCCCTTGTCAAAATCTCGTATTCTTCTCTGTTTTCGGGCTCGTTTAAAAGCAATGCCAAAGCAGATTCTCTCTCATATTTGTCTACAAGAGTTATGTCCTTTGCCACTTCAAGAGTTAAGACCGTATCATGTGCCGCACTTGCGCAAAAAGCCATTTTCGAGATGCAGTCGTTCTTTGTCAGAGTATCTTTTCCCCATGGGAATACAAGGCCTTCGAATTCGACCTTTTTCTCTGGGAGCTTTTCTTTTATCTTCTTGAGAATAAAATATGCATCCCTTGATTCGTTTTCATCCGCAAAATAATATGTGGGGTTGATAAATACACGATGTGTGACGTATTCGCGATATTTTCCGTCTTTTTTATGGACCGCATCAACCATTGCGGGGATGGGATTGGTCATAAAACCGCCCATCAAAAGAGCTATGATGTCGAGGCTGTCGGTTTTTTTCTCGATTATTCTCAATAACCGGGCGGAATTTTTACAGTTATGTTTAAGGAAAAATGCACCTGTAAGGCTTTGTTCGCGATTTTCTTTGCAAATAAGTTCTTCGGCTTTGTTTACGGCATCTTCTATGCTTCTTGTACCTATTGCCCAAAGTGCCAGATATATTTCCATATGATCGTTTCCGAGAAATGCTTTTTCGATTTCGGAATCGTTTTCTAAATATTTTGATATCAACGCGGCATGTTTTTTGGTAATGCGGCCCGACTCTTTTTCATCGGCTGCCAAAAGTCCGGTAAATACGTCCATTGCACGTTCAATCGAAGCAAAACGCAAAAGATCGTTGTCCGTTATGACTTTGAACATGTATTCAAAAGCTTCTCTTGTTCCGAAATCCATGTTTTCACAGACGGACTGTCTGAGGCCTTCCTGCAGGCGTGCCGCCAAAAGAAGTTTTTCCATCAGGGCGTACATTTCTTTGTCCTTGGACGCAAAAATTCCCCTAAACAGTTCGACGGAAACATCGGCGGTCGAATTGATAACGACATCTTCGATGGTATTTTTGATTCTCTCGTCACCCGAATCGATAGCACCGGCAATAACAAAAGGTATTTCCACTCTTCCGTATATATAAGTTTTATAAACCTTTAAATCTTCCGGCAAATTATTCGACACATAATCGTTTATATCAACTTTCATTGATGAAAAATAAACGAATTGCTTTAATATTTTGTTAATCAGTTTAATATATGTGCAATAATCGCTGCTTCTGAAACTTCTTCGGTAATAACCGTCATCATATTGATATTCCCTTACACGGTCTATTTCATAATAAAAAACGGGAACCAAATCGGGTCTTATCATCACATACAAATCCGATTCGTAATTTTTGAAAAAATCGGATGGCTTACCTTTCTTTAAGGCTTCTTTGTATCTTTTTTCAAGACCGTTTGCCGTAACCGACGAAACTCCGAGAATCTCATTGTAAATCCTTCGAAAATCAGGACATGTTTTCGCAAATTTGACATCTATGTCTTTATTTATTCTGTTATTCGCTTCTTTGTAAAGATTATATGAATCGCTCATTTTTGCCCCCTTGACTTTTTTTGTTAATCACCACATTCTTCCCGCAAGCATTGTCAGTCTTATAAAAGTTATTGTGTCGTTTTCCTTAAGATTTATCCTGCAGTTTTTTAATTCTTCGTCTGTAGGAGTAACCTCTTTGGATTCGACCTCGATTATTTCATCGTTTACGAATATTTCAACAAGTCCGTCGCGATATGCAAGAACGGCGGTTTCTATCGCCTTGTTAACATCCGGCATTTTGTCGTTATAAATTATTCCAAACGACACTCTTCCGATTTCCGAAAGATCCCTTATCTGTTCTTCGCTTAAAGGGGATTCCTTCATGTTTGCCCTTTTATAAAAATCCCCCACCATGATTCTGACCGTATTTTCTATAAGGTCATAAACATTGGCAGGGACATCTTTATACTCAAGCGGAATCGTTTTGACACGCTTGTTTTTTCCTATGCTTTTTTGATTGACAAAAATATTCATATTTTAACCCCCGATTTTTACCGGCTAATCCAAAACGGAATTCTTATCATACAAAAGCTCGTAAGTATTGTAATGGTCTTCGGTGTAATATATAAGACCGTCGTTTGAATAAACTATTCTTTTGCCGTTTCTTTTTCCTTTTACGTAATCTATATCACATTCGTAATACTGTCTTCCTTTGGCTTTGGGAAGAATTCCCTCCCTGTTTCCGAATTTGTCGCCCCCGATGCTCTTTCCTTTGGCAACAACATTAAGATTTCCTTCCGAACTTTCCCATCCCAGATCTTTGGCTTCGTCTTTTGTAATATAATTGGACGGAAGTTTTCCGTAGGTATAAATATACAGCGCCACTTCATCCTTGGATGTGTATTCGCCGTCTTCCCTGATGCTTTCCGATTTATCGTCCGAATCATTTGAATTTGTCTTCGAACCGTCGTTTGCGCCCCTGCCGTCGGTATCCGTATCGATATCCGTGTCGGGTACTTCATCACCGTCTTCGTTACCGCCCCTGCCTTCGGCATATGTATCGGTATTTGCGCCTCTGCCGTCTTCGTCAAGCGCGTCTTTTCCATCGCCCACATTCGAATCCGTTGTTATTTCAAGGCCTTTTTCGTTATCGTATGTGATATCGACTTCTTTGTCGTAATTAAAACTGTAGCTTAATCCGTTCGGTGTTTCCTCTTTTTCGACCAGAACGTATTTATTCACGCATCCGGTAAGAAGCGAGAGGAAAATTACAAATACGGAAATAATCAGTGAAATTCGTCTTTTTTTCATAATAAAACCTTCGTTAAAAAATTTTAATTCCAATTGCCAAGATAAAGAGTATTGCTTCGATACATTTTATACGGACCGTAATCTCCGACAAAATCGTAATGATAATCTTCGAATCTGCCGTCCAGTTTTTTGTTGCTGTTTATTACGATATAATGCACAACATTTTCTTCGCAAAGAGCGGAAAGCGTCTTTACGTCAATCGTGTCTTTTACCATCTCGTTATGAATATCCTCATGCTCTCCCACGCCGTGCTGAAGCATTTCGAATCCGTAGGGAAGCACGATGTATGCACTGTAAAGTCTCGGATACTGAAGTATTTCATCCGGGAAAACCGCTTCGTATTCGCGATCGTTTATTCTCATGTCATCGCACATGTCTATAACATAGGACGGAATCTGATATGCATTTTCGGCCTTGTAAAAAACAGGTGCATCATACATGAAAACTCCGCCTATTAAAATACATACGGTCACAAAAACAAAAGCCGCAATCATAACGATTTTGTTTTTGAACCTGTCCAATATATGGAACAGAGCATACGAAGAAACAATGGTTGTCGGAACAATCCAAAGAAATCTGTAATAAGTACCCTCTTCGTCGAGTTTGTTCATAAACAAATGCGAAAACAGCGGAAATACGAAAAGGACAATCATCACAACGGAGGGGAATACCAAAACCGATTTTTTGACCTTGTCTTTTTCAAAGCACCAAAGATAAAGCAGCGACATTGCAAACATCAGCATGAATGTGGCATTTCCGGAATATAATTTAATTATTTCGAATGGGTTCAAACCGCGTTCAAGCATAAATAAATCCTTTTTACTAAATTCCCTTACCGATGAAAAATATCTGCAAAAGCGCAAATACCGCCATCGGAGAAACAGATACCAAATTTTTCAAAACAATCGAGAATTTCTTTAATACAAAAGTTTCGCAAAGACTGCCTATTGTCAAAAGCATGGTCAAAAGATAAATACTTGCGGGAGTCATCGAAACCGAAGCCACCGAGAGCACAAAGCCCAATGCAAACAATGTTTTCTTTTTGCCCTCGCATTCACCGATCATAAGCAAAAGGTAAATCGCAAAAGGAATTGCAAGCGCGCAAAACATTGCCTTGCCCTGCCATGTTCTTGATAAAATAAAAGTCGAATCGCATAAATACGAATGGAAATCCCATATTGTCATAAGGGACACGAACGAAGCAAAAAGACCTCTGTATTTGTCTTTTTTGCCGGTAAAAAGAATTCCCGAAATATTATAAATAATCGAGTTGTGAAGTATAAGAACAAAACTTCCCAAAATCCTGTGCGCAAGAATCGTGGGATGTACAAATGTCACTTTGGCCAGATATGCTATGAAAATAGAATTCGAAGCAAGAAAATGCCTCGTAAAAGATTCGCTCGATATAATTCTGCCGGTGTAATAATCAATCTTGTAAAATCTTCCGGTCGTAAGCGTCGTAAGCGCATTGCCCAGAACAAACGCGTCGTCTCCGTCGTTAACGCCCTGGTAGTTTCGCATAAAAATCATATAAAGCGTGAACAAAACAAAAACAAAGAAACTCAAATCGAATTTCGGTTTCTTTATTGTTTTGAAAGTTTTGCGGCAAAAAACAATCGATACGATGCAAAGAATCGCAAAAACAAACGAAGAAACCCATGTCAGCTCGGTAAGGTTTCTTCCGAATTTATAGAAAACGAGAAACAGTATCTCAAACACGGCCGTTTCGCAAAAAAAGCCGATTGTAAGAATGTTTCCCAAGGTATTGTATTTTTCGTCAAAATGCTTAGTAAACGCAATTCCCAAACAGGCAGGAATTACTGTCAAATACAATAAGCACTGAAGTACACTTATCACTGCCATAGTCTTAAAATCAATAAATATATTCCGCTCTGCAATCGATTCTCAAAACATCTCCCGCTTTTGCGTTTAATCCCTTCATGGGAAGTTTAATGTGCGGGTCTCCTTTTTTGAAAATAAACATCGTGTTTTTCTGAACGCATGAACGAATATCCACGCAACCGTTCTTGTTTAATCCGATAAGTTTTTCTGTAACATCTTCGTCGTTTAAAAGAATTTGGTTTACATAAAACCTAACAGGAACATCTCCGGGATCGAGCCTGAGATTCCTGATTCCATCTTTGATCGGAATGCTTATTAACATATTGGGGCCGTGCTTTTTTATGTTAACCAATTTGTAGGAGTTTTCTTCCGAGAAACCGTCTCCGAAATCTTCATAAATCTGAAATACGAAATTAAGAGCCGCAATACGGTCCGTCATGTATTTCAAATCGTAAACGCCCTTTCCGATGTTGTGTCTTACCGTCGATAAGGCTTTGTTTTCACAAAGAACTCTGTCTTTAATGAAACCGTCCTCGTTAAAATCGTTATTGCAGTCAATCCATTCCTTAATTTCGTTTCTGAAATTGCCGGGAAGAAGATAATTGTTGATTGCTCTGGCAATTACGTCTTCGGGATTGCCCTTTTCGAATCTGACCCATTCGCAGTCGATAAGATTCCAGGACGAATCCGTAACGATAATATTAGAGAAAATAAAATCATCGTCGACAATCGGATAATCCGTATTGAATTCGACGTAAGTTTTATATTTTTCGAAAAGTCTTATAAATTCATCCTTATTGCCCGATAAAATGCATTCGTCCAGAAGATTTTCGAGAGTTTTTCCTTCGATATATTCGAAAACAATCCTTCCTTCGTCTTCGTTGAAATCAAGAATATTATTGATTTTCAAATCGGAAGTATCATAACGTTCCTTAAGTTTTATGGCGGCTTTTTTGATGTCCGAAATATGATTTGCGCCCGCTTTGCAGACCGCGCTTTTTTCGACCTTTTTAATGCCGTTTTCTTCGAATATCCTCGTTCTTATGCAGTATTTGTCGTCTCTTTCGGTTGAATATTTGGTATATAAAACATTTACGTCGGGGCCGAGGATTGTCAGAAACGAATTTGAAAAATCAGCAAACATTCCGTCTTCCAAAAGAGAATCATAAGCTTTGGTTTCATCAAAAAGAAGGAGTCTGTCCTGATCGAAATTTCTTATATTGTCTTTCAGTTCGCCCGCAAAAGGCAGTCTCTTATCCGAATAAATCGTGTTGGGAAGCTTGTAATCGGGATAGGGATAATAAAAATGATAGTCAGTTATGTCAACCTTTTTGAAAATATTTTCAAGACCCTTTTTCGAAAAAGTTCTGACATGGGAGCCGATTTTGTAATTCTCTATTCCGTCAAAAAAAGCACAGGTATGGTCTTCCCTGCATCCCGCAAAATATTTAAGTCCGAGACGGTTTTCGATTGCAATGACAATTCTTCCGCCGTTCTTCAAATGCTTTTTCAATATATTGAGAAATTCTTCGTAAGGGTTGTTCGAACCTATGTAGGAAACCGCATATTCAAAAACGCCGATAAGCATTATCCAGTCATAATCGGTGTCAAGGTCGGGTTCGATATCGGTAAAATTTCCCACTTTAATCGATAGATTATCGAATTCCCTGTTTCTTTCGGCATTGGTTTTGCTTCTTTTTAAAGATAAATCAACCGCATCGACGCTTCCGGATAATTTGCATAACTCTCCCGTTATCGCACCGGGGCCCGCTCCGACTTCAAGAACCTTATGATCTTTTTTTATCGGAAGCCATGAAACAATATTCTGTCTTTCGAGCGACAAATGATAAAGATAAGACCATTCGTCATTATCTTCGACAATCTTTCTGAAAGCTTCGGGAGGATTTTCTTCGCAAATCTTTAAGAGTCTGTCCTCAATCTCACCCTCGGAATACAAATCCTCACCCGAATAATGTTTCAAATCAATATTAACTTTTCCGATCGTAATATTGTCCATTTATGTAAACCTTTGGCGTGTTATCAAACGCCCTGTCGTGTACTGACCTCAGGCAGATAATAAAATCGAATTAATGATATTTTATGTCAACCTTTGAGTTCATGTCGTAATATCCGACGGAATCCTTATCCGAAACAACCGTTACGTTAATGCAGTCGTAAAGTCTGTGATATACGGTGAATTCGCCCTTTTCAAAACCTGTCAGTCCGAGCGAGAGCAGGTATTCTCCGCCCTGAAGGTTCATATCCTGCGTGAATTCTATCGTAAGTTTGCTTCCGCCCCTGATGCCCTCGGTAATGCTCTTTTCAATCATCGTATTGGTTCCGGTAATTTCGGTACCCTGAACGTTTTTGAAAGTGAATGCAAAAATCGGAGCTTCCAAATCTTCAAGCACTTCGGCTTCCATCGCAATCTTAAAAGATGTTCCTTTGATGATTGCATTGCTGTTTCTGCCGTTATTGTCGTATATTTTGCAATCGAGAATCTTGGCTTTTTTCGAGCCGTATTCAAGCGTGTCGGTATTTAAGCCTTCCTTTACGACGGCGTTTTTTTCGTCTTTGTACTGGCCGACGAGAACCTGCTTGTAAAGGTCTATCATTTCCTTCGGGGATCCTTCTCCGAGTTTGTCGCCCTTATTTAACAAAACAACTCTGTCGCAATATTTTGCGATGCTGCTCAAATCATGGGATACAAAAAGAATTGTTTTGCCCTGACGCTTAAAATCCTCGAATTTTCTGTAGCATTTCGCCTGGAAGAACACGTCTCCGACGGATAATGCTTCATCGACAATGAGGATTTCGGGATCGATATTGATTGCCACGGCAAACGCAAGACGCACAAACATACCCGACGAATAAGTTTTAACCGGTGAATATACATATTCTCCGATATCCGCAAAATCAAGGATTTCGGGAAGTTTTTTCTCGGTCTCTTCTTTGGAAAGACCCATCATCGTACAATTTAAATACACATTCTCGATACCCGTGTATTCGGCGTTAAAGCCGGCACCGAGTTCAAGAAGCGCGGATATACGTCCGTTTACGACGGCTTTCCCTTTGGTAGGCGTCAAAACTCCGGTAATAATCTTTAATACCGTCGATTTGCCCGATCCGTTGGTACCGATAATTCCGACCGTTTCACCCTTTTTAACCGTAAAAGATACATCCTTCAGCGCTTCGTTCTTCGGATATTTTTTCCACGGCATCAGATGAAAAGTGTCAATGAGCCTGTCCGAAGGACGTTTGTACAAAGAATAAATCTTGGTGACATTCTTTACGTCTATCGATATTTCATTATTCACATTTTTATTTTCGTTCTCATTCATAATCATTACAAAACATCCGCAAACAGGGGTCTTAATTTCTTAAACACATATGCTCCGATTCCGAACAAAACAGCCACGATTCCCCAGAAAACAAGGGTATCAAGCCATCTTTCATGCACCCATGTTCCTTTAAAAAGGGAACTTCTGTAACCCTCGATAATATAATAAACGGGGTTAAATCGGAATATCGGCTGCAAAAATTTCGGAGCAATACCCAAATCCCATAAAATCGGCGTGCCCCACATTCCGACCTGCAGACAAATATTGATAATCTGCAAAAGATCCTTGAAAAACACGGTCACCGCACTCGTAATATATGTTATTGCAAGCACAAGCATGAACATGCAGAAAGAATAATACAAAAGCTGTATTATCTGAAAACTCGGTTTGTACCTAAACGAAAAATACATTACCAGCAAAACAAACACAAAGAATAAATGTATAAAAGATGCCGAAACGGTTTTGATGAAAGGAAGTATTCCAACTTTAAAAACCACTTTTTTTACAAGGTAATTATATTCGTGCATGGCATTGGCACCGGTCGTAACAGCTTCGTTTAAGAAAAACCACGGAACAAGTCCTGCGGTAAGCCAAACTGCATAGGGCGCTTCGGTCGATGCGGTTCCCGGAACCCTTCCTCCGTCCATGATAAATCCGAATACAAAATAATAAAGAACAACCGTAACAACAGGCATTACAAAAGCCCATACTCTTCCGAGTGAGCTTCCGGCATACCTCTTCTTAAAGTCGTTCTTGGATAATTCCCAAATTAAATTCTTGTTCCTTTTGAATTCGCTCATTTATATCTCTTAACTTAAGTCTCAGTAAATCCCGATGTATTTTTTGCAGTGTCAAATTCTTTTGGCACATACATGGTTATTTTACCATATTTTGCGTCTCTTTTCAAAGCAATAACCAAAAAGATTAAACCGCGGCAAAAAACCTATCTTAAGGTTTTCAAATACTCTTTGTGTTCATCCGAAACGCGAAAACTTTCCAATGCTTTTTGAATGGCTTTTTTGTGCGTCCAATCCTCGAGATAACGTTTTTCGAAATAAACAACCGAAGCATCGTATTGTTTTGCGAGAGCAGTCGCAAAATACCATGCGATCATCATTTTAAGATAATAATCATCGCCCTTTTTGTCGGCGACCCATTTAAGATATTCCGGCTTAAAATCATCGCCCAGAAATTCGTTCATCAGCATTCTCATTCCGAATCTCGAAGTATAAACATGATTTGAATCAATCCATTCCTTTATGTGGGGCAGGAGCCTGTCGTGATTCTTTTTGAAAGCCGCGGGCGAAGACTGGTCGCATACGCTCCAGCAGTCAACATAGGGAAGGAATTTCTCAGTTTCCTTAAGGCATTCGTCAAAATCCTTAATAAGAGCAATCATAAAAAAATGTATCAGATTTTCCTCATAATAATCATGGGGAAGCTTGTTTAAAAACTCCCTTCCTTCTTTCTTTGCAAATTCTTCTTTTGCAATCTTTCTCATATCAGGCGTTCTGACACCGATTATCGTATCTTTTGAGATATTCGGAATCAGTTTGCTTTGAAATTCTTTATATTCATCATCCTTATATTCCAGCAATCTTTTGTATACAGACATAATTCATCTCCGTTTTTTCTTATTTCGAATTATTATAGCATAAAAGCCTTATACAAACAAAAAGGATTACCCCAAAGGGCAATCCTTTAACGCAACATTTTTTTGGTATAAAACGGTTTTTAGGTAAAAAATGGCATCACACTCCTTTAAGTAATTATTTTATGCATTTGCTTGAATGTGTTCTTCCTTGTCAAACAATACGCTTACCTTAAACAAATCTCCGTCGATTTCAAGAACGAACACACCGCCCATCGCTTCGGTCATCGTCTTTGCGATCGCAAGTCCGAGACCGTTTCCTTCAAGATGTCTTGATTCGTCATTTCTGGTAAATCTTTCGGTCAGTTCTTCGGGCGTTAACGTTATATGTTCGCTTGATGTATTCTTGAAAACCAGGTATACCTTTTTGTCTTTTTCCAAAGCTTCGAGGAATACTCTGGTTCCGGGGTATGAATATTTGTAAATATTCTGCAAAAGATTGTCAAAGACTCTCCAAAGTTTTCTGCTGTCTGCTTTGATATACAGACTGTTTTCGGGAGCTTTCAAAATAACTTCGAGATTCTTTTCTTCAAATCTTTCTTCATATTCGCCTATTGCCTGCGAAAGAATCGTCGTAACATCGAGATTCTCCATAATCAGTTCCATGTTTCCGGTGCTGGCTTTGGATATTTCGACAAGATCGTCCAAAAGTCTTTTAAGCTTGTTGGACTGTCGGTTTAAAACTTCCGAATATTGCGTAATATTCTCTACGTGTTCGGCTTCCTCGCCCCGGGCATTCATGGAAGCGGCCTCTGTATTGATAAGATCCGAATAATTGATTACCGATGTAAGCGGGGTTTTTAAATCATGCGAAACATTCGTAATCAGTTCGGTCTTCATTCTCTCGCTTTTGATCCTCTCCTCGACGGCCCTGTTAACCGCACCGGATAAATTGTTGAGATTTTCACCGTGCTGTTTAAATTCTCCTAAGAACATGGATGTATTTATCTTATAATCCGTATTTCCTTTGCTAAGTTCGTTTCCGCCTTTGAAAAGAAGTCTTGTCATCACAATGATGTAAAGAATTATAGGGTAAATGAAAACTTTTTCAACGAACACAAGGAAAAACAGAAATACGAACGCTGCTTCTCTCGTTGCTACGCCGAACATGAATATTACCGCATATTCGATAAAGGAAACGACCGTCATGATTATCAGGGTCTTCCAGAAAAGGGTAATATGTTTCAAAAGCTTAAATATTAAAATCGTAAGTTTGACGATAAGTGTATTTTCAAATAATTTTCCAAGTTTAATTCTGTGTATTAAATTCGCCAGCCATACCATACCAGTAACAAGGGCAGCACCACATAAAATAATAGCAATAACTCCGTCATAATCGCCTACCGAACAACCTATTCCGAAACTAAAAAACGCAATAAACAAAAGGATAACAGTGAAAACATCAAAGGGTATTTTGGTCAAATAATTATCTTCCAATTCACCGGTACGTGAGGAATAACCTATTCCGCAAAGGTATACGGTGATTAAAATCAGGAATAACAGACCGCAGATTACAGTCCCCGCTATTGCCCAATAGCGGAATTTGTATGCCAGATTGATTTCTCTTAATTCGTTTTTATATGCATCATTCTCATGATTTAACTCCGGAATGATGTATATTTCCCATTTTGTATTGCCCTCCTTTCCGTTGAAAACATATTCGTTCGGAAGATTGCTTTTATTGTAATTCTCTCTGTAATATGTATAATTTCTCTTCGAATCCGATGAATTCACAAAAAATGCAGCTATATTTCTGTCATTAAGAAAAGCATCCGCCTGCTCCTTTTGGTCATTGTCCAGACAGCTCAAAACCATCATTGCATTTCTTTCGGCTATACTTGCAAAGTTAATATTTACCGTTTCTTCGATGGTGTTGTAATACATCCCTTTTTCTTCTATCAGAAAGATTGCGATTATTCCCGCAAACACGCATGCAAGCGTAATCATGCTTCCGATGGCGGAAAACAGTTTTACAAATAAATTCGAAGCAAAATATTTTCTTTTGGGTTTGATTCTCTCTTCTTTTTCCGGTTGATTGATTATCTTCTCTTCACTCATATCTCTCGCCTTTATTGTCCTTCAATCTTGTACCCCTGCCCCCAAATAACCTTAAGATATCTGGGTTCGTTGGGGTTTATTTCTATTTTTTCACGTATGTGTCTGATATGCACGGCTACGGTTTTTTCGCAGCCGGCCATCATTGATTCGTCCCAGATTTTTTCATATATTTCTTTGGGAGAAAAAACTTTTCCCGGGGAGCGCATCAATAATTTCAATATATCGAATTCTTTGGGGGTGAGCGTTACTTCTTCGCTGTCTACAGTAACGGTTTTGGCAATGTCATCGAGAGTAACGCCACCGCAAGCATACACGTCTTCACTTTTGATCCTTCCTCCGAAATCGAAGTATCTTCTTAAAGCCGATCTTACTCTCGCATTCACTTCTATCGGATTAAAAGGTTTTGTGATGTAATCATCCGCGCCAATATTCAGGCCTAAAATCTTGTCAGTATCTTCACTTTTGGCTGAAAGCATTATTACCGGAATGTTACTGAATTCTCTTATTTTGGAAAGTGCTTCTATACCGTTTAATTTTGGCATCATGATATCCAGTATAACGAGATGGATTTCGTTTGAATGAATGATAGAAAGAGCTTCCGCTCCGTTTTCAGCTTCATAAAAATTTAAATCAGGGGATGATAAATAAATCTTCAGTGCATTCACAATGTCTTTCTCATCATCACAAATCAAAATGTTATACATGTCTAAGCTCCCAAATATTTTTAAGGAATCCTGCAGGTCTTCCGTTCATCTACTATAATATCCGTATGATTATTAAGAAACAAGTGGATAAATGTTTAAGAATTTATTAAGAATCTTTTTTCAATAAAAAAACGGGGCCGAAGCCCCGTTTAAAAATATTTTTTTAATTTGCGTAAATAACACCCGAAGATGCCACTGTCGTATAATCCGCGCTTGTATTATTCGCATTCTTGCCGTTCAAATCGCTTTGATCAATCCAAACATAAAGCTGACCGCCGTTCATCTGAAGTTTAAGAATACCGTCATCTTTTGCGGAACGCGACTTCATAAGTTCTCTGGTTGCAACCAAATCGTTGGCGCCGTGACCTACGACATCTTTTCCGACTATTTCACATATTGTATCGGTGAAAACCGTTATATCAGTAAAGTCCTCGATACTGTAAACATTTCCTGCCGTAAGGTAAGCAATCTGATCCGCGCTTGTATCCGTCGCACAAATTACATCGGGATCAACCATTGCTATGGAAACCGCTTCTTTAACCGAATCACATAACTGTACATCGGCGGATACATTGGTTTTTTCATAGTATCCGATAAGAAACGGTGCCGCCACTCCGACCAGAATGGACATTATTGCTACAACGATAATCACTTCAACAAGAGAAAAGCCTTTGTTATTCATTTTCACCCCTCCTTTGCTTTATAGTAAGTAAATTCATGTCGCTTTCTCTATGTTTTCATCATACTATAAAATATTTTTTTTCAAACCGTAGTCCATGACGTTTCATTTGGTTTTCGTGTCAAACAAATGTCCTATTTTACCAAATTCGGTCATAAGAAGGTTTATAAGGGGTGAAAAAACTTCACGCAAGTCGATTATTTGGCTTTAAATACAAATATATAATCTTTCGCATAGTCAATTGTCAGAGTACTTCCGTCAATTGTGGCTTCGCTAAGCTCTGGGGAACGCGGATTCTGATTTTGGTCCCAATGAAGTTCATAGTCGTTGCCTTTTTGTTCCAGATAGCCTTTATGTTCTTTTCCGCTTAAAATAAAAGTAAAATCCTTTCCGTCCGAAAAGAACATGGGGATTAAGTCATCGTTTAAATCATCCGACCCTTTGGTCAAATCTGTAACAAATCCTTTATGTTCAATCCTTTGTGCTTTCCAATCGGATGTTATGGGAACAGCTTCCGTATTTTTGCCGCAAGCCAGAAACTGCGTCATTGTCAAAAGCACAGTCAAAACACATAATAGTTTTTTTAATTTTCTCATTCCGGTCATCCCTCGTTGTAAAAAAATCCTTTAACAAACAATTAACTAAAACATAATAATTCTGATTATTCCAAGAACCAGAAGAATTACACCCAAAACAGCCATAACGACACCGCTTGTTTTTGTTTTGTTTACGGCTTTGGGATCTTCTCTCAAATCGGCTCTCGTAGATCCTTTGGGGAAAATAGACATAATAAGACCCAAAATGAAAATAACTACACCGAGAATAGCAGGGATAAATTCGTACATAACAGACCTCCGATCAATATGTTTTAATATTAAAATTTACATACCAAAAATATTTTAGCAATTATATTTTATAATATCAATGAATATAATTATATAAAAAATGTCTGATGGTTTTCGTCACACGGAATCGATTCTTGCGAATGCCTTTTGGCACCATTCAAATGCCGTTTTAAATTCTTTGTCAAAATCAAAATCGTCAGGGAGTTTTGCCATCTTGAGTATTTTTTGGTCTTCTTCGCCGACGGCTTCGATAAGTTCTCTCTTCGTCTTAATAAAATCCCCGGTTTCAAGATAATGCAGATTTTGAATCAGAAAGAAAAAATATTTGCATGTCGTCCTGAATTTCATAACATTCTTTTCTCTGTCGGAATGTACGTAACGGTGGCACAGTTCATGATATATGTTTCCGAGACTTGTTTTTACATACAGGATTTCATCTTGTCTGTCAAATTTCGGCAAGAGTTCAAAAAGACTGTTATATAAATCCTTCGTTGTTTCCAGAAGCTGGTACGCTTCAAGAGACGTCCAGCGGGAAAGTTCATCCCTGCCGCATAAAAAGCCGCACGATTTGTCTCTGTTTCCGACACTGTCAAGAATTTCCCTGTAAAGGTTCATATCATTGACCGTTAATTCATCAATGACAACCATTATGTCGATATCGCTGTCCTCGGTTGCTTCGCCGCGAAGGCGGCTTCCCTGCAGACCCACATACATAAGTCGCTTTCCGTAAGCTTTCTTTGCTTCGTCAATGAATCTCTTTATGTATTCGTCCAAATCAATCATGACATCTCCTTTTTAATTCGTTCTTCGTAAATTCAATCAGTTCATCCCTTCCGGTTTTGACACTCTTTCCGACTCTGCCCTCCTTAGGAAACCCCCAAACGCCGAAAATACCGGGTCCCACAAGCGAGCCTGCGGGCGGATTTTTTGAAAGGATGTATATTGTCTGAAGTGCGGATTTTTCCGGCGAATTGAATATGCCGCCGACATAGGGTGCAATTTTCTTTACGATATTTCCGAAAGCGTTTACTCCAAGCGGAGTTACCGAAATGCCGGGATGAATCATGTAAACGAAGATATTTGTATTTTCGTATTTTTGTGACAATTCGTATGAATATTTGGCAAGACAGAGTTTCGACCTTGAATAAACATTCAGATGGCCGTATTTTTTCGAATAATAAAAATCTTTATAATCGATACGCGCGATCTTATGAACCACGGAAACGGTATTGCAGTAAACCACCTTGTGCGAAAGATTTGCCAAATAAGGCAGTATTTCCTCGCTGATGCGATAAACAGCAAAATAATTGATTCCGATAACATTTTCAAAACCGTCTTTGGTCATTCCGCTTTGATGGAAAACTCCGGCGTTGTTTATGAAAACGTCTATATCTTTTTTAGTGTCTTTTATCTCTTTTACAAAAGCATCAATTGAAGAAAAATCGGATAAATCCAGTTTCATCAGTTCCACGGATGCTTCGGGATAGTCTTTTAGCAGTTCCTCTTTGGAACTTTCGGCTTTTGTTAAGTTTCTGCAAGCCATTATCACATCGGCACCGAGATACAACGCGCATTCCGCGCTTTTTAAACCGACACCGCTGTTTGCGCCGGTTATAAGAACTGTTTTGCCCTTAAGCGTAATATTCTTTTTATCCATCCATTTTTTTGTTCTGTTCGAAAGTGCCATTTTTTTAGGAAAGCATATCCTTCAGTTCATCGATGAATTTAAACATACGTTTTGTAACCAGTTCTTCATCGCTCATATTCATGAGTTCTTCCTTTGTAACCCATTTAAAATCAACGGTTTCCCCGTCCTGCAAGACAATGCTTTCTTTATCGCAGTCGGTTTCGCAGAAAAAATCAACATACGCCGAACGGGTAACGGGATTCACTTCTCTTCCCATCTCTTTGAGATTTTCGGATTTGATTCCCGTTTCTTCAAACAATTCGCGCTTGCCACACTCCATCGGACTCTCGTTTTGAAGCGCGGAACCGCCGCCGCTTGCTTCCCACATAAGGGGATAACATTTTCTCGGATCTCTTTGCATAAGAAGATATGTACCGTCCGAATGTCTGACGGTAAAATCGCATACAAGATGATAGACACCATCGGGAATCAAATCTTCTTCCCCGCGAACAAGAGTTAAATTTTCTATTTTCTCGAATCGATCGTTATATGCGTCCCAAAGTTCCATTTTTATTCCTCTTTAGTTTTATTGTCAGTATAAGTCTTATACGCCTCATCTATGCGTGTTTTGAAAATATCATAATCTTCAAAGCGAAAAGGGAAACCGTAGAGTTCGCTTTCAAGATGCTTTGCAGCGAATTTTTTGACATCCTCAATATATGAGCCGTTAAAATAATCAGCCACAAAACTCCGAGCTTTTTTCTTGACTTCATCCTCCGCAAAGTAATCGTTGCTGATAAGATAGGTGGTCGGAAGTTCTTTGCGCTTTTTTATCAAAGATATAAAATCTTTTATTTCTTTCGCAGTATCTTCATCGAATTCTTTTGAAGGCTGATAATAATCGTTCTCTATCACCCACATAAAAAGATATGCAAAATCATCCAGAGCATAGTGCCATATGTTATTTTCATCTTCTTTTGTAAGTTTCCCCGGCTTCTTTTCGAATTGTTTGCAATATAATTCGCAGGCTTTTTCGTATGTATAACCGTCGTTTTTAAATAATGTTGGTGCGTACTCCGCGTTCACTGTCGGATGCAGTTCTTCTTCCTTTATTTGTTGTTTGAATTTACGGTTTTGCAAAAGAAGGGCAAGCGCAACAGTTTCTGCAGGCAAAATGCTTATTGCAAGACAAACTATCGACCCGATTCGGTCGGCCGTACAGAAGAGAGCAAAAAATATGCCTACGATCGGAAACAACTGAAAAACCGCAGCAATGATGATATTTCCCTTAATCGCGGATTTCAGTTCTTCCTTTCTTGTTTTTTTATTCTTGTTTTCCATGTTTTTCATTCACCTGATTATCTATTATCCCTCTCGGGATTTAAAAACTGTCATGAAGATACCGATAATAATTATTCAATATAATCGGAATGAATAAATTCATCTGACTGCACAAAAGAATCCCAATATTCCAAATCGTTGATTTCATATCCGAATGAAGGATCGTAATCTTCTGTCATACGGTCAATACCGCCTGCATAGACAGAATAAATATGATCGTAAACCAAACCGTTTTTATCATAGTTCGAGAAAGATACAACGTAGTTCGTAACTCCCGGTTGAAAATGCTTAGTTGCGATAATCATTGATGTTTTTTGTGCCCGGAATTCCGGTTCTTTAAAAGCATCGTTTGCTATATCATAAATAATCCTGACTTCATCACCGATATTCCCTTTGGTATCCTGAATCATAAAAATATAATCATAATCAACTTCTTTAGTTTTATTGTTAACAGTCGGTCTGATACCATCATACTTAATAACATCAGGATCCAAATCCCGGTTAACAGCAATAAGGAAATCATTGGTTTCAGCACCCTTGGGAACTCCGACATTGATTTGACGCGTATTGTTAATGCATCCTGAAAGCATCATCACAGTTAGTATAATTGTAATAATTGAAGTAATTCTTCGTTTGGATTTTATACCGGTATTTTTCATATTGTTTCTCCGTATAAATAAAACTATGCTCTTATTTTGGGCGCATCGTTTTGGCTGTACCATATGAGTGAAATCGAGTCATTCCTTTGAAAACCTTTTGCTAAGATCTATCCGCATGGAGGCAACACCATTTTCCTCTGATAACTCCTCGTAGCCCAAACGCTTATATAAGCCATATCCAATGCTCATTACATCCGGTTTCGTTGTAAACAGTAATTCTTTAAACCCAAGTTCAAAAGCCTTATCCGTCATTGCTTT
>JAGADU010000031.1 GCA_017613435.1 Lachnospiraceae bacterium | reverse complement strand
TCGATGTAATAATCGCAGGTGATTTTGCGGGAGTTGTTGCCGTACAGTTCGATTATTTCGGGAAGGTTGTCGTTTACGGCATCGAAAGAAAGCTCGTGTTCGATACACCAGTTCACGGCAAGATCGAGAGCGGCTCCTGCGCGGCAGGTCCAAAGGATAAGCTTGTTGCCCTGCTTTTTCTGGAACTTCAGATATTCAATTAATGGAATGTTCGGTTCTCCGAGACCGGGCCAGTTGCTGTAGCAAAGGGTACCGTCGAAGTCAACCGCGATTATCTGATAATTCATATGCTTCTCCGTTTTTGGGGTGTATTGATATAATAGAACAAATGTTCGAAAATGTAAAGAGGAAATTTGTACAAAGCGAAAATTTTCATAAGTATTCACGACGGGTTTATGTTATAATAACTTTCAGTAAATGTTAAAGGGAGGACGGAAATGTATTTAAGCAAGCTTGATTTAAACGAAAAAAAGTGTTTTTTGAATTTGGCTGCAATTGTTGCCGAGGCAAACGGAGTTGTCGAGGAAACAGAGCAGTATATGCTTGATATGTACTGTGCAGAGATGCAGATACAGGGAGAATTTGATGACGAGACTTACGAAGAATTAATCGAATCTCTCAAAAACAGTTCCGCTGAAGTAAAGAATATAATCATTTTCGAACTTATCGGACTTTGTCTCACCGACGGCAAATATGACGAAGCGGAAAGAGACAATATCAAAGGAATTGCGGACGGACTCGGTGTTTCCGGCGAAAAAATGATGGAATTCGAGAAGGATTTAAAGGATTACTACGATCTTGTAACAAAAATGTCCGAGCATGTATTTTTATAATTACAAACCGTCGAAGGCGGATATTGCTTCTTTGAGGTTGATTAAACGTCAAAAAAATGATATTATCTCATGGAAACAGTATTTGTATCATTCTGCGGATGTACAATAACATTACGAAAGTAGGAAGCGAAATGAAAAGAATTAAAACTCTTAAGACTCGCAACCTTTGTCAGAGCGCTAAGAAGGGCGGATGCGGCGAATGCCAGACATCATGTCAGTCTGCTTGCAAGACAAGTTGCGGCGTTGCAAACCAGAAGTGCGAAAACGCAGCTAAATAAGCACATCGAATGAATACCGTCTGTAATTAGGCGGTGTTTTTTTCAGTTAGGAGAAAAATGGTTCATCAGTACAAACTAAACGGTTACAATATAGTGCTTGATTCGTGTTCCGGAGCGGTTCATGACGTGGATGAAGTCGCATATGACATGATTGCGCTTTTTTGCGATCACACCAGAGACGAAATCATCGACGAACTTTTGAAAAAATATGCGGACAGAGAAGATGTCACAAGGGACGAACTTATCGAATGCTACGAGGATATCGAGGCTCTTAAAAACGAAGGACAGCTTTTCACAAAGGATACTTTTGCCGAACTTGCGGGAACATTCAAGCAAAGAAGCGGAAACGTTATCAAGGCTTTGTGCCTCCACGTTGCCCACACCTGCAATCTGAACTGTTCTTATTGTTTTGCCAGCCAGGGAAAATACCACGGCGACAGGGCTTTAATGAGTTTTGAAGTGGGAAAGAGGGCGCTTGATTTTCTTGTGGAAAATTCCGGAAGCCGCACCAATCTCGAGGTTGACTTTTTCGGCGGCGAACCCCTTATGAATTTCGATGTCGTAAAAGACCTCGTAAAATACGCTCGAAGCATCGAAAAAGAAAAGAACAAAAACTTCCGTTTTACGCTTACGACAAACGGTGTGCTGATAGACGACGACGTTATAGAATTTGCCAATAAGGAAATGAGCAACGTGGTTTTGTCCTTAGACGGCAGAAAAGAGATTCACGACCGTTTCAGAGTGGATTACGCGGGAAAAGGAAGCTACGATACCATTATCCCCAAATTCAAAAAACTGGTTGATGCAAGAGGGCAAAAAGGATATTACATCAGAGGTACTTTTACCCATTTTAATCCCGATTTTACGAAAGATGTGTTCCACATGGCGGACCTCGGATTTACGGAGCTCAGCATGGAACCCGTTGTGGGCAGGCCTGAAGACGAAACGACGCTTACAAGCGAAGATATAGAAATTGTAAAAGAACAGTACGAAATCCTTGCAAAAGACATGCTCCGTCGTGAAAAAGAAGGCAAACCGATAACCTTTTATCATTACATGCTCGATCTGACCGAAGGCCCCTGTATTTACAAGAGGATATCGGGATGCGGTTCGGGTACGGAATATATGGCAGTTACTCCCTGGGGCGATTTGTACCCCTGCCATCAGTTTGTGGGAGAAGAATCATATAAGCTCGGGGACGTCTTTAACGGCGTGACAAACGATGCGCTTCGCGAGGAATTCAGAAGCTGCAACGCATATGCGAGAGAAGAATGCAGGGACTGTTGGGCAAAGCTTTATTGCTCGGGCGGCTGCGCGGCAAACGCATTTCATGCGTCCGGAAGCATTAAGGGTATCTACAAGCCCGGTTGCGAGCTTTTCAAAAAAAGAATTGAATGCGCGATTATGATGCGCGTTAGCGAGAACAGTGAAGAGTAAAACACCAGTTTTGGATTTTTTAAACGAATACGAAAAGTCCGATATTTCAAGACTTCATATGCCGGGTCACAAAGGAAAATCCGGCGGTTTTTCCGTGCCTTACTGGCTTGAGGAAGCCCAAAAGTTTGACATCACGGAGATTTCCGGCGCGGACAATCTTTACAATCCCTCGGGAATCATAATGCAAAGCGAGGAAAACGCGGGTAAAATTTTCGGTGCGAAGACGCTCTATTCGACGGAGGGCTCGAGCCAGGCGATTAAAGCCATGCTTTATCTTGCAAAAAAGCATTTTGAAAAATTATCAAAAGAAGCGCCATATGTCGTTGCGTCGGGAAAGTGTCACAAGGCTTTCTTTCATGCGGTCGAACTCCTTGGCCTTGATGTCAAAAGACTCGATTCGGCTTCGGATTTAAAAGCCTCTCTCGGCACGATTATCGATGAGAAAAAATACAATCCGATCGGTGTATATATAACCTATCCGGACTATTTCGGAAACGTTTCGGATTTAAAAAACATAAAAGAAATTCTCTCCCCCTTCGGGATTCCTCTTTTGGTTGACGGGGCGCACTGCGCGTATTTTAAATTTCTGGATTATACGCTTTATCCCGAATATATTCATCCCGTTGACTGCGGCGCGGATATCTGCTGCGCTTCGGCACATAAAACCCTGCCCACGCTTACGGGCACGGCTTATCTTCATATAAACGATTCGCTTGAAGATGTATTCGATGAAGCAAAACACGCGATGGAATTATTCGGTTCATCCAGCCCCTCGTATCTTTTGATCGCGAGCATGGATGCTTTTAACGGTACAGCCGCGGAATATAAAAAAGCAGTTTGCGCTTTTTGTGAAAAAACCAAACTGCTTAAAAACGAATTGTCGAATATGGGTTTTAATGTCGGCAAATCCGATCCTTTAAGGATTGTCGTTTTAAAAGACGACGTATTCACCGGAAAAGATTTTGCCGCTTGCCTTAAAAATAATAAATGCGAATGTGAATGCTTCGATAAGGATTACGTGATTATGATGCTTTCTCCGCTTAACGACGGGGAAGATTTAAATCGCATAAAAGAAGCTTTTCTGACCCTGAAAGAGGGTAAATATAATCCTGATTCTTCATTGTCCGACGGCTACAGCTGCCTGGACAATTTCAAATAATTTTCTACCAGTCGCTTCCCCAGTCGGTGCTTCCCGAATCCCAGGAATCGCTCGAGTCCCAGGAATAGCTGCTGTCATTATCCGAACTGCTGCTGTTTCGCTCGGCTTCGTACTGAGCCTGCCTTTCAAGTTCGGCCTGATAATCCCTGAATTCTTCCGTTTCGGTAAAATCGCTGAATTGCGTATCGCTGTCCCATGTGGGAGTGTACCAGAAATCCTGTGCCACGGACTGATGCTTTAAATCCGCGGGAACGCTTGAGGACGAAATTTCCTTCCAGTCGTCGTATTCGTCATCGTATACATACCAGCCGTTGTCCTGGTTCGGCCTCATGTGATAATAAACATCATCGTCGTATGAGAAATAACCCTGGCTGACATTGAAATTATGCGAATAATCGTCGTATAAAACGCTGTCTCTGAAATCGCTTCCGCCGTATGACGAATTATATGTGTCGGATAAGAAATAATCCTTTGCGCTCTTTCTGGTTTCGAAATCGAGAGGATAGCCGAAGGAATCCGTCTTTTTCCAATCGTTTGTTTCTTCATCGTACACGGCCCAACCGTATTTGTCCGAACCGTAATGATAAAAAAGCTTTCCGTCGTATTTGGAATTATTGTCGTTGCACATAAAATAGCCGGTCTGCGCAGGTCTGACATTCATGTAATACTTTCCGATAAGAAGAATCGGAATTGCCACGATTATCAGTGAGACAAGCTGCGAGAAGAAGCCGTTTTTGCGTTTTCTTCTTCTCGGAGGTGCGGAGGAAAACGAACGATTGTTTTGAACGCTGTTTCCCGAACCGTTACCTTTTTGCTGGAGTATTTCCTGCTTTAATCGGGTGTGAAGTTCGTTAACGGCATACGCTTCGTCGCTGCCTTCGTATCTTACGGCACGGCTTCCGTCGTCCTTGTTTTTGTAAACGATGAAATTTCCGGTTCTTTCGTCCTTGTAAATGCCGAACGCTCTTGCGCCGCCGTAATTTTTTCCGATGAAAAATCTCGTGACGTCTTCGGGAGGAAGATTCATGTTTTGATACCACTCTTTAAGTTCTTCTATAGTGGTAGGATTGCCCGAAGTGCTTTTTCTGACGTTTGTGTTTTTGGCGCCGCAGGAAGGGCAGCATTCCAGGGTATCGTCATACATCGATTCACAGTATTCACATCTGATTTTCATAGGCATTCTCCCTTTTAAAAATGATGATTTCGCGACATTTTCGAAGAAACCGAAATTCCTTCAATAATATGATATGCCAAATATATTTTAATCAAAAGAATTATAAATGCAAATTAGGAATGTTTAATTTGCGTTTTGTATTTTTTGCAAAAAAAGCTGCCTCGAAAGAGGCAGCCTGAAAGTTACGGAATGTCTATATATCCCGTCGAAAAACTTAATGAGGGATCTTCCTTGAAAAAAAACGTGAACGAAGCCTGAATCTTTTTGCCGTCAGTGTCGTTTACGGCTTTGTCGAAGAAATTACCGTAATCGCTGATGAAAACACCTTGCGGCGCTATATCGATGTCATAATAATAAATCGGTCTGCCGATTGTCGCGCCGTCGGCGGTCATTCCGTCGCAGTTTATCGAAACATTCATATCGGTTTTGTTCTTATAAAGGATATAAGATTTCGTATATAAGGGAGAAGTCTTATCGTATCTGTATATATCTATTTTTTCGTTAGAGAAAACCAAATCGTAATCCTCGAATTTTATGGACTGCACGGGATCGGCTGTTGTTTTTATCGTTACGGGCTTTTCCAGGGAAGTATTCTTTTCACGGTCGCGGTAAATGACATCGCATTCGGACATCGTCAGTTCGGATATTGTCTGTTCGGGAATATAAGATACCCTTTCGTAAAACACAACATCGCTGTTCTTTTTAAATACATTGTTGAAGTTGAAACAGCTCCATTCGCGTGTTATGCCGTCCACGGACTGGCATTTGAGCGAGAGGCCCAGATTTTCGCCGGTGCGGTTGCTGACTTTAAAACCGATCTTCACAGTGCCCGAAGAACCTAAAATATCGTCGGTTCTATCC
>JAGADU010000030.1 GCA_017613435.1 Lachnospiraceae bacterium | reverse complement strand
GATTCTTTGTTAAAATTTCAAGGTGTTCGCTTGCGATATCATTAACCGCATCAACCGCATCCTTGATATCTTTTGCAACAAGTATGAATCCGAAATTATCAAGCGATTTTGAGAGAATTTCTTTTCTGTTTGCTTCTTTTAAGAATTCTTCGACGTATTTTTCAACGTTTAGAGCAAGTTCTTCGCTTGTTGTTATTAAAATTCCGCTGGCCATTTCGTCATGCTCGCACTGACTCATCAAATCAGCCGCAACATATTTGGGATTTGCGGATTCGTCGGCCAATACGAGAATTTCGCTCGGACCTGCAATCGAATCAATCGAAACATATCCGTATACGTATCTTTTGGCAAGAGCAACGAATATATTTCCGGGGCCGACAATCTTTGACACTTTGGGAACAATGTCCGTACCGTATGCAAGCGAAGCGATGGCCTGAGCGCCGCCCATTTTATATATTTCTTTTATTCCGCAAATCTTTGCGGCCGCAAGTGTTGTAACGCTTACTTTACCTTGTGCGTTGCAGGGAGTTGCCATTACTATTCTCTTGCATCCGGCAACCAATGCGGGAACGATATTCATTAATGTGGATGAAGGATAAGCTGCCTTTCCGCCCGGAACATATACTCCGACCGTTTCGATCGGAAGGATTCTTTGTCCTAAGAAAGTGCCGTCTTCGGTTGTGTCAAAAAACGAGTTTCTGACCTGTTTTTGATGATAATTCTTAATATTCTCGAAAGCTTCCTTCATGATATCGAACAATTCGGGATCGATATTTTTGCATGCTTCTTCGATTTCTTCTTCTGTTACTCTGATATTGTCTTTGTTTAAAGCATATTTGTCATATTTCAAAGTATATTCGAAAAGAGCTTCGTCTTTTCTTCTCTTTACGTCTTCGCAAATCAGGGCAACTTTCTTTTCGTATTCCGGATAACTCGATGTGCTTCTTTTAAGAAGATCGTTTAACAGATTTTTCTTGTTTTCTTCGTTTAAAATGAATTTTTTCATATTGATTCCTCTGTTTATAATGAATTCTTTTCTTTAATGTCGTTAACAAGTTTCTTGATTCTCTCGCTTTGCATCTTCATGCTGACTTTATTTACGATAAGCCTTGATGATATCGGACAGATTTCTTCGAGTACGTCAAGTCCGTTTTCCCTTAATGTGGAACCTGTTTCAACTATATCGACAATTACGTCCGAAAGTCCGACAATGGGCCCGAGCTCGACGGAACCGTTTAATTTGATGATATCGACCGTCTGGTATTTTTTGTTATGGAAATAATCCTTTGCGATAACCGGATATTTCGTTGCAACCCTTATCTGTTCGCGGTGCATCAACAATTCTTTGGCATCTTTCGGACCGCATACGCACATTCTGCATTTTCCGAATCCGAGGTCCAAAAGTTCAATTACCCTTCTTTGCTCCTCATCGATTATATCGCTTCCGACAACACCCAAATCCGCAGCGCCGTATTCGACATATGTGGGAACATCGGGACCTTTTGCGAGGAAAAATCTTAATTTGTTGACATCATCCTGGAAAATCAGTTTTCTTGTGGATTTGTCTTTTATTTCATCGCATTTTATTCCGAGGTTTTCGAGGAGTTCCATCGTCTGATTCGCAACTCTTCCCTTGCATAATGCAATTGTTAAATATCTGTCGTTCATATTAACTCCGTTTCGTTAAAATTCGATAACCGTATAATCGTTTTGCGAACATAGATTTCTGACTTCTTCGTTAAAAAGATCTTTGCCCATCATAACGCATTTTATATTTGCTTCCCTTAATTCGTCCGCTTTTTTCATCGCTTCGTCAAGATTTTCTTCTTTGTAAACGATATATGTTTTCTTATTGCTTTCGTAATCAAAAGATATTTCCTGCTTTTTGAGACTTTGCAATATATTGTCTATCATAAAAACGCATCCTACCGCAGGAGCGCTTCCGCCGTATTTTTCAAGCAGGGAATTATATCTTCCGCCCTTACATATCGAATCTCCTACACCGTATGTATATACTTTGAAAATCATTCCGGTATAATATTTGAAATTCGAATCGATTTCGGGGTCGTATGTCACATAACCCGAAAAACCTTTGGCGTTAAGAAGAGAAATTATCTTTTGAAGTCTTTCGGTATTGTCTTCTTTTGTATTTACGCATACTTTAAAATCTTTCAAGCCGATTAAAAGAAGGTTTTTAATAACAATTTCAAGAACTTCCGCATCGCCCGCATAAGAATCGTCTTTTAAAAGTTCGATGCCCATCTGGGTAACTTCGATTGCTTTTCCTTCATAAAGACCTTTGTTGGAAAAAGAATTGCCCTTGTAAAAGAATCTTAGGGGAATATTTTCGTCCGAAAAATATTTCACGGCGCATCTTGCGACCGAGGGCGTATAATCGGGACGAAGAACGAGCGTTTCCCCGTCTCTGTCGATAAACCTGAAAGTCTTTGTCTGGAATAAATAGTCTTCCTCTTCGGAAAATACATTTAAAAATTCCAGAGTCGGTGTTTGAATTTCGTCATAACCGTAAAGTTTAATATTATTTTCAAAAGAATTCATTATAAAATTCTTGTTATCCAATTCTTTTCCGTAAAAATCCCTGACACCGTCAGGAGTATGCAATAATGATAAATTCATATCTTTCACCTTTTACTTTACCGCTTTAAAGTATTACCTTGCTACCGAATTACTATGCTATTGTTGAAAAGTATATCCTATCAATTAATCCTTGTCAACCTGTATTTTTATTATTTTTTCCGAAAGCGAATGCCATTCGTCGCCTTCGGGTATCTGAGGAAAAACGATTTTATATGCCGTAAGATCCTGAAATCTTTTGTTTTTATCCATCCGGCCGCCGTATTTTGCATCATTGCAAAGAGGGAAACCGAGTTTTGATAAATGCGCTCTGATCTGATGGCTTTTCCCGGTAATCAGTTCAATTTCAAGATAAGAGCAGGTATCATCGGACTCCAATACATTAACTTTAGTGATGATTTTCGAACATTTTATATCAGACGGAACAGATTTTTCGTCTTCATAAACCGTTACTTTGTTGGTTTTCTCATCCTTGTGGAGAAATGCCTTGTAGGTACCGGATAAATAGCAATTGCCGTTTGTTTTAGCAATATAATATTTTTTAACTTCTCTTTTTTGAATTATATCGCTTAATCTTTTCGAACCGTTAAGCGTTTTGCCAAAG
>JAGADU010000029.1 GCA_017613435.1 Lachnospiraceae bacterium | reverse complement strand
TTCATATAGGCTTTGTTTGCTTCAAACTTTGTCGCGCTGTCCGAAAGCATGAATTTGATTCCGTTTGCTTCAAGATGCTTTTGCATGATTGCGGCACATTCGTTATCCAAAATACTTGATAAAATCCTGTCCGCAAGGTCGCATACCGTAATCTCTTTTACGAGGTTCTTTATGCCTTCGGCGCATTTAAGACCGATAAGTCCCGCGCCCACAATGAGCACTCTCGAATCGGGAGTAATCGCATCCTTAAGACCGAGGGCGTCGTCAAGAGTCATAAAAGAAAATTTCTTTTCCACACTATCGAGCCCCTCAAAGGGAGGAACGAAAGGCGTTGAACCCGTAGCTACGCAAACCTTGTCAAAAGGTAACGCATCGCCTTTGTCAAGCGTGACTTCCTTTTTGTCTGTATCGATCGTTAAGGCCGATGTGTCGGGCAAAAAAGTCACATTGTTCTTATCATAAAAATCATCGCCCCTGTATTTCATTCTTTCAAGATCGGTTTTGCCTTCCAAAAGATATGAAATCAAAGGTCTTGAATACACTTTGTGGTTTTCTTTGGAAACAAGCGTTATCTTTCCTTTGGCATCAACGCTTCTTATTCCTTCAATACATCCTGCGGCAGCGGTGCCGTTTCCTATGATTACGTAATTGCTCATATTAACCTCTTTCCTCGTAAACGATTGCATTGTTGGGGCAACCAGTTACGCAAGCGGGTTCACCGCAAGAATTCTTGAGACAAAGCTCGCATTTTTGCATCGTGCCTTCTTCCGAAGGAGCAAGCGCACCGTAAGGACATACGAGAACGCATGTAAGGCATCCGACGCATTTGCTTCTGTCGATTGTTACCACACCGTCAACCTTGCTTATCGCACCCGCGATACAGCTCTTCACGCACATGGGATCTTCGCAGTGACGGCAGGATACGCCGTATGAAATTTTTTCATCGCCTTCGACGTGAATTCTCGGATAAATGTTTTTGCCCTTAAGAGCTTCTGCCATATCCTTAAGGCCGGAATTGGCGAATGCACAGTTATATTCGCAAAGGTGGCATCCGAGACACCATTCTTCATTAACATATACTCTTTTCATATCAGACTCCGTTTTATTATTCCGTATACTTATTCTCCCGCATGCGAGATGCCGAGAATCTCAAGTTCTTTCTCGTTAAGACCGACTCCGCGAAGCATGAGACGGTTGCCTTTTAACGCTTCGATCGAGTTGATACCCATACCGCCCATAAGTTCCATGATTTCATGGCGCCATGCGGTCATAAGATTAACGAGTCTCTCGCTTCCGAGATCGGGATTAAGTCTCTTTACGAGGTCGGGGCGCTGTGTTGCGATACCCCAGTTGCATTTGCCGCTTTGACATGTACGGCAAAGATGACAGCCCAAAGCCAGAAGGGCTGCGGTTGCAACGTAACATGCGTCCGCGCCGAGCGCGATGGCTTTGATAACATCGGAAGCGCTTCGAATCGATCCGCCGACAACAAGCGATACGTTGTTTCTGATTCCTTCGTCCCTGAGTCTTTGATCGACGCTTGCAAGCGCAAGTTCAATGGGAATACCCACATTGTCTCTGATTCTTGTGGGTGCTGCACCCGTTCCGCCTCTGAATCCGTCGATTGCGATAATATCCGCACCGCTTCGTGCGATACCGCTTGCGATTGCCGCAATGTTATGAACGGCTGCAACTTTGACGATAACGGGCTTTTTGTATTCCGTTGCTTCCTTAAGCGAAAATACAAGCTGTCTTAAATCTTCGATTGAATAAATGTCATGATGGGGTGCGGGTGAAATCGCATCGGAGCCCTCGGGTATCATTCTTGTCTTCGAAACGTCTCCGACGATTTTCGCACCGGGAAGATGTCCGCCGATACCGGGTTTTGCGCCCTGGCCCATTTTGATTTCGATTGCCGCGCCTGCCGAAAGATAATCCTCATGAACACCGAAACGTCCGGATGCAACCTGAACGATAGTGTTGGGACCGTATACGTAAAAATCTTCATGAAGTCCGCCCTCGCCGGTATTGTACAAAATACCGAGTTCGGTTGCGGCTCTTGCCAAAGATGCATGAGCGTTGTAGCTTATCGAGCCGTAGCTCATTGCGGAAAACATTACGGGCATCGAAAGTTCAAGCTGCGGAGGGAGATCGCATTTAAGATTCCCGTTTTCGTCACGCTCGATTTTTCCGTTTTTCTTGCCCAAAAATACTCTTGTTTCCATCGGCTCGCGAAGAGGATCGATGGGAGGGTTCGTAACCTGGGAAGCATTGATCAAAATCTTGTCCCAGTATACGGGGAGGGGTTTGGGATTACCCATTGACGAAAGCAAAACTCCGCCGCTTCCCGCCTGTTTGTAAATTTCTTTTATCGTATCGTTCTGCCAGTTGGCGTTTTCTCTTAAAGTGCAGTCGCTCTTTACTATCTTTAATGCTCTTGTGGGGCAAAGCGATACGCATCTTTGACAATTGACGCATTTTGTTTCGTCGCTTATCATTACTTTTTTGTCTTCATTATATGAATGAACTTCGTTGGCGCACTGTCTTTCGCAAACTCTGCAGGCGATACAACGATTTTCGTTTCTTACCACTTCGAATTCAGGATATATAAACCGAATACTCATCAGTATGCACCTTCCTTTACTTTAATTATTACCGGTTCTCCTCCGGTAGGCGCCCAAATATTCTCAGCGTCGGGCTCCATGGATCTGATTGCGGCTTCCTCGCTCGCAATGTAAACTTTGTCGTCCTTTTCTCCGACAACCATGGATCTTAGTTTAAGTCTGTCGTTAAGGGCCATCAAACCGCCGTCGAAACCGAGAACGATTGAGAACGGTCCGGTAACAAGAAGGCTCGGAAACATTGTTCTTAAATATGTAAGTCTTTCTCTCTCCGCAGGATCTTCCTTGGATTCTATCGTGCTCCAGAAAGGTGCCGCAATGACTCCCGCAGCTTCTTTTAAAGTAAGGCCTTTGACTCTTATCAGGTAATCCATAATATATGTAATTACTTCGGTATCGGTCTGAAGATTGCATTTGTATCCGAACATTTCGATGAATCTTCTGTTCGCATCGTAGGATGAAATCTCGCCGTTATGCACTATCGAATAATCGAGCAGTGTAAAAGGATGAGCTCCGCCCCACCATCCGGGAGTGTTGGTCGGATATCTGCCGTGCGCGGTCCATGAATAACCTTCGTATTCTTCGAGTCTGTAGAATACTCCGACGTCTTCGGGAAAACCTACGGCCTTGAATGCGCCCATGTTTTTACCGCTTGAGAAAACATATGCTCCCTTCATGTACGTGTTGATTTTCATGACGCTTCTCGCGACGAATTCTTTTTCGTCGACCTGCATCTTTTCCATCATGGATTTAAGAGGAGTCACAAAATATCTCCAGATATCCGGTTCGTTTGTAATGGAAGGAATTTTTCTTGTTGGAATTATTTCGGATTTGACGATTTCAAATCTCTCTTTGAGAAACAGTTCACAGTTTTTTCTTGTGTCTCTGTCATCGAAAAACATGTGAAATGCATAAAGATCTTTATATTCGGGATAAATTCCGTAGCCCGCAAATCCGCCGCCGAGGCCGTTGGATCTGTCGTGCATCGGTTTCATACACTCGTAAATTTTCTGTCCGGACATTCTGTTTCCGTCTTTTGAAATGACCGCAGCAATAGCGCATCCGGACGGTATTCTTACTTCGCCTTCTCTTTTCATGACAAAAATCTTCCTTTCATTATATGTCCCATTTATAGTACATATATATTTTTATAAAACAAAAAGAAAAAGGCGCTCATTCAAACACAACTCTGTGTTTAAACGAACACCTTTGCCCATTTGCGAGTACTATACACCCCTTAATATTTTCTTGTCAAGATTTTTTCCAAAAAAAATTTTGCTTTTGTTTTTGCCTCTATATAAACGAAATCGTGTACAGAAATATAAACAGTCCGATTAATATCGGCAGCACCGCGATTGTGGCGAAAAATTTTTCGACTCCCGTATAACTGTTTACCGGTTTGTTTCTTACATTCGGATTTAATACGAAGAACAATCCTCCCGCAATGATAAGTATTCCGCCGAATATTCTTAACAACGACTGGAACGTTACCGTATTGTCGATGAATATGAGATTGACATTATTTAAGCCGCTGCTTCTCGAATAACCGTTAGCCTCATATGCCTCCACCGTATCCAAAAGAGCCCGTGAGGTATCGGTTTCCGTCGTGCGGACTTTACCTTTGATTGTCAGCGGTTCACCGTTAATCACTTCGGATCTGTAAGCGAGGGATTTGCCTGCCCTGACGATATAGATGACTTTTTCTTCTTCGTCAACGGCTTCGTAATAATATTCTTTTCCGATGGGAATCACACCGTTTAATGAATGCGATACCCAAATGCTCGGGCCGGATACGTAATCGAAAGTTTTCTCGACGTATTGGCCGCTCTCCATAAATAAGCCTGCTTCTTTGAACGGAATTATTCCGCTCATTTTTATTAAATTGAAAAGCCCGGTGATCATGTAAATCAAAACCGCGCCGCCCAACAAAACCACCGAAAGAATCGTCGATATCAGATTTCTTTTGCTTCCTCTCATTTAAAACTCCTCCGAAATTTGTTGATTTTCATATTATAAGTAGAAACGGATTTGCTTTTTCAATAATACCTAATTTGTCTTTATGTCACAATCACTTTTTTTTGAAAAAATTTTTTTAAAAAAGGTTGACAAAAAAAATTTGCTGATGTAGTATTCAAGGCGTGAAGACGAAGAGACACGGATTACATTCGGCTTTCGGCTTCGTAAAACGGTCAATTTAAGATGTGATAAAGGCAATGGCGTCTTTAATGGAAGTGGTATTACTTTATCCATTAAAGGGCCTTTTTCTTTTATACACACAGATTTAAGGAGGATTTTTTATTATGTCGTATGTTGATGAGGTACTTGAGAAAATCAAAAAAAGAGACGCTGATCAGCCCGAATTCATCCAGGCTGTAACAGAAGTTCTCGATTCACTTCGTCCCGTTATCGATCAGGATGAAGCAAAGTATCGTAAGCTTGCCATCTTAGAGAGAATTACAGAGCCCGATCGTCAGATCATGTTCAGAGTTCCCTGGGTAGATGACAACGGACAGGTTCAGGTTAACAGAGGTTTCCGTGTACAGTTTAATAACGCAATCGGACCTTA
>JAGADU010000006.1 GCA_017613435.1 Lachnospiraceae bacterium | reverse complement strand
TAATTTAGGAGCCTGTGCAATGACCGTCGCATCGATATTTCCGATTTCATATCCCGATTCCTTTATCATATCTCCCACGCGTTCCAAAAGAAGAATGCTTGAAATATCCTTATAATCCGAAGATGTGTCGGGAAAATGAAGTCCTATGTCTCCAAACGAAGCCGCTCCAAGAAGCGCATCCATAATCGCATGCGTCAAAACATCGGCATCAGAATGCCCGAGCAGCCCTTTTTCGTAATCGATTTTGACACCGCCGATTATCAAATCTCTTCCTTCTTCAAGGCGGTGAACGTCATATCCCAATCCAATTCTCATAACAATCCTTTCTCAGGCAAAAAGAAGAAATTTTGCCATACCGAAATAAACCAAAAGCGAAATGGCGTCAACCATAGTCGTAATAAAAGGCGAAGCCATAACCGCCGGATCGAATCCGAGTTTTTTCGCAATCATCGGAAGCGTACATCCGATAACTTTTGCAACCATAACGGTTAATACCATTGTAAGGCAGACCGTAAATGCAACAAGAAGCGTAACATTCGGGTTATGCATTATAAATCTGTCCACTATCATGATTTTCACAAAACACGCGGCTGCAAGCGCCGAACCGCAGAGCGTGGCCGTTCTCAATTCTTTCCAGATAACACCGATTATATTGGTAAATTCCAATTCTCCGAGCGACAGGGCACGAATAATCGTAACAGATGACTGCGAACCCGAATTACCGCCGGTATCCATAAGCATCGGGATAAATGCCGCAAGAACTACCTGTGCGGCAAGAGCATCCTCAAATTTGGTCATAATGATTCCCGTAAATGTGGCGGATACCATCAAGAGCAAAAGCCAGGGGATACGATGGCGGAAAAGGTCGATCACATTGGACTTAAGATATGTCTTGTCCGACGGCGTCATACCTGCCATGATTTCGATATCCTCCGTAGCCTCGTCTTCCATGACGTCCATGGCGTCGTCGAATGTTACGATTCCGACAAGTCTCAAATCCGAGTCTACTACGGGAAGTGCGATGAAATTGTATTTCGAAAGCATTTGTACAACTTCTTCTCGATCGTCATGCGTATTCGCAAATATCACATTCTGATCCATTATATCTTTGATTAAGGTATCTTCGTCCTGTGCGAGAAGCAAATCCTTGACTGTAAGGAAACCGATGAGTTTTCTGTAGGAAGTTACGTAACAGGTATAAATCGTTTCCTTGTCAAAGCCCGTTCTTCTGATACGAAGAATCGCTTCCTTAACCGTCATATCCGGTCTTAAAGTTACATATTCGATAGTCATGATGCTTCCTGCCGAATTTTCGGGATATCTTAAGATTTCATTGATATCCTTTCTCAATTCCGGATCCGCCTGCGCCAAAATTCTTTTAACGACATTTGCGGGCATCTCTTCTACGATGTCAACGGCATCATCGACATAGAGCTCGTCGAGCACTTCCTTAAGTTCGTTATCAGAAAAACCTCTTATCAGAAGTTCCTGCAAGTCGGATTCCATTTCTACGAATGTTTCGGCAGCCAATTCCTTGGGAATAAGCCTGAAAAGAACAGGAAGCCTGCTTTCATCCATCTCTTCAAAAGCCGATGCGATATCCGCGGGATTCATCGTAACGAGTATTTCTTTGACCGTAGGGTATTTTTTTTCTTCAAGAAGCGTAAGCAGCGTGCTTACGATGATAGATACGTCTTTAGTTTCTGCCATGGGTCTTTCCTCCTAAGTAATAATTTCAAGCAATACATTCAGGTGAAAAACCGACGCATTGAATCTATGAACAGCAAAAAGAAACGAATATATATTCGTTTTTGCACGTTCGATCACATGTCGCGTCGGTAGAGCTACTTCGATAGTCCATATTCGTTTCCTCCTTTTTTTGTTTGTCAGCATATCAATTAAAACACATAAACGTTGTATTTATCAAGTTTTATTTGAAATAAAAAAGGCACTTTGCGATTTTTTTGCAAATGTGCCTTTAATTTCCGTTAAAAACTTAAAGATTCTATTTCATGCTTTCGGATAATTCAAGAAGTTTATCCTTGATTTCGTTGCAGTATTTCTCGCATTCTTCATCCGTTTGCGCCTCAACCATTATACGTACAACGGGTTCGGTTCCGGATTTACGAAGAACGATTCTTCCGGTATCGCCAAGTTTTGCAAGGATTCCGTCCGTAACTTCTTTAAGTTCGCTTCTTTCGAGAACTTCATCCATCTTTTCAACTCTTACATTGATAAGAAGCTGAGGGAAGATTGTTACATCGGAAATAAGCGATGACAAAGTGCATTTCTTTTCGATGCAGATTTCCAATACCTTGATTGCGGTTAAAATACCGTCGCCTGTAGTCGCATATTTGTTGAAAATAACATGTCCTGACTGCTCTCCGCCTACGGAATAACCTTCTTTTTGGATTTCTGCGGAAACATATTTGTCGCCGACGGGAGTCTGAACATTCTTGATTCCCTTAGCGGCAAGAGCCTTCGTAAGACCGATATTTGACATTACCGTTGTAACTACAGTATCTTTTACAAGCTGGTTTCTTTCTTTCAGATAGCATCCGTAGATATAAATAATCATATCTCCGTCAACCACGTTTCCGTTTTCGTCAACGGCGAGACATCTGTCGGAATCTCCGTCAAAAGCAAATCCGATATCAAGACCTTTTTCTTTTACAAGTGCCTGAAGGGATTCGATATGCGTTGAACCGCAGTCCTTATTGATGTTTAATCCGTCAGGTTCATTGTGAATCACATATGTATCTGCGCCAAGCATGTCAAAAACATTCTTTGCAATCATGAAAGAAGCTCCGTTTGCACAGTCAAGACCGACTTTGTAGCCGCGGAACGACTGTGTGGGGATCTGCGCGAGATATGACATATATTTGTTACGGCCCTGAATATAATCGGATGCACGGCCGATCTTTTCGTTCTTTGCAAGTTCGATATCAACTTTGCCGTCAATGTATTCTTCGACAAGTTCGAGAATCTTGTCGCTCATCTTAAAGCCGTCTCTGTCGATAACCTTGATTCCGTTATCGTAATAAGGATTGTGGCTGGCGGTAATCATGATACCGAAATCGAATTTTTCGGTTCTTGTGATATATGAAATGGAAGGTGTAGTCGTAACATGAAGAAGCGAAACATCAACTCCCGTGGATGTAAGTCCCGCTACAAGACCGTATTCGTACATATATCCGGATTTTCTCGTATCTTTACCGATTACGCAGCGAACATGTCCGAGCGTATTGGAAAAATAATATCCAAGAAATTTTCCGATTTTAATTGCGTGATCTACGGTAAGCGTTTCGTTTACTCTTCCGCGGAATCCGTCTGTACCAAAGTATTTCATAAATTTTTCCTCCGATGTCAAAGCATTGCGATAAATAAAAATGCCTTATTTATTTTGAAAAAAACATATTTCGCTTTTAGTTAACATAACTAAACGTTAATCTCCGATGACAAGCCAAGTAAATCTTTGTTTTTGTCAAGCACAGGGTTTACATAATTCTTCAAATAATTTACCACCTGAATCGAAGCCCTTCCGGTATAAAGTTCCGGTTTTAAAATATTCTTTATATCTTCTTCGCTGATTCCGAATGCGTCATCCGAAGCGATAAGAGAAGCAAGTTCGTTGTCCTTTCCTTCTTCCTTTACTCTTCTTCCGGCTTCCATCGAAAGAACACGGATCTTTTCGTGAAGTTCCTGACGGTCTCCGCCTGCCTTAACCGCATCCATCATGATATTTTCGGTTGCCATGAAAGGAAGCTCGGACATAAGTCTTTTTTCGATAACCTTCGGATAAACCTTAAGTCCGTTTGTGACATTAATGCAAAGATCCAATATTCCGTCAATCGCAAGGAATCCTTCGGGAATCGAAAGTCTCTTGTTGGCGGAATCGTCAAGCGTTCTCTCAAACCATTGTGTTGCGGCCGTTATTGCGGGATTGAGCGTATCCGCAATTACGTATCTTGACAATGAAGCGATTCTCTCGCTTCTCATGGGATTTCTCTTGTATGCCATGGCGGAAGAACCTATCTGATTCTTTTCAAAAGGCTCTTCGACTTCTTTTAAATGCTGTAAAAGCCTGATATCGTTGCTCATCTTGGTAGCGGACTGAGCGATACCTCCGAGAATATTGAGAACTCTCGAATCGACTTTTCTCGAATATGTCTGTCCGGATACGGGATAGCAGTTTTCGAAGCCCATTTTCTTTGCAATCATGGGATCGATTTTGTCGATTGTTTCCTGGTCATTGTTAAAAAGTTCAAGGAAACTTGCCTGTGTGCCCGTGGTACCTTTGGAGCCCAAAAGCTTGAGCGTGCTTTGAACATATTCCAAATCTTCCAAATCCATCATGAATTCGTTTATCCAAAGAGTCGCTCTCTTGCCGAGTGTAGTGGGCTGAGCGGGCTGGAAATGCGTAAAAGCAAGTGTGGGAAGATCTTTGTATTCGTCCGCAAATAAAGAAAGATTGTTTATTACGTTAATTAATTTCTTTCTGACAAGCTTTAAGGCTTCGTTCATCACGATGATGTCTGTGTTGTCTCCAACATAGCAGCTCGTCGCGCCGAGATGGATGATTCCCTTGGCCTTGGGGCACTGGCAGCCGTATGCGTATACATGGCTCATAACGTCATGTCTTACGATTTTTTCTCTTTCTTTTGCAACATCGTAATTGATATCGGTAATATGCGCTTTCATCTCCTCGATCATGTCGGGAGTAATCTGAGAAAGACCGAGTTCCATTTCGGTCTCGGCCAATGCTATCCAAAGTCTTCTCCAGGTCGAGAATTTCATATCGGGAGAAAAAATATACTGCATCTCTTCGGATGCATATCTCTCGGAAAGAGGAGAAACATATCTGTTTGTATCCATAAAAAAATCACCTTTCGTATTAAAGGATATTCGACCGAATTTGAATATTTCAAAAACGGTACTTTATGATTTTATTAAACGAAACGTCTAAAATCAAGGCTTTGAAAAAATTTTTATTCGGATTCGAAATCTTTCATCATGCTCAAAAGTTCCTTGGAATATTTCGGATAGCGTTTGATCATGCTCTTTATTTCTTCTTTGACAGCCTCGGCTTTTTTGGTATTTTCGTCAATATTCTCTCTTAATTTCTGCCTTCTTTGAATCATTTCGTGTCTGATTTCGACAAGTTCGTTGCGATTGACGATGGCCTCCGGAGTGTGAACCCAGGAAACAGGGTCGAAAAGCTGAAGATTCTTTAAAAGCGACAAAAGCCTTCTTTTTGCGGCAGGAAGGTCCTTATTGGCCTGTTCGTACTGTTCCCTTCTGTGCTTTTCTTCGGCATAAACATCGTAATCTTCCTTAAAATGCTTTGATGAATCCGTATCGTATTTGATATATAAATAATCCAAAAGATTTGTATTGTTTACGAATCGTATTTTTACCGAATTCTGAAGCTGAATCAATTTGACGATGGTCTTGTCGAGTTTTATCGATTCTTTCTTTAAATCGTTTCCTTTTAAGAACAATATCGAATAAACAAATATTATTGCGGTTACCGCGAGCAAAAATCCGAGTTTTACATCAAGTCCGGCGGTTATGGCAAGGATAAGAAGCGTAATCATGCAGACAAAAAAGGCAATCGTTGCGATTATCAATACGCCCGCAATGTTTTTAATCATGATATTGAGTTCATGCCTTCTGTAATTGTAGGCCTGTTTTTCGCCTTCAACTTTTTTTAAATCGGATTTGATCTTAACCTGAAATTCTTCCGCTTCCTTCATCTTTTCGTATGATTTTTGGAAATCGTCGGCAAATTTATCCATTTTCTCGTATAAAGCCTCGTCGATAAGGGGCTTTTCGAGATAATATTTTTCTTTGTTTGCTTTTATCGTAATAATGTCGTTTGCGGCTTCGTCTATGGGTTCCCTTAACTGCTCGGGAATCCGATCGATTTCGTCGCAGTCGTTTAAATAGCTTGTAACCGCACTGTATTCAAGCCGCAAATCATCAATGTCGGATGAAATCTCTTTCATCTGCATGAATGCGGTCGAAACATATTTTCTTCTTTCTTCATCGTTGTCTATATGACTGTCGAGAAATTCAAAAGGATATGTATCTTCGATATTTTCTTTTTTTCTGAAAAGATTTCTTAGAAAACCCATAAGCTTCACTAATAAACGTATTTATTGTATTCTTCTTTTTTCTCGTTCAGTTTCATATCGAGGAAATTGCAGAATGCGTATCTTCCGCCCTCGTCACCCTCTTCTTTTTTGTTAAGGAAATCCAGATATTCGCTGCTTTGCATAAAATCATTCTTGGCTTTTTCGATATCCGCCTCAAGTTTAAGGGTTACTTCCCTCATTTTCGAATCGTCTCCGATTTTTTGAACATATTCCCTGTCGGTAAGTGTGAAACGAAGCGTCGCCATATAAGCATAATAATGAATCGGATCGTCATCACAGTCATACGCTCTTAAGAAATCTTCCGCTGCCTGCTCGAATAAGAAAAGCCTGGATTTCGCAACACCCATATTGTGATAGACAGCGGCGACTCTCTGAGATTCTTCGTCTCCCAGAGTCGAAAGAAGATATTCGTATTCGCGAACCGCAAACGAGTATCTTTCCTTTGTAAGGAAAAAATCGCCCCTTGCTTTTCTCTTGTCAAATTCGGAGCTTCCCTCGGAATCCCTGATTACTTTGACAATTCTCTCGGCTTCCTGTGAAGAAACAAAGGGAGCTTTCAAAAGAAGCGCCGATACGATTTTTATAATATCGGCCTTAGCTCTTATTAATTTTTCAATCATTTGGGCCAATTCCGGTGCCGAGCAGTCTTCATCGAGCCATTTGATCATGTCTTTGTTGAACATGTCGGCCGTCAGAAGTTCGGGATATTCTCCGAGACAGTAAATCAGTTCGTCTCCCGAATAAACCGAAACACATATTCTTTCAAGATAGAAAGGTTTGCCGGATTTTGCCGAAATGGGCTTGTAAACGCTTCCCATGTTTTTATCCTTCCAGTTTTAATTCCTGTTCCCAGTCTTTTCCGCTTGAAGGGAACAATTCGCCGAATCCCATATCCCATACTTTGAAAAGCACGGTATTCTCGCTTACCATTTTTACTTCTATCGAAACTCTCGTTATTCTGTTGTTGGAAACAGGGAGTCCCGAAAGCGTAATTTCTCCGTTTGTAATGCTGTTATTGTAAAGATACGAAAGATAAATGTTAATCTTGTCTGTTTCTTTTAAAATAAGTTCGCATCGCCCCGTGGCTTCAAACCACTGCGATCCCGCTTCTATAAGAGGAATCTGTTCCTTGGGCGAATCATCGGTTTCGATGCCGATTGTGACTTTTAATCTGTCATTTCCAAGGAACCTTATTTTGTTTTCCTTGCCGCTCGGATTAAGTTTTTCCTTGGCTGCAAAGCATGCGCCCTTTGAGAAAAGATTATTGCCTTTGAAAACTTTTCTTCCTTTGCATAAGAACTGAAGCGACTCGCCGGCCCAATCGGAATAGAAACATTCTCCGATTAAATAAACTCCGGAATAAATGGTCGAATTGCAAAGTTCGGATGATATTTTATAAAAGAGCGCGTCCCTTTCTCCCTTATCGTACTGCGCGGGCGCTTCGGAAGGGAAATTGACATATTCTTTGACATCAACCGTCGCAACACCGGGATTTTTAAAGAAATTTCTCATAAGAGAATATGAACGAAGCTTGCTGCCCGATGTGTCATAAAGCAGAATATTGTGATTTTGCAATTCGTTCGGCTGATAGAGCATGTAATAATAAAAGCTTTCTTCATACGATACGAAATGCAGAATATCGGGATTGATTTTAAGCATCGAAGGAAGTTCCATCAGCATTAAAATCGTATCGGAATCATAATCTCTTAAAGTAATCGTCAAAGAAAGAATTTTATCCGGCGTAATCATTACGGGGAATAAAAGAAGCACCTTTTTGATAAACAAAAGAAATACGTCTTTTGCAAGATATTCTTCCCTGTCGATCCGAACCGTTTTCTTAAGTCTTGCCCTCTCGAAAAGATTGTCTATCAAAACTCCGTCGTCTTCGGCTTCCTTGGCTTCGTTTCCGAAAAGCCACGCGCCGTCGGTCCTTCTTTTGAGCATATAAAGAGGAACATTGTATTCTTCGGTATTTTCCTTAACCGCAAGGGTCGAGGGATTGTCGGAATCCGCCTTGCATACGGAAATCTGTGCAAAAGAATCGTTGATGTCGAGTCCGATTACAAATCTGTCTTTATTAATTTTGTCAAATACTTCTTTAATATCCGAAATCATAAAAGGCTCACTTGCTTTCTGTCAGAAGACTTTACTGATATATTTTAAACAACTCTTTTGTAAGGAAATCCTTTTCCATATATGAAATCAAATCGCTCTCAACCGTTGTGTAATCCCCGAGCTTTTTCGCAATGATACAGTCATTCAAAAGCGTGAATCTCCATGGTTTGCATTCGGTTTCGTGCTCGCTTCTTGTCAAAATGGAACTTTGCGTAAGCTGTTCCATATTCTGATTCTCTTCGGTAATGTAATATTGTACGGTTTCGTCGCAGAAAAGAATAAAGGATTTAACGAAAATACCGCTGAAAAGATGGTTCATTTCCTCTTTTCTGTACTCCGTTGCCACACCGTCATCATGCTCAACGCAATAATGGATAACAACATGGCCTCTGGGATTTCCCCTGTATTCCACGAAAGAATAATCGGAATAGCTCTGTAAATTTTTGACGACCGGTTCGAAAAGAAGGAAGAACGGGAAGCAAACTTTCTTTTCAAGTTCTTCGTTTACAAGATCCTCGATAAGATTGACGTTCCATACTTCTTTTTCGGAATTCGAATAATATTTAAGCAGCGAAAGTTTCGATACTCTGTTAATCTTCTCTTTATCCGAAAGAAGTTTTTCTATTCTTTCGAAAACATAATCATCGGTTACCGTATCGTTTACAAAATAATCGTATGCGCATTGCGCAAGGAATGCTTTTTCGATTTCTCCGCTTCCCTGCATTTCGATAAACGCATCAAGATAATTTATCTTGTCCGCACAGAATACATGCGTGAAAAGCAACTGGATCATGATGTTTTCAAGCAGAATGAAAGTATCCAGTCCGAACGCTTCGCAATCCTTGTAAAGGCTCTTTAATTCCTTTATGCTGCCTCTGAAATGCTGTTCGAGATATGCAAGAATATTTCCGTCGTATTTGCCCTCCCTGTAAACATACTGGGCATACGCAATCAATTTTTCGTTTTCTTCGAAATCCGTTCTCGCAAGAAGTCTTGATACCAGTCGAAGAATTCCTTTAATCTTCGCATGTTCGGGACCGAATTGTTCAAGAACGGAAAATGCGGTATCGTACATACCTCTCGCAATAAGAATCTGCAGGAATTCTCCTTTTTCGTCACCCTCGAAAATCTCGGGTTTAACATTTGTCAGAATATCCTCGAGTTCGGCATAATAATCGTTGTCGAAATAGAATTTCAAAAGGCCTTTGATAATAAGCTTTTTGTATGAATACGTGATTAAATCCGAATGGAGAAGTCTTTCGTAATCAAAGACATTGTCCTCATCCACAAGATCGTAGGAATACGAACTCTCTACCCTGCACATGATAAGACCGATCTTATCGGATACAAGATGCGCTATCTTTTCGAGAAGCATCGGATTGTTAAGAATCGCAGCCGATACGTTTTCATCGGGAACAACAACTCTGTTACCGTGAATATCTTCGTAGAAAAGTCTGTAATCCTTGGAATAAATCGGACAGTAAACAACACCGTTTTCGGGATTGAATCTTTGTTCGCCGATAATCTTGTCATGCAGAAGAATGACTCTTCTTACGCCATCCGGAACTTTTACCCTTCTTACGAACTGAAGCGTTACGCATTCGTTTGCGTTTTCTTCGTTAACAAAATCGGGATTTAAAACTTTTGCATATATGTAAAGCAAATCCTCGTTGATATGTTTTTTCGAAAGCATTTCCCTTGCAAACGATTCGAGGCTCTCCCTGTATGAAACCGCTATTTCGGGATATTTTGCTTTTCTCGTCAAAACATTGTGATAAAGGAATGCTTTCTTTCTGTAATCAAGATCGTTTTGATAAGCAAAATACATCATAACCATCTGCGGAAGATCCTTGTCGTAATCAAGGGGCAGACAGTCCATGTAAAATTCGTAAAGTCTTGTGATTCTGAGCTCCGCTTCCACACCGAGCGCATACCATTCAAAATATTCCCTGCCGATTTTGTTTCCTTTGCATAGATAGGAAACTATGGTGTTAAGCAGTTCTTTGCTTGGCATGTATGTGTACTGATATTTGAGAATATCGAACCAAATCTGCTTGAATTCCTTCTGTCTCGATACAAAGAACTGAATTCTTTCGCCGAGATTGGCGCTGATGGCTTTGTATTTCAGACCGAAACGAAGAACGGCTTCTTCGTAATCCTCAAGCTTCATAAGGAGCGAGGGATTTGAATTGAACAAAGTCAGACCTTCGATGTAAAGGAAGGGCGAATTGTTTCCGCATCTGAACTGCTCCACGAGGAATTCGAGTTTTCTGTCGCTTCTTTCGTAGAATTCTTCCGTAAGATAAATGATGAGCCACGAAAGAACCGAATTGCCCATATCCTTGGAATAAAATTTCCTGATCTTCTTTAACGATCTGCTTACTATGTCCGATTCTTTGGACAGAAGGCTTGTGATGTAAAGATAATATCCGTAGGTTTCGTCGGAAAGTTTTTCGTTGACGATGATTGCATCTACGCCTTCGAGAATTCTTGCGGCTTCTCTGTCTTTTTTGTTTATGATAAAAATCTGTGCTTTGAACAAAGCGCTTAAAATATTATGCTCGTTGGTTCCGTTTATGGATTCGGCAATCTTTAAACTCTCCCTGCACCATTCGTCCTGGGACATGCGGTCGAGCGAAAAATCAAGATAAAGCCTGAAGAGTCTGGCAATGGCTTTTTTGAAAAGATAATTCTCATGTTTGGTAACGTCTTTTCTCGCATTGTCGACTATAACGTTAACGCAGAAAGTTTCTTTAGGAGTATCGATGAAAATCTTCGCGTAATTTCTTCCGGTTTTTAAAAACTCGGGTATGATTTTAAAATCGATATCAAGCTTGTCGTCTTCGAAATCATCTCCGTTAAAATGCGTAATGGGAACGAAAACAAAGCTTCCTTCGGATCTTATTTCGATATTGACGAAGCCCCAGGTATTCTTTTCGATATGAATCTTTTTGTTGACTTCTCCCGAGGGATTGACGATAACCATATCCCTGTCGTCAACCGTGTATTTTATTCTGTCTTTTTTCTTGATTTCAACGAGGAATTCGTCGATATTCGACTCGTTTAATATGTTTTCGGAAAGACCTCTGTAAAGGCTTCTGTATTTAGCGTCGTTTCCGTTTATGATACTTACGAAATCGTTCGAATAAAATACATTGACCGCTTCGTTCCAGTTGCTTCTCGCAAGATTTGCGAAATGGAAAAGATTCTTGATATGACCGAGCGTCGAATTGATATAATCGTTTTCACGTATACAAATAAAAGGAAGCGTGTATTCTCCTTTGTTTGTAAGAAGAATAAACTCTCCCTTTGATACGTCATCGCTTTCCATTCCTACGGGGTCGAAGACAAAATCAATATTGCATTCGAATCCGTGGAACTGAGGATTAACGACTTTCATTCTCGGATTGTTGGATTGACAAACCCCGATAATAGGAGTCTCGCTTTGGCAGTAAATTGTAAAGGAACCGTTTCTTTCATCGTTATCGACGAAGACATACTCGATTCTTTCGGTCGAAAAAGTAACATTCCCGTCATGAACGGAAAAGTCAAAATTTTCTTCAGCCATTGAAAGTACGGTTCTCTTCACGAAATTCACCTCACAGAAATTTTAGATTTCTTTTAATGCAGCAGTCAAATCGTCAAGCCAGTCACCCTCGTAAAGTTCAATCATTCCTTTGTCCGCAGCAGCGGAAAGTTTGGGATTGATGGGAATTCTGGCGATATTTTGTATGTCATGATTCTTGGCGATTTCTTCCAATTTGGATTCGCCGTAAATATAATGCTTTTCCTTGCAGCTTGGGCACTCGAAATAAGACATGTTTTCAACGAGTCCGAGAACGGGAATGTTCATGAGATTTGCCATTTTTACGGCTTTCTCGACAATCATTCCGACAAGTTCCTGGGGTGATGCCACAACTATGATTCCGTCAACGGGAATGGACTGGAATACGGTAAGAGGAACATCTCCGGTTCCGGGCGGCATGTCTACGAAAAGGAAATCCTTGTCTCCCCAGATTACATCGGTCCAAAACTGCGTAACCGTTCCGGCGATAACGGGCCCTCTCCATACAACGGGATCGGTTTCGTTTTGAAGGAGGCAGTTAACGGACATTATGTCCATATCGAGTTTGCTTCTTACGGGGAAAATTCCGTTTTCGCTTCCTTCGCATTTATCTTTGACACCGAACATTTTGGGAATCGAAGGTCCCGTTATGTCGGCATCCATAATACCTACCTGATATCCTTCTCTTTTCATGTTTACCGAGAGCAGGGATGTAACGAGAGATTTTCCGACTCCTCCTTTTCCCGATACAACCGCGATTACCTTTCTTATGTGTGAAAGTTCATTGCAGGGCTGGAGCAGGCTTTCGCTCTCTCTTTCGGAACAACTTGCGGAACAAGTTGAACAATCATGTGTGCATTCGCTCATTTTTTCTCCGTTCCTTCACTTTTTTAAGTGAAATCATATTAATAAACAATCATTTTTAATGATTATTTTATTGGCATATTTTGTATACATTATCGATTTATTATACTATATTTGCCATATTTGTGTAAAGTAAAATAAATAATTTAAGAAGCGTGATTTCCCGTGTAAAGGCTGTAATATCTGCCCTTTTGCGCAATAAGTTCGTCATGCGTTCCGCGCTCTACGATTCTGCCGTTTTCAAGGACCATTATGCAGTCTGAATTCTTGACCGTGGAAAGCCTGTGCGCGATGACAAAGGTGGTTCTGCCCTTCATCAGTTTGTCCATGCCTTCCTGTACGAGTTTTTCGGTTCTCGTATCGATTGAGCTGGTTGCTTCGTCCAGAATAAGTACGGGAGGATCTGCTATTGCGGCTCTGGCAATTGCAAGGAGCTGTCTTTGTCCCTGCGAAAGAGACGAACCGTCGCCCTTTAATACCGTATTGTAACCCTGGGGAAGTCTTTCGATAAAACCGTGTGCGTTTGCAAGTTTGGCTGCCTGTATAACTTCTTCATCGGTCGCATCAAGTTTGCCGTATCTTATGTTCTCCATAACGGTTCCGCTGAAAAGATGCGTATCCTGCAAAACCATACCGAGGGATCTTCTCAAATCCGCTTTCTTGATTTTGTTTATATTGATTCCGTCGTAACGGATTTTGCCGTCCTGGATATCGTAAAATCTGTTGATAAGATTCGTGATGGTCGTTTTTCCGGCACCGGTGGATCCGACAAATGCGATTTTCTGACCGGGTTTCGC
>JAGADU010000005.1 GCA_017613435.1 Lachnospiraceae bacterium | reverse complement strand
TTTGTATTCGTCGTTGTAGCCGACCTTTTCTTCCTTACCGGGAATAATAAGGTAAGTAGCTTTTACGAGGAGTCCGGACATCGGGAACAAAACAAGTACCTGGAATATCTTTATGATGGTATGGCAGTTAGCTACGTAACGTCCGTAATTGTATTTCGAGAATTTAAGCATAAATTCGACAAGCGGATTCGCTTCGAACACACCGTCAAAGATAATCATAATGATAAATACGATAACGGTACCGACCAAGTTGAAAAGGAAGTGAATCATAGCGGCTCGCTTTGCATCCTTCATACCGGATAAGGAAGCAAGAAGCGCAGAAACGCAGGCACCCATGTTACATCCAAGGATTATAAAGATAACAATCGAGAAGTTGCTTAACAGTCCCTGCTGTGCAAGCAAAAGTACGATTGAAACCGTAACGGATGAACTCTGCACGACACCTGTTATTAAAAGTCCGATTAACACCGCAAGGAAAGGATTCGAAAGCGATGCAAAGAAATTGATGACTTCGGGTGATTCCTTAAGACCGTTCATTGACTGGCTCATAAGGGAAATTCCCAAAAACAGAGTACCGAATGAAACTATAATATAGCCTATGCGGTTAACCGCAGGCTTCTTTACAAACATTATCAGTACTGCACCGATCAGAAGGAAGATTGGCGCATAATCACTTAATTTGAACGAAACTAACTGGGATGTGATTGTGGTACCGATATTGGCACCCATGATAATTCCTGCAGCCTGATAAAGATTAATAAGGCCGGAGTTAACGAAAGATACTACCATGACAGTACAGGCACTTGATGACTGCATTATCGCGGTAAAAAGCATACCGACACCGAGGCCGGCAAATTTATTGGTTGTAAAAATCTCAAGAATTTTTCTTAATTTGGCACCTGCTGCCTTTTCGATGGATTCGCTCATCATCTTCATACCGAAGAGGAAAAGTCCGAGTCCGCCTGCTAATGTAAGAATATTCGCAAAAGTCATAAGGTCCTCCTAGAATTTTTTGAAAAACTTTTCGGCTTCGCTTCTGTCGATACCGATTTGTTTAAACAAAGACCCTTGTGATTCAAATTTCTGTTCGTTTCTGTGAAATTTCAAAAAATAAACCCTGATTCTGCTATCGTAGAAATCCCTGCCCTTAGGGCAGTCGATTAAGTGGCTCTCAATATTAACGCGCCCCTCATCAGATACGGTGGGTCTTACTCCCACATTCGTAACAGCTTTAAATTCTTCTCCGTCCTCTGTTTCAACTATCGTAAAATAAACGCCGTGCTTAGGGATTATCCTGCCTTTTACAGGCATTATATTTACTGTGGGAATATCGTACTTATGTGCCAATCCTTCGCCTCGAACAACTTTGCCGTAATGATAATAATCATATCCGAGCATTTCGGTGGCATCTTCGATATTTCCTTCTTCCAAAGCTTTTATGATTCTTGAAGAAGAAATGGTTTCGCCTTTATATTCTATTTTTTCTATAATCTCGGTTTCAAAACCGTATTTTTTCGAAAGTTCTTTTAAAAGCTCTGCGTCTCCCGCTCCGCCTTTTCCGAAGGATACATCGCTTCCGCAGACAACAGTCTTTGCTTTAAGACGGCTTACGATTATATCTTTTATGAAGTCTTCTGCACCGATATTCATAACCTGTTCAAAAGGAACTCTGACAAGATTGTCGATGCCGATTTCTTCCATCTGTGATATTATCTCACCCTTTGTATTAAGATGCAAAAGTTCATTTCCGCTGAAATAATCTTCGGGATTCGGATCAAATGTAAAAACAACCGATTCGCATTCATTTAATTCGCTCGTCAGCGCGAGTTCTTCAAGGAGGGTAACATGTCCTAAATGGACTCCGTCGAATTTCCCGATGCTGATGCAGGTTTTGTTTTTTAATTTTGGAATTTCTTTAAATATTTCCATTCCTTATGTCTTTCAGGTAATATTATATTCTTCTTTTTTTATTCGGTAAATCACAAATCTTCCATTGAAAGCAAATCCAAAAGAGAATTGATAATTTCTTCTTCGCTTCCCTTGTAGTAAAAGCCTGCTGCCCTTACATGTCCTCCGCCGCCGAACAAACCGCAGAGTTTTGACACATCCACTTTTTCCTTGGATCTTAAGGATACTTTAATCGTGGAATCGTTCATCGGATACATAAATATGGCAACTTCGGTTCCTGTTGTGATTCTAAGCTGATTGATAACGCCTTCAAAATCGTTTTTAACTATATTGTGCTCGGTCATTTCTTTTCTCGAAATGCTTCCGACTATAACTTTTCCGCCTAAATAAACCTTTGAATTGAGCACTATTCTCGCACATGCAAGGTTCTGCGCATAGGTTTTCTCATAAAAGGTAGTATCCACAAGATACTGGCAGTTGATGTTCTCTTCCATGAGTCTCGCTGCAATTCTCATGGTCTCGGGCGATGTTGCGGGAAATTTGAAAACTCCGGTATCGTGAACTATACCGAGATAAATCCAGGTTGCAATGGTTTTATCAAGGTACGAAACATCAATCAGTCTGTAAACAAGCTCTGCAGCGCTCGAAGCGTTGACATCAATAAAATTTATGTCTCCCCTTCCCGCAGCGTTGCTTAAATGATGGTCTATGTTAATTGTTAAACCGGCTTTCTTGAAAAGTTTTTCGCCCGGGCCCATTCTTTCGGGCTCTGTATCTATAAGAATGTATGTGTCGGGTTCCATGCCTTCAAAAGTCGAATCGATGATTTCCGCACCCTCTATTCCCTTAAAACAGTCGGGAATTTCTTCGAGGAAAAGTCTTATGTCTTTGTCGGGAAATCTTTTACGCAAATAGAGAGTCATGGCAATGCAAGACCCAATAGAATCCCCGTCGGGACTTATATGCCCCGATACGGCAATCTTTTTACTGTTGGATAATTCTTTAATAATGTCCATAACTCTCTTTTAGTTTAATTTATTTTGTTATTCGGTTTCTTCGATATCTTC